>CAZKAI010000022.1:0-45231 GCA_964550565.1 uncultured Pirellulales bacterium
GACCAACCATGCAAAATACCAGAAACATTTTATCATTGCCTGAATCCCATAGCTATTGAGCCTGATATACCCAACGGGTATGATTATTTCGCGAGCAAACAAGCAAATGGTTGAAGCGGTTGTATTTAGCCGCGTCGAACCAGATATTTTAAAGCGGGACCGGTAGGTATCGTTTGTTTTGACCAGGAATAATTCCGATTTAGTCCATCGATATAACAACCAGATTGCCGCTGTTCGGTCCTCGGCTCATTCTGATTAAGGGCCCATGGCGCGAAATACGGTATAGATGGCAGTGCTGTAAAATCCTAAATCGAAACCTCCGGCATCCAGCGTCGTCCAAATATCCCGGCCGGCTGGATCTCTGAGCTCATTAAAAACTGCCTGATCGTTGCAGTATGCAACATGACCGTCGCTGTACAATCCATTCAGACCATAAAGCTTGTTATTCTGATGGCTGATCGTAGGACGATTATGGATAATATCCGCGGTATAAGGCAGACTTGGATGCAGCCGGATATATTTGGTCGCCATTTCCTGCGGAGCATGGGTCGATGAATTGAGTTTGGCATTTCTCTCTACCGGGTAGTAAGTCAATCCCATCCGCACCCACTGATTGCTTCCGCTGGCGGCATTATAGTCCTGCGGCAGAAATCCCCATGGCCCCGGCTTGACATACGATTCATACTTGTATCCGTCCAGCCGATTACCCGGACAGTAAAAAATCTCCGGCACATCAATATAATCCAGTTCATACAAATAGGCGAATCGAAGCGGCTTGAGTCTTCCGCTGGCATATCGGAGATTATCGCGATAGAGGGTATAGCGATGCGTCTCGGCTTTGGGCGGACTGGACAAATCAAGCTCATCCGGCAGATAGTCTTTGAACGCATCCGAATACAGCTTCATTGCCGTGCCGATCTGTTTGAGCCGTGTCCCGCAAACCACCCGTTTGGAATAATCTTTGGCCCTTTTCAACCCGGGAATCAGAATCGACAGCAGCAGTGCTATAATGGCAATCACCACCAGCAGCTCAATCAGTGTAAATGCGTGTCTTTGATTCTTGTTTCTCATATTTCAATCCTTTAGTTAAATTGACACACCACAGGTTTTGCATTCCTGTATTTTTACACCCTCCGCTTATTATGCACTCAATCTTACCCTGGCAGTATTTAGCTGCCGCACAGTTCCAGAGTATCGGTACAATTGAGCCAGTCGGCTGCAATCAAAATCATAAAATCAGCCAAATCCACGATGCAGTCCTGATTCTGATCGCCGATATTGTAAGCGGCTCCCGTCTCAATGTGGGACGCATCACAGGATGTCTCCCCGACCACAATTCGAAGCGAATCTGAGCTTTCTTTTTCACCATCGCTGGCAGTCAGCTTAAACTGATAGTCACCCTTTTCCGTGATGGCAACCGTTGTATCTTCGGTGGTCGGAGAATGAATCACCGCCGAAGCCGGGCCCGAAATCTGCGTCCAGGAATATGTCAATTTGGCAGGAACCGGCATCCCGTCATCGGTCACTGTCGCATCCAGGATAACTTCCGAGGGCAGACCCCAGAGCGTCTGATTGGTCCCTGCTTCAACCACAGGGATTTCATTGTTATACGTCGAGAAACTCCACTGTTCGCCCGGAATGAGACTCGGGACCTTGCTAGAATCATGGCAATCGACAAACCAGTAATAAGTGGTTTTATCCATCAGGGCCCCAAAGGCGGGGAAATTCGTCGTATTAATCGCAACCGTACTGACGTTATTGCCCAGCGTCACTTTATCCATCTGCGGCCGGTTGGGTTCGGTCTGACCCGGCAGCAGCGTCCCCAGATACACATCACAATAGATTGGCGTTCCCGGCACATTCGGTTCCGGCAGCGTCCATGACAAGGCCGGCAGCGATGTTTCCACCACCGCATCGACGCCCGGAGACGGCTCGTCGGCTCCGATTGGATAATAGACTATGTTCAGCACCGGCCGTCGCGTCACAACTGAATTGTCATGGGTGGCAAAGTTCAATAAATTCGGCGAGTTATGCAAAACAAACTGAACGATACCGTCTGTATCCGTCTGAAGGACGGCCAGTACATCAATATCAAATGTCTGGCCGGCAACGCCGTTGGTAAAACTCACTGTCGAAAGCAAGGTGGTCTTTGTCGAATCCAAAGCTGCAAGGCTGCCGGGATCGTTACCGGGAGCATTGTTCCAGGTTATTTGTGTTTCGGCCCAATTGATATTGTCCTGACAATCGTCATTGACGTATGACACATCACAGCTTTGAGCACCCGCCTTGTCTTCCTGCAAAGCAATCGTCAGCGTAGCGGTCTTCAGCCTGGCGGTATCAACCGATTCCAGTCCCGTAAATTTAATCCAGGACTTGTTGCCGTTGGACGTTCTGCGAACGGAAAGCTTGCTTGGATCAGACCGGTTGGTATCCACATAGCTTGCACCTTCCGTCCTGCAACTGACATTGGCCGTAAAGCTGACACTCTCACCGAATACCACGCTGGCTGAAATTGCTATCACAAATAATAAATATATTTTTTTCATTTTATATCTCCTCGTAGACTCAATCGCCTGTTCTCAGATACCCATCGGGCAACACACTCAACAAATATCGTCTTCAGGCTGGATATCAATCCCGTCTTGGCTCTATTTAACACAGTCCGTTAACGTATCGGTACAATCCAGCCAGTTGGCGGAAATCAATACCGCAAAATCCTGCAGGTTCACGATGCAATCCTGATTCTGGTCGCCCACGTCGTATGGCTGGCCTGTGCTCATGTGCGAGGCATCACAGGAATCGGTTCCGACAATAATCTGAACCGTATCAGTTGCCTGCCGGTTGCCGTCATCGGCTTTGAGCTCAAAGACATAAGTGCCGCGGACAGTAACAGCCACTGAGGTATCGTCCGTATCATTCGGGCTGATTGTGACCGCTGGCCCGCTAAGCTGGCTCCATGCAACTGTATATACAGGGGTTGGCAGATTGTCATCCGAGGTGGTTCCATTGAGCACAATAAGTTCCTGCCCGGGGGTGCCGCTTTTGCCCAGCCACGCCACCTGGTCGGGACCGGCGTCCACTATCGGAGCGGCATTATTATTGGTAAAAAAGCTCCACATCTGCCCGTTAATTACATCCGGTGAACTGCTGTCATGAACGTCCACTTTCCAGTAATACGTTTTCTGATTGCCTAAGATGCCGTATTTTGGGAAATTTGTCGTATTGATAGCGACTGAGACAGCGCCCGCAGACAATGTCTTTTTATCCATTGTCAGAACATTGGGTTCCGTTCCCAGATACACGTCGCAGGTCAAAATGCCGCCGGGGGAATTGGGTTCCGGATTCGTCCACGATAATGATGCCAAATCAGTTTCCACAATCGCCTGATCCGCCGGATTGGGATTATGAGCCTTATCAGGATTTTTTCCTAATGCATAAGTCAATGTCAGCACCGGCTCCAGAGGCTGCCCGGCATTCCACAGGTAAGTCGTGCTGCCGGCAGTAAAGATAAAGGTGATTTTGGCGTCTGTGTCGGTATTCAGAAATGCCGCCAGCGCCGCACGATTGGCCTCGGGCGTTTCCGACATGACATCCAGTACGGGAACCGGAATTGATGTCGAGTACAGCGAGGTCGTCAGGGAAGAAATTAAGCCGGTACCGCTGTTAATATCATTGGCCGGACCATTATTCCACGTCAATGCCGACGCAATCCAGTCTTCCAGTCCGGCCGCATCATTGAGGCCGGTGACCACATAGCTTTTGGCTCCCGTCTCAGACTTTCCGCCATAAAAAGTCAGCCTGGCATCAAGAATATTCCCCGGAACACTGGAGTCTTCCGCATATAAGGAAGTCAAATCAAATTGCAGCCATGATTTTTTGCAGTCATTGCTGCCCGATACACTGCGGGTCATCAATTGGGTGGTATTGCCCATAACCGTGTCCGGGGTTCGCCAGTCGGCTGCTTTGCCCTGAGAGGCCTTAATAGAAACCGTCCTGCCCGCCTGGGCAATCGAATTGAATACAAGCAAGAATGTTAATAAACCTGCCGTCAAGAAACATAATTTCTTCATGTCTTGTCTCCTCATTATATATCGTATAAAGATACGACTTCATTTTGGCAGTATCTTCACAAACTCAGCGCAACCAATCCTCCTGTGCCGATCGCAGCGTACAAATCATGCACAATTAAAGCTCCTATCCTGCTTTAGGCGATTCGTGGCTTATCTGAATCGCAACTCAATCCCGGTACTCAAATTATATTATTGTCGGGAGTTAGCGGCGTTTTTTCAGCATTGCCAGTCCGCCCAATCCAAGCAGCACCAGACTTGCCGGCTCCGGCACTTCCACCGTCAGCACAGGCACATAGTCTGCATTGTAATAGGAACCTTCCAGCACATTATACATATACGTCGTCCCGCCGGCCGTGAAGATAAAACTCACCAGGCCATCGGTGTCGGTATTCAGAAATGCAGTCACATCCTGAGTCGCCGCCCCATTGGCCACTGTCGGATTGACGGTGTACAGCCCAACCGTCTGATCGGCAAGCAGTGCTGTACCGCTGGCTGTATCATTGCCCGGAGCCGAAAACCAGTCGATTGTATTCGCACTCCACGCCTCATTGCCGCCATCCTTCAAGCCGCTGACGACATACGATTTGGCATCGGTAATGGCGTAAATGGTTAGTGTTGCACTGGTAATATTACCCTGGAGGCCGGGATTTGCTGCGTAGAGATTTGACAGATCAAACTGAAGATAAGATTTGTTGGCATCCAGTGTATTGAGCGCCGGATCATCGTCCCAAACCCCGGCTGTGCGGGTTTTCAGGCGGGTTTCGGAAACCCAGACACCGGAATCACTCTTGTACTGGATCGCTTTACCCTGAGTTGCTGGAATAACAACCCCGGCCTGTGAGATGCCTGACAAAACAACTGAAACCAACAACATCACAGCCAATAATTTACATGCACCCAATTTGTTCATTTTACCTCTCCTCTCAATTCAATGCGTTGCACATCGTAAATTGCACCCATAAGGCACTATACCCCACGGGGCCTCAAGGATAGCCGTATCTCCGTGTATGAAATTTTCCATTCTCCATTATGCCCAAACAGATGCGCCAAAATAAGGCAATGTTGCGCAGAAATAACCGCTTTATCGCGCAATTATCGGACATATATTAACCATTATATTTAACTTCCCATGTGCTCAGCCCTGACCGAAGGTCTTGACAAGTTGTCGCAAACATGTTACACAGCATCACATAGCAAATACAGACAGGGTCGAATGTAATCCAGGTCGGACAGGTCCATGAAAGAAAAGACAAAAATCGCGTTTGTCCACAACAGCATCACTCAAAATACCCAGAAAATCATGTCCGGAATTACTGATTATGTCAAAGCCGCAACAAACTGGCAGTTAATCGTCTGGCCGGACAGTTCACTTGAATCCCTGGCATTTCTCAAAAAACGGAACTGCAAAGGGGCCTTTGTCAGTGTTCAAACGTCCACGAAAGCCCAGCAAATCCTCGATATCGGCATGCCAGCCGTCGCCTTTTCCACTCTCCAGACCATGCATTCATTGCCCTATATCAGTGCTGACTCTGAAAAGGTTGCCCAAACGGCCTATGAATATTTTGTCCGAAGACGATTTACGAATTTTGCATTCTTCGGTCTGACCGAGGCACGATGGTCCCTGGAACGCATGAATCATTTTTCACGCTATGTCAGTGCTGACGGCCGTAAACTGCACATTTATGAAGGCGGCCAGATTCCTCTGGCCAACGACCTCGTTCCATTTAACCAGCTCTGGATCGGCATGACCCTGAATCGCGGTCAGCAGGGCCTGGTGGACTGGCTCAAGCAATTGCCCAAACCCATCGCCATTCTGGTCAGCTGCGACATTCTGGCATGTTATCTCATCAATACTGCCCGTGAAGCCGGCATGGCCATTCCTGAAGATATCGCCATCCTCGGTGTGGACAACGATGAAGCCGTTTGCACCATTTGTGACCCGCCGTTATCCAGTATCTCGTTCAATCTAAACAAAGCCGGATATGATGCCGCCGTCCTGCTGGATGCCATCATTTCGGGACGCGAAATCCTTCATGGCCAATGTATTCGCATGCAGCCGGCCGAGGTCAAAAGCCGCGGCTCAACGGATATTTTTGCTGTCGATGACCCCGACATGGTTCAGGCCCTTAAATACATCCACGATAACAGCAGCCAGGCGATGCAGGTGGATGACATCGCCGGCCACCTGTGCATCAGCAAACGGTCCCTCCAGATGAAATTCAAGAAAACCCTGGGACGGTCCATTCATGATGAAATTGTCCATGCCCACTTCGATACCGCCCGCGCCCTCCTGATTGATACCAACCTGCCGCTGGACACCATCGCTGTACGCGCGGGCTTCAACTCCACAACCAATATGCGACGAGCCTTCAAAGAACTGACCGGCCAACTCCCTCATCTCTGGCGCGATGCCCACCGCCGCGTACCTGATAGTCCCTTCCAGACAGGATAGCTGCTTGTTTATTCACAGTATTCGAAATGCTGAATATACCATTTTTTACAATAACTTCATTTATCTGTTTTGATACATCATGCACATAACGTGTGGCCATCTGTAAGTCTGCGTGCCCGAGAAATCGTTGCACTGCAAAGATTTCCCCGGAGTGAGCTGCTATCGTTGCAGCCATACGCCTAAGGGCATAAAAAACCGTCCCCGCGGGAACTGTTTACTTTGATTTTTTACTCCGCCGTGAGAATTTAGTCGAGATCATATTCAGGCTTGAATACCGCTCTTTCCCATCCTCTTTTTTTCTGAGTTCGGTTCTTATGAAGGCATTGCCACGAGTAGTATAAAACACCAGATTACCTCTCTTTGGAATCTTTTTGAGTGCCTCTATTGTTTCCGGCCATAAGGGTAAATCCCTTGATATCCCCGTCTTTATTCGAGGTAATACCACACGTTCTTTGGCAAGATCTAAATGCTTCCATCGAAGTTCAGAACAGTCCGTTATATAAATCCTTTTCTTACAAAATCCATGCACCAGATAGTCTGACAGGAGAATGCAAAGATGTGGTCAAATACAGTCATGAAAAACCTGTTATCCGCCGCCTGGGAAACTCCTTGCGGCCTAAAATCGGTCAGTTTGAGTGGCTATGTAATAATAACACTTAAATTTCGATTTCTCTTTGCTGATAAATTATTGCAGGCACAATTCCAGCCAAACATTTGCCAGCATATCAAGGTCAGCGAGATTAACCTGCCCATCGCCGGTTAAGTCTCCCATGACAGGCATCGTTTCGGTCTGCCACTCTGCCGCAATATAGGCGAACTCGATAATATTTATCATACCATCAGAATTCATATCTGCCTGGCATATAAGTTGATTCGATTGAGAGTAAACCATATCGTCCAAACGATAGTTCTGCTGATGGTTTCCCGTTCCGCCGACCAACCGCACTGAGGTAAAGGGTGTATCCGAGATGAATCCCCAAAATTCACCGTCATAACTATTTGAAATAAACCCTACATAAGGAGATAAATCGTCGATGTAAATCAGCAAATAGTTTCCAGACCCGCCGGGGCCGCCTAACGTCCAATTTCCCCCATATCCGATAATTTCAGAGGCAAAACTCCATGTGGTTTTTGGCTCATTCTGACTGGTTGACGCCAGGACATCCTGATAGCACTCCTCCGCAGGGTTGATATGACCGGATTCGGTAGACACAAAACTTACCCCGATGTTCAGTTGGTCGTCAGAAAAATCTTCCGTCACAAACGATCCACTCAATGCATTTTCCCAATCAGTCTTGTTGGTGTAAACCGTGATCACTGCCCCACTTACTGGAGTTATCGAGGGCATGATAATGATTATTGCTGCCCCCATAATCAGTAATTTGTACATAAATCACCCTTATCTTTCCTTAATAATTTGGTAAACTTTCCCACAAGTGTACTTACCTACGGATATTTTCACACAACACTCCTAATAACGCATTTGCTGTTGTAGATTAAGGTGCCTCAAACCTCAAAACGTTTCGATAATTTGTTTTTCCAAAAAGTATTATTACGAAATGTTATTACGTATCCGGATTGTTGCATATTCTTCACAGGCCTGAAAATAACTTCTATTTTCCACCCCAATATTCCAGTATAACTCCGGGTGTTCGATAAGATACTACTGACGGGGAATATAAAAAGTGCCGCCGGGGCTTATGGCATCGGGATATGGGATTGTTCCATCGGGACGGATCGATATCTTCATCAATGTCATCCCTGACACAGAAAGGCTTTCTACATGACCATCCGTATATCCCGCCCGAATCTGAATATCTATTGCCGCCGGGGTAAGCTGACCATCACTATTCTGTCTGGACCAGAAATCACAGGAAACGGGAGTGCCTGGAGTTATCGAAGCAGACGGAATTTTTTCGCAGCTTCCAAAGGCTTCACGAGTTCCGTAAGCCAATTCATTCCGCCAATGGCCATAACCAAAATAATCACTGATTAACAGTTTGCTTTGACGACGGTCTCCACCAGCAGATTGGGGTCCAATAAAAGGACGTTTATATTCAGCAAGATAGCCCACATAATTCCAGTACAAACAGTAATTGCCAAATAGCGGGTCTTCAATCGCAGTATTGGGAGCAGGATTATCCCAGGCATCCCCTGCTTCCCATGCCTGTTGAGCAAATGCGTATTGGGCCGGCGAAGAAGGACAGAACATTGTGGAGGAGGAACCAATATAATCCTTCAGATACGCAGCCACAGACCGGTACGACGAGGGAGTTTGTTTTTGAAATCCGGCCAGCACGGTCGGCTCATGCCAGCTCCAGGCCGTCCCTTTTCCCAATTTTGCCACCGACTCGGGAAAACGATCCTCTTGATCCGCGGCATAGCAAAAAACACCTTCTGCAATTTGCCTTTGATTTGTTGCAGATGCCAGAGAGCGAACTTTCTGTTTGACCTTTGACAGGGCAGGGACAAGCACACCCACCAGCAGACTGATGATACACACAACCACCAGCAGCTCTATTAAAGTAAAGGCTTTTTTGTGCAATCGACTCACTTGGTTCCGACCTTGTCTTTGCTGATTTACGCCATTACTCCTCGTGCTTACGGCTCTGTCAATAGCCAGTTTACACTAAAGCATTGTAAATCTTTTATATCAACGTGTCCATTGATATTTGTATCCGCTTTTAAGGGCCATGGACTTTTACTTGCAAAAGGCGTGCCTCCATAAGCTCCCATATTGATACGGCCGCCATTCGGCATAGCCTCCCGCATGGGATTCTGGGCAGCTAATCCCGCATCAATACAAGGGCTTTGAACTATATCCGTAATCCAGATATCCGGACTTTGCCCAGGATTATTGTTTGGTAGACACCTGCCGCTTATGGATTTAAGATGATAGTCATTATTGGCAGGGTCGGCAAATAATGGATCCTCGCTGATATTGCCTTCCCCCGCAACGGCCCTTTGAACACAGCAATAGCTGATATTCGCCGCAAAGGCTTCAGTATATAGATCACTGCTGGTGTTATACCAGAAAATACAACCCTGAATTATCGGGAAAGAGTGGCCCCATGAATCCACGCCATATTGATTGTTGACAAATGTTATCTGTTTAAGCGTCGGGCTTCCTGACGAGATGGATACCCCAACCATACTGTCCCGAATAATGAAATTTTCAACCACAGAATCGGCCTGTTCACCAAAATAAAACCAAAACGCATAATCACCGGGGCTGCGAATAACTGCCGGCTCAGCCGCACTTCTGAGGGTAATCGCCTTGCCGAGGAAACTGATGGATTCAGTATAAATTCCCGGCCAGACCATAACCACATCTCCGGGATCTGCCATATCTATCGCATGCTGGATGGTTTTAAAGGCTGAGGGTCGGCCCTGCCCATTACTCTTGTCATTGCCGGTGCTGCCATCCACATGCCATGTCTTGCGATGGAAAATCTCATTAGCAGACAAGGCATAGTTATAAATTCGAATATTGTCCAGTGTACCTCTCCACCAATTTTCATCCTCCGGATGCCGGGGATCGCCTCCAATCCAGATGTCATAGTCGCTCCAACTGACCGATCCGGAGGCATCGGCCTGAGCGTCAAGAACCTCATCCAGATAGAGATATAGTTTTTGGTCTGCGTGGTCATAGACCGCGGCAAGATGATGCCATATCCCATCTGTCAGGATTGTTGAACCAACAAGATACGAAGTGCCAGCCAGACCCGGGCATGAAAAATAGGCTTTATGAGTGCCCCCTTCAACACCAAGCCGCCAACTGCTGCTGCCTTTGGAAATCACCGTTTGATTTTGATCATTTTCAGTCGTTTTAATCCATGCATCAATGGTAAACGAGCTATCCAGAACTGGAAATGAATCCGCATCAATGGCAATATAATCCTGTCCATCCATGTAAATCGCTCCGGAACCGACTCTTGCCCCGGACGCCGAAACCCACGACGGATTACCATAGACCATGCCATCAAAAGATGACTGGCTGTCCTGGGCATTCATATCCAGACGCCAGTACGCCAGCAGTTGCGGCGGCAATCCATCCGGCCCCCAGGGTAAAGTCCTATTCCAGGACTTTGACAATATGGAAAAATCCTGGATGTTAACGATGCCATCACCGTTGAAATCGCAGGAAGTCTCTGCGAGGGCGCATGGACAGAAAAAGACCGTCGCTGCTGCCCAGAGCAGTGCAAACAGTCCTTTCAATTTGTCCTCTTCAACCATCTTCATTCTTCTCACAGGCTCTCCGAAGCCAGGTTGACAAGCCAGTTCACCGTCTGCTTTATCGGGGTTTGAGCACTCGGCAGTATTGTCGGCATCGAGATATCGCCCACTGCCGGCCTGGTCTGTATGTATGCAAAAACAATCTCGCCACAGGCATTTCCCGATGCATCCAGAAACGTAATCTTTTCAATCCAATCCTGCTCCATATTCAGCAGATATTCAATTTTTCCCTCTTTCAGCAGAAGCGTCACTTTCGATGCAGCGGTATCGGCCAGCAACTGGGTTTGAAATGAAATGTCTGCCGTGGCCGCATCCCGACGGATACTGTCAATACAGTGAAGGCCCATCCAGGGTTTATTCAATCCCGCAAATAAGGCATTCGGGCCATACGCGGTCATAATTCCGGAAGAGTTCTTCTTTAACGCCCCGCCGGCCGAATCATACAACTCAGTCTGGTTGCCGATCCTTACAGCGAGCCAGGCGGGTTTTGTCTGGCTGATTCCGTAATAGAACGGCATTTGCCCCTGACCCGTAATACGCTGGTCTTTGTAATAGCCCGTCATTGTGAAATAACACCAGCCCTGGCGATGGATTGCATCCCTTTGGTCCTGAACCGCAGATTGCGATGACCAGTTATAATGGAACCGTTCTTCCATCAGGGCATCGTAATTTTGCAATGTGAAGGTTGTATCCTGTTTATCTTCTGTTCGTGAGGCGACAATCAAGAATGCCTTCGAAGCGGCATAAGGCCTCCGTAAAACCGGGCTTCGGTGTTCGATGGCCGCGATAAACGTTTCCAGTTCCGGGCTGTCGGCGGGAAGCTGCATGACCGACAAGTCCGGATTCCAATAACGGGCATTGCGAATCACGGCACCTGAATGGGTGTTGTCAAATAAATAATTGCCCGTATCGTTCTGAAGTGCCTGATATGTTTTGCTCTCTTTCGAGACAGACAGTCGCATCATAACCGGTCCGCTGCTGCCCTGTGGATAATAATAGTATCCTTCCATATCAGTATAGGGAGAGAGCATACGTCCAGAGTCCTTGGCAACGATGGACGAGGATGGATTCGACAAGGATTGTGCCGCATGATTGCCGTTCAGGGATTCATGTGCCACAACACCTACGGTAACAACACTTGCGGTTGTCAGCAGCAAGACTGTTTTTGTCGTCAATGCCCCAAGGGTTGCTGCCGCAGCACCGACAGAAAGGGTGGATGATGTGATGCAAACCTGAGCTGCCGAAGCTTCACTGGAAGCAGTCATTTTACCAAATAAAACCAGCGCCATGACCAGAGATTTTTTTCCAAAGCCGGAATTGAAAAGCAGCTTTTGAAGTTTATTTTTTGTCCGGAAAAATAAAATCCGGACACCCAATTCCGACATTCCCATCACCTGGGCAATCTGAGAATAGGGCATATTCTCATAACACCGCATGGACAGGACTGCTTTTTGCTGGTCATTGAGAGTTAATACCGCTTCAAAAACAGTCTGTTTGATTTCATCATGAATGACATTGGCCAGCCCTTCAAGATTTGCAGGTTTCGCAGCCAGTTGCTCGGCATGCTGCTGCAGGAGGTGCTTCTGCCGTGTCTGGGTTCGGGATTGCATACGAATCTTATTCAGGGCAATTTTGCACAACCAGGGCCAGAAACGGTCGCCATTCCGTAATTGTCCAAATATCTTATACATTTCCAGAATCGTCTCCTGAACGATATCGTCGGTCAAATCCTCCGACAAAGTAATCCGAAATACATAGCTGCGAAGTGAATCGTAGACCGACTCTGCCAGAATCGGCAAAACCTCAGTTTGCCCCTGAATCGCCTTTTCGGCCAGCACATTATAATCATGTTGTTCGATCACTTCACACCCAACAAAAGGTGCTCTTAGCACTGATTTGTTTCAGTAAAAATCAAAATTTATTTTGTATCCCCTTATCATTGATATTGCGGTTTTATTTTAACATTTTAGATAAACAAATGCAAGTTTTCAGCCTTTTCATGCCATAAACGCAGGCCCCTGCTCGCTCTGTGCAGGGGCCATTGAAATAGGACTTTGGGGGCAGGAAGAATAGATTGCATAGCCCAAATCACCTTTTTGGCTATTCCTGACAAGAGCCATCCTGTTTTTGGTCGCGAGTCTGATCCTGCTTCTGGTCTTGAATGGGATCGCAAGTTTCATCACAAGTCTTTTTCTGATCACGAGTTTGAGTTCTTGTCTGATCCGGGGTTCCGTCTTGATCCCCAGTACCATTCGCCTTTAAGACTGTTTCCTGACATGTTCCATCCTGTTTCTGCTCTCTGAGCTGATCCTGTTTCTGTTCGCGCACCTGATCACAGGTTTGCTCGCAGGTCTGATCACACGTCTTTTTCTGCTCACGAGTCTGGGTTCTGGTCTGGTCCGGCGTGCCGTCCTGCTCACCCGTGCCATTGGCCTTTAGCACTGTTTCCTGACATGTGCCATCCTGTTTTTGCAGACGAAGCTGATCCTGTTTCTGTTCACGTACCTGGTCACAGGTTTGCTCGCAGGTCTGATCACAGGTCTTTTTCTGCTCACGTGTTTGTGTTCTGGTCTGGAGCTGATCGGGATCCACATCACCAAACAAGGCCTTCAAGAAAGCTTCATATTCTGCATCAGTATCTTGACAAGAACCATCCTGTTTTTGATCGCGAATCCGATCCTGTTTTTGTTCCCCCGTTTGGGCCGCCTGTTTTTTCTGGTCGCGGATGCGATCACGATCCCGATCTTTGTAGCCATCACCACCATCGACAATGCTTTTCAGAACCGCTTCCTCGGCAAGCTGTTTTTGATACCGATATTGCTCCTGAAGTTTCTGGACAAGAGCTTGCTGATACTGGGCCTTTTTTTGTTGACGTGCCTGCTGTTTTTGTGCCGCCTGGGCTGAACCGGCCAAAATTCCCAGAATGACACACATCGCTACGATTTTTTTGGTACTCATTTTCATTCCTTTCCTTTGTCTGAACCCATTATTGGTTTTTATATCCCGATTTGTCATAATGACTTTTTTTCTGTGCTCTACCTGTTTAACGCCGCAGGTTGCCAAAGACCTGCGGTCAGGACCTGCTTTTTTTGAAGAAATTCCATTTTTCCAAATACATCCCCGTAAAATCATTGCCGCCGTCACCGAATTTTATTTTTTTTGTAACAAATTTAACCTTTATTAACCATTCTTCTGAATTACGATCCTCTCTGCCGTAGAGATGGTATTTTCTGAAATATGCATTAAACGGAGGTTGATCATGAAAAGTATATACTTTCCTCGACCGGTTATTATTTTAATCCTATCTTATTGTTTATTTTCTTATCCTGTTCAGGCTGAGATTCAGGGCGATTTATGTCAGAACGCGATCCCTCTGACAGAGTCGATTTCCTATAACGGAAACAGTACTGGAGCAACGGGTTCTTCGGTCAGCAGTTGTTCCATCAACGACACCAAAGATGTCTGGCACAGTTTTATCCCTTCTCAATCCGGCAATTACACCATCAGTCTTTGCGGCAGTTCCTTCGATACCACGTTATCCGTTTATAATGCCTGCGGAGGAATGGAACTGGCCTGCAATGATGATCTATGCAGCGTTCAATCGGAAGTGGTGGTTAGTCTAACTGCCGGATATACGTATTTAGTCCGTGTTGCCGGTTATAATGGAGCCACGGGGCAATATACATTGCTGGCCGCCAAACGACCTGACGCCCCTGCCAATGATGAATTCGCAGGAGCGATCGAGGTATTCGAAAACATTCCCTTCAATGGTACAACGCTTGGGGCAACCGGAGACACCTACAGCAGTTGCGCCCAGGGATACGACTTTTATGATGTCTGGCATTTGTTTACCCCGGCGGCAGCCACCGAATATATCATCAGCCTCTGCAACAGTACTTATGACACCACCTTGTCGGTATTTGATGACACAGGACTAGAGATCGGCTGCAACGATGACGCCTGTGATTCCCAGTCCAAATTAAATATAACCCTGACCGGCGGCAGAACTTATGCAATTCGTGTTGCAGGCTTCGACGGAGCTGCCGGGGATTACATTTTAAATATTACGCGGTATTCACAGCAGCCCGTCAATGATTTGTGCAACAATGCAATTCCGCTGTCTGTGGACCTGCCCTATTATGGAACGACTCTCGGTGCAACCGGCCAGAAATCAAGCAGTTGCGGCGGCAATGACAAACTTGACGTATGGCATAACTTCAGGCCTGCCAGGAGCGGATATCACACCATCAGTCTGTGCGGCAGCAGTTTTGACACCACCCTGGCCATCCATGCCAGTTGCACGGGATCCGAACTGGCCTGCAATGACGACATGTGTGATGTGCAGTCGGAAGTCGTGGTGTATCTGACTGCCGGCCAGACATACTACATCCGGATTGCCGGAAAAGGCGGCAAAACCGGCGATTATGTCGTTGTTGTGACCGAACGATTTACACAGCCGGTCAATGATGACTGCACCCATGCTATTGAAGTCTTTGAAGATATCCCATTTCAGGGTTCCACATTGGGGGCATTGGGCAGTATCGGCAGCAGTTGCGGATTTTATTTTGATTTTTATGATGTTTGGCATCTGTTTACTCCCGCAAAAACCGGAAATTATTCAATCAGCTTGTGCGGCAGTGATTTCGATACAACCCTGTCTGTCTATTCCGGCTGCCAGGGAAGCGAATTGAGCTGTAATGATGATAGTTGCGGCAGCCAGTCCGAACTCGTACTGGGCCTCACTGCCGGGCAGACTTATTGGATTCGAATCGCAGGCTATGATGGCGATATGGGGAATTATGACTTGCTTATCACCGAAAGCCTCCCTCCTCCGGCCAACGATGACTGCACCAATGCCATCGCCCTGGAGTTGAATGTCCCTTACCATGGAACAACTCGGAGCGCAACAGGCGTATCCGTCAGTTCCTGCGGTGAAGAGGACACCCTGGATGTCTGGTTCAGATTTACGCCCCCAATCAATGGCAATTATGAAATCAGCCTGTGCGGCAGTCAATTCGATACCACACTGTCCGTCTATGATGGCTGCAATGGAACTGAACTGGCCTGCAACGATGATTTCTGTGAAGAGCAATCCGGATTGGATATTTACCTTGAAGCGGATGCAGCAATTCTGATTCGAGTAGCAGGCTACCGCGGAGCCATGGGGGATTATACTTTGGTTGTCAGTTCGGATTGTATGCCGCTGACCGAACCTGCCAATCCTTATCCTGCCGATTTATCCTTCGATACGGAACGAGATCCTGTTCTGAGCTGGAACAATGGAGCCGCCATTTTAGAGAATACATCCCAACCGCAATTCGCGTTAAAGGGAATCTATGGTACGGATGATCGACTTGACGAATACCAGGTCACCAATCTGACACTGAAAGCCATCGGTGATTCCACCGCGGCAATCATCCCCCTGGGGGATTTAACAATAAATACTGACGGCTCTTTTTCAATCCCCTCAACAACATTGGCCCAGACTTATCTGGATACCTATGCAAGAGCGCTTTGCAGTGATGTCCCGTTTATTAACCAGCCGGCTCCGGCAGTTTGCACGGCATTCCTTGTTGCTCCCGACATCGTGGCCACTACGGGTCATTGCATTGATGATTCCAGCGTCTGTATCGACATGGCCTTTGTATTCGGCTTCACCATGCTCAACGCCTCAACCCCGGTTCTGACCGTGGATGAGGCGGATGTCTATTTCTGCAGCGGTATTATCGCCCGGGTGCAGACAGATGACTCAGACTGGGCACTGATTCGCCTGAATCGTGAGGTCTTAACCCATGCCCCGCTGATCACCCGCCGGGCCGGCAAAGTTCCGGACCAGCAGGCCCTTGCCGTCATCGGCCATACCCTGGGACTGCCTCGAAAATATGCAAACAATGCCTGGGTTCAGGACAATCTCGCATCAGGCAGCTTCCAGGCCAATCTGGATACCTTCATGGGAAACTCAGGCTCAGCGGTGATCAATATGGCAACCTATGAGGTCGAAGGAATCCTGTATGCAGGAAATCCGGATTTCGTTCAGGACGGCAGTTGCGACCGGATGTCACAATGCCCTGACACGGGCTGCCCGGAATGGGAACAGGCGACACGCACAACCGAATTCAGCGGCTTAATTCCTGTCTTTGATGTTTATCTCGGAACGAGTCCCGATACGATGGTGTTAATCTCTGCCGATAATCCGCGTCCCTGGTTCCAGACAAACATGCTCACTTGCGGCACGACCTGGTTTTGGCAAGTCATAACCAAAACCAGTTGTACGCAGACTCCGGGACCTGTCTGGGTCTTTTCAACCAAACTGGCCGGCGACTATGACCATGATTGCGATGTGGATATGCTGGATTACGCCATGCTGGCAGAGACCTGGATGCTCCAGAACTGTGACCCGTCCAATATGTATTGTCTGGGGGCGGATATCGACAAGATGGGCTCGGTAAACCTGGCAGATCTGATGATTTTTGCAGGCCACTGGATGGAACGAATCAACCCCTGAGCCAGTGAAATGATATTATGGGAATGATTATCGAGCATACAGGAAAGACACCTCCAGATGACTGCGAGCTGATGACAGCCATCGCCCGGGGCGATACCTCGGAGCTGGGCCGATTGTATTTGCGGCACAAAGAGCGGGTATTGGCGCTGGCATACCGAATTCTGGGACAATGGAATCTCGCCGAGGATGTATGTCAGGAAGCTTTTCTTCGGGTCTATCAGGGGGCGGAAAATTACAAACCCGAGGCGGAGTTTACCACCTGGCTGTACCGGATTGTTGTCAATTTATGTATGGATGAAAAACGCAAAACACAGCGAACTCAGACGATGCTTCACCATCAGGAAGAAACCAGGCATATAGACAGGAATAAAGGAGTTGCCCAAACCGAAAAAACAGATATGTCTGACGCAATCTGGAAAGCGATTCAGACACTCAGTCCTCGTCAGAAACGGGTCATCCTTCTGCACAAAATTGAAGGTCTGAACTATACGGAGATATCCTATAAAACAGGCTGGACAAAATCGGCCATCGAATCCCTGCTGGGCAGAGCCTATAAACGATTACGAAATGAGTTAATGATTCAACAGAAAAATAATTCATGATTTCCACACCATACCTCTCACTATTTAGGGACAATTGAATGTGCAGGGCAAGCAATTATCGATAAATGGTTGAATCGACAAAAGGGAAGCTGGATAAATCCCTCGCCGATCGCAAAGATTCACTCTTAATCATGTGCAGTTTTTTAAATAAATCGTTCCTCTCCAATAGTCCCAACATACCGCAGCCACACCGCCGTCAACATTAAAGCTCTCTGGCCATCGGGGGAAACATCCGACCACACGTGTCCGGCGATTTCTTACAAATAACACCATTGTATCAAGGACTTACAAAATATAAAATATTACATAAAAGGTGATAATGCATTTCGAGTTGTAGTTCGGTTGTAGAAGTATATGTCAACTAGAATTACCAATGACTTAAATCCTCTCTTCCGGTTTTAGATTGAGTTTTAATGTATCTGAACATAGAAAGTGGATTCTGAAGAATTTCCCTGCTGATTCACACAGCGAAGTTGATATTGACCGGCAGGTACTTCGACCGGCCATTCCGTATTTTCCAGCAAAACACCATTTAAGAACCAATGAAGAGGAGCAGTTTGATTGGCCTTGGGGTATATCTGCATCTTGCCATGATATGCAATAAAGACGTCTCCATTCTCAGGGAATAAAATATGCAGTTTTTCATCAATCCTGTCGGGAACGGGCATGGGATCCAAGACAAGAATTGGAGCCGGCGGACCAGGTTCGATAGGATTTCGCAGTTCCGGTAACAAAAATATCTGAGCCAGAAGCGGTTCGGCGGCCACGGATCCAACATATTCATATCTTCCCGTTCCCCGAAAACGCCCCACCCATACCCCAACGGCAAATCGACCGTTATGTCCGACGGCCCATGCATCACGGCGTCCTGAACTCGTTCCGGTTTTCCACATGAACCAGGGTATCATTTCGGAATCGATATATTCCAATCCGTGAGGCACCCTGATTTTGCTTGACAGGATATGATTGATATTGTCGCACACCTCATGTGAAAATATCCGTTTGGGTGAGCTGGTTTCACTTTCAAATAGTCGACATTTGCGATAAACACCCTTTCGGCCAAATACCGCATAGGCGTTTGTTATGTCCAGCAGCGATGCTTCGCAGCCGCCAACAACGAAGGAAAGTCCCGATTTTATCTCCACATTGTGAGGAAGTCGAATCCCCAATGATTCCAGATGATTATAGCAATACGCCGAGCCCATACAACTGGCAATCCACAAGGCAGGGATATTCAAAGATTTCCGAAGCGCATTGCCTGCCGACACCGCACCTTCATAGGTACGGTCGAAATTGGAAGGCGTCCAGCCTCCCAGTGAGATGGGGACATCGTATAAAACTGACTCAGGAGACAACCGTCCGGCTTCAAATGCCAAAGCATAAACAAATGGCTTAAGTGTTGAGCCGGGACTGCGCTTGGCCATGGCACCATTGACTTGACCATCCACCGGGTCGGTGGAATCAGCGGATCCGGTCAACGCAACAATGGCTGATTTTTGGATGTCGATCACAACGGCTGCAATTTCAGAACCCGATGGAAGTGTATCGCGATACGGCTGGATAATCGACTCGATTTGGCTCTGGATATCCAGGTTGATTGTCGTTTGCCCCCCGTCTGGTCTTCGGCTTAACGCCATCCAGGCAGCATGCGGTGCGTGGATAAGACGATCCGCCGGCATAATCGACATTGTCTCTTGAGATGCCTGGTGATATTGATCCTCATTGATCTTGCCGGCCGCCAGCATTCTGTCTAAAACATATTGCTGCCGCTGCAAGGCTCTGTCGTGATGGGAAAACGGATTATAGCGTGTCGGGGACTGAGGCAATCCTGCCAAAAATGCAGATTGTGCGATGGAAAGATCTCTGGCATGTTTTGAGAAATAAAACAGACTGGCGGCTTCAACCCCTCTTATATTTCCGCCATAGGGAGCGTTATTCAAATACAGCTCAAGGATATCATCCTTGGATCGGATTTTTTCCAATTGCCTTGCCCGAAACGATTCGATGGCTTTGCTTTTCAGTGTCCGCGGGCGTTTTTCCATCATTCGGCACAACTGCATCGTCAGGGTGCTTGCTCCGGACACGATTTGATGCTGTGAAATATTCTGTCCGATTGCCCGTACAACAGCATAGACATCTACGCCGCAATGATGATAAAATCGGCTGTCTTCAACGGCGATTGTTGCATCGATAAGGCAGGGACTGATATTATCCAGTTTGACCGGCATCACCCATTGCTGCTGAGGCGAGACAAGCCCCAGCATATTTCTGCTCTTCGCATCATACACCATGGGGCTGGGAGCATAGATTTTTAATTTCTGCTCTGGAAAAGGCCAGAGGCGGTCCGCAGCGGTACTGAGTATCCATCCCATCAGCAGCAGGGTAACGACTGCGATATTGATGCGTATAAACCATGTTTTGATTGTCTTTTTTTTCATTCCGATTTGACTGTCAATGTGCCAGGAGTACCCATAGAAGCAACCGACGGATCGTACATGCAAGAGGCCTGGATGGGAGGGATTTCAAAGGTCCCAGACGCGATAACCCGCAACGCATATCGGTACGTTTGTTTTTCCGGGCCGGCACTGCAGAACAAAATAACCCTGTCATCGAGAAATTCCGTGCGTATCGGGTCTTCTTCATACCCCTCTTGCTGTGCAGAACTGGCCAGTCGCGGATTCTCAACCTCCATGGCCGCAGGAAGGGCATCGACCACAGCAATGTTATCCACCCAACGGTTGTCTTTTAAAGTTAGTTCAATCTCCACGTGAACCAGATCGCCCACTTTTAGTTGATTTGGGTCGATTATTTTCTTTTCCCGATCGAGCCACGTTCTTTTGACTGAAATACGCTTATCATAAGGCTTCAACAAGTCCGGCCTTACCAGCCCTTCGGAGGTTCGGGCAATATATATCCTGCCGGTTCCCTGGGTTGTTACAGAAACGGATTTATCAATTTTTACTGATGGATATACGTAAGGCTGCTTGTGATCAAAAACAGCCGGACCGTCTGGAAACAGGATTTGACCAGTAAAGTCTGGTTCTGGGCGGCTCGCCTGGATTTGATATCGGCTCAAAGCTGTGATTGCCGCGGCATTTTCGAGAGTACTTTGCCATGCTCCATTGGATTGTGCCCTGCCAATATCGGCAGCCAATGCATCCATCATATCCTGCGAGGAATCCATTTCGAGTAAGACCGACAACAGAATCGACTGCTGGCAAAGCCCAGAGGTCAGACAACCGCTTGTTGAGGTGGGAATTGCCAGATTGACATCCCTGACAGGCAGTAATTCCAGCGCCGCATCCTTTTGGCCGATCTTATGAAATGCCGCCGCTAAATGAGCCAGGCCAGCAATATCTAATCGATCCTTTCGTTCTGCCAGGCTGTTCATCCAGCCAACAGGCGGACGGCCATAATCCGCCAATACACGGCAAAGCAAGGCCCTGGTGCTGTAATCAATCTCATCTGTATTCGAGTCACCTAGCAGCGTTTCCAGATAGCCCATAAGCTCATCACTGAATCGGGAATCGATGGTATAACCGGCTTTTCGGGCTTCCATCAGACACCATCCGGCATAGACCGATCCCCAGGGATAAGATTGGGTCTCGCCCGGCCAGTAACTCAATCCGCCCGACCGCGTCTGCATACCCCACAATCGCATAAAGCCCGCCTGAATCATCATCGCGAGGCTGTCTGCTCTGGCGGGGTCGAGGATGTGGCGGGCATTCAGCAAACCAAAAAGGCGGCTGGTTGTCTGTTCGACACAACCATACGGATAACCGATTAATTGCTCCAATGCCGGGGCAAGCTGGATTGAAGGACTTGAAAATACCTTCAGATTCAATCGTTCCGTTCCGGCGATAAATGAGTCTGAAGGCGAAATCGTGAGCGATTCTCCCGCTTCAATCGTCCTGAAAACAATCTCCGAATGCAATGCGGTCGAGGGACGTATAGAGAAATGTGAAACCGCATCGGCCGCCAGGGGAGGTGAACCCATTGCGTCCAGTTGTTCGGCACTGATTTTCAAATCCACCGGGCCAATTTCCAGAGCGGCTGCCTTTAACAACAGCGAACAAGGCTTCTGAGGGGCAACGAGAAATGTCCGGTTCTCCGGCATCTCAATCCGAAGCGGCCCTGTAATTTCGACATCCAGTTTGACTGATATCGGTTTTGTTGAGGCATTGAATATCTTAACCGGAATCATGAATATATCGCCGGGTGCCGCAAATCGCGGGCATGAGGATTCGACCATCAGATCCCTGGAACAAATCAGCGGCTTCTGCGATTGGCCATATCGATCCTGGTCAACGGCAACCGCCATCAGACGCAGCTGCCCAATCAATGGAGGAAGCTTCATCTGGACTTGCAGTCGGCCCTTTTCATCTGCCGGCAATACCTGATTCCAGATTACATTCGGTTGTCGATACCGCGTGGGGACAGGATTTCTTCGAAGGACTTCTGCGCTGGAATCATCGGCCCCGATGTGCATCATGGATTTGGGACGATCATAATCCGGCAGAAGGTGGCCATATAAATCAGAGCTGAATACCCCCGGCCGCCGCGGCAGGAAAAAGAAATGGAATGGATCCGGTGTTTTGTAATCGGAAGCCAAAAGGATTCCTTCGTCGACTGCCCAAAGATGGATCATGGGTGGATGATTTGGATCGGCTGCAATACTCGAACTGACGGTAACCGCGATGTTTTGCTCCGGCTCGATTTTGTCCGGCGCTTCGATCGTAACCGGTAATTGCCTGGCATGATGATCAATTCGAATTCGATTCATCCCGTAGGCACGGTGAGGCAGCCAATCCTTCTGATTAGGATCAATACCACGAACAACCATAGCCGAAATACAGGCGCTGCCCCTGACCGCATCACTGATCGGCAAAGTCAATTCCAGTGAATTTCCCTTCAGTTGGGCAAACTGATAATGCACGACATGGTCTGTTTCAATCGTTATCCAGGCTTTTCCGGAAACAGGACTGCGAATCAGAACCCCGACCTCCTGTCCCGGGAGATAGTCCTTCCTGTCGGTAATAATCTCCAGATGCTCCGGCTCATTCATTTTAAGGCTGTGTTTTGCGGCATCGGCTGAAGCATAAAAATCGATTTCGGCTGCACTTGCTGTTTTGGCATCCTGAACCCGCAGACGGTAATAACCGCTGGCCGGGCAGTTTATGTCAAAGGCCCCCTGGTGCTGATTTTCACTGGCAATCGGTCCGGCTTTAACACTCGACAATTTCTCTTCAGACTGCCATACTCTTTTTTGATTAACCACCTTCAGGACCGTATGATACTCGATAGAGAATAATTCATAACTGAGTTGACTGGTAACGCATGGCTGTTCCTGACCTGTAAGACTGACCCATTCAATATGGACAGGCTCATTGGGGGGAATAATCTGGTCAGCCAGTGTTTTAAGACCGATATGATGATCGGATGTATCGACCAGGGTGGAGGTATTAGAGGATACCGATCTTGCCCCCGGTTCTGTAACCGTCGCCGTCAGATACAATTTATACAGACCTGCCTTCAATGAATCCGGAAGAGTTATCGTGATAGCCGCCTCGCCCTGCTCATCCAGTTTTTGCGACACTTGCGGCACAGCAATTGAGCTTCTTGCAGCAGGTACACCGAAATAATAGCTGGAATATGTTTCAGACTGAAATTGTCTCGGCTCAAGCAAACCATGGATGTTAACGGGCAGGTCTGAGGCGGGCTGTCCCCAGAGATATTGGCCTGTCACGTGGAGGGAAGGAATTTCCGTCGGTCCATAGCGATCCATGGAAGTTCTGGACTCAACTTTCATTCGCAGCGGAATAAACGCTTCAACAGATGCCTGCGTGGTCCCAAGCACCTCCTCAGAACCCGGCAGAGTGACTCTGAATGTATAAATTCCCGTTTGAAAATCCGTTGTCGTCCGGATGCTTTTATGAAAAATCCCCTGTCCGTTTTCAATCGCCTTGACCAGGGTATTTTCCACCTCTTTGCCGTCCGGCCGCAGCGTCTTCAGCGTAAAAGGCATCACCGGCGGGATCCGCCCGTTTTTATCTCTGACAATTCCCGTCAAATGGATTTCGTCGCCCGGCCGATAGACCCCTCTTTCAGAATACAGCATGATCTCAAGACTCTGCGGCCAGGGCCTGCCGGATTGATCGACATCATCAATGACCCATTGGCTTTCAGCAGGCTTGATGTAATTCAGGTCTTTCTCGAGCTGAGCCGTAATAAGCCATATTTCCTTTTCAGGATTGATTGACGCATACTCTAACTGTGCGATACCGTTTCCATCTGTGACCGCCTGTGTCAAAACCTGATTTTGATAGGACAAGCCCTTAACAATAACATTTTTTACAGGTTCCCCCCGCTGCACCGAAGTCACCCATACCAGTACGCCTTTGGAATGCTTTTTCGAGGTAATCGCAAGATCCGAAAGGATAACCAGGGTACTGTCATTGTTCCAGTAATGGTCAGGATCGCTGGCGGATACATAGTAGATACCGGGGCCCGGCTCAATCAGATCATGGAGTTCTATGGCGAATTCCAATATCTCATTGCGGGGCAAGTCCAATTCAAGCTTTTTTTTATGGACATATTGTGACGTCTGGTCCCGTGAGTTCCTATGGAGGTAGGATACCAGATTGTTGTCATAAATACGCCAGGACTTCAGTTCCAGACCCGTTATATTCACAGCCTTCAAATCAAGAATTTTCTGACTATCCAGCGAAAGAATGCCGCCGGGATGAACAAACATGATGCCTGAATCCCGATCCGGAATATCCACTCGGACCTGGATATTCTTGCCTAATGTCTGATTTTCGGCAGAAGATATCGTGGATGGGATTTCAATATAATACTGTTTGGCCGGCTCGAAATCTCCATTGAGAATTAGATTCCTGTTAAGCTGCCTCGTTTTGAGGTTTTTGACTTCCGGTTTTATGCTGATTGGCGGAAGGGTTGCATCTTTATTTAATTCTTTGGAAAATTCAAGCTGGATTGCGGCGGCGGTTTCAAAACAGTTCGAGGAAACCGCCGATCTTAAAAATATAAATCCCGGGTCCACTTTCAGATCATATGCCATCGTTTTGCCCAAAGGCAGATCAGCCTGATAGCCCCTCATATTTTCATCAAGGACAATTTGCAGTAAATCCGAAGCTGGCCTGGGGATTTGAAGTACCACTTTGTTCGATATGGATTGGGTCAATATTTTTGCGTCCCGGAGCTGACTGGGCTGGGGCTGAGTGTTGTCATAGAATTTGGTATGCCTAAGCAAATCTCCCGGTTCGACAGGCTGATTAAATTCCATTTCAATGGTAACATAATGATGATCCGAGGAAAGGATTCGGGGTCGGACGCAGCTCAATGAAATGGTCCTCAGACACAGAGCCTTCTCAGGAACAAATCTCATGCTTGTCATATCCTTGAAATTTTCAGAAGGCTCAAGACGTATTTCCCGGCCGGGGCCAACAGGAGATGCTAAAAGAAATTCCGCCGCATTAAGGCTAGCCCACATCCACTTTCCATCCAGACGGGGTTCTATCTTGAACAAATCTGCGATGGGGTTGCCTATAGCTTCAGGTAACGCCACATCACGATCAAAAGTCACTTTAATTCGATCAGGATTAATATTATCAGGAACCCATTGTATGGAATGGACGCGAACGGTCTCTTTGTGTGTAACTAAACTGTGGTGAATCCAAATCAGCCCGATAGTATTCAGTATGAATAGAAACATGCCCCATAAAATGATATGAGATTTTGTGTTCATGATTTGGATCCTTCTAATAATGTCATCTCATCCGTGAAAATATACAAAGACAAAAACTCAAATTCGTATTCTATTTCGCTCTGCACCTGGCGCGGTTTTTTAACTTCTGAACAGACTTCCATACTGAAACGAGACACTTTAAAAGTCAAGGTGAAAACAGGAATAAATCCAGAGTCATATACCGCTGTATTATAGGACGCCACTCAATCAAAGTAATCCGATATAAAACGATAGAATTCCGGAGAATCAGAGCAGATAGCATCACAATCCGTCACTTTCTGTATCAAGACCTACTGTATGAGTATCGTCGAATTGTCATCAATACGATGAATTCTTTCCAAAAATTCAGCATATCCAATCGAGCCAGAATAGAGTTGCTGCAGGGAATCAGAATAAAGTTGTTCCCGGCACACCCTCACGTCTGAAAGAGATAATCGGGTATTAGCAATTTCATCACTTTGCGACATAATTCCCAACAAAAGTGCTTCGATGATATTGTCCCTAATTCCGTTGAAATTCCTTTTTTGCAGTCAAGGTAAACGACACTTTACGCCACCTCCATTCTCTTGTCAATCTCCTGATTCAATGCTTTTTTGAGTACGACTTGCTGGTCAGCGATTGTCAACTCTCCAACCCCGGACGAAGATCGTAAACAGCTAATTCTGGAAAAGTTATATCGAAATTATTGGAAGCCTGTCTATGGATATATCCGTCGGAATCCTGAGATTATTGATGAAAACGCCATGTTTGGGGCGCAGTTGGTTTTCATGCAGTCGAGGATAAAAACCCTGCACAATCATTTCAAAGGGTGATGGTTGGGGACGCCTATTTGTGGGAAAATATTGGTGTACCTCTTTCGCTCAAATGATACATACGAGCGAATTAACTTAGCGACGACTTGGGCTATTACAAAAAATCTCAAAAATAGTTCAAATCCTTACTTATTTATATATATGGAGTTATGAAAAAAAGATTGATCCTGAATCGGTCCTACTATTTTTTCTTCAAAAAAACAAGAGATTCCACCCTATCCTTAATATAGCATAGTTATAAAAAGGTTATCTATGACACGAGAATGGAAAGACAAAATCTATTTAGACAGTGATCGCGGCAAGCATTTCATGATGTTATATATGAGTGTTCAACGCAGACTATATGGATATGTCATGTCTAGTATACCAAATCCCTCGGATGCCGATGACCTCGTTCAGGAAACGGTCTCTATCATGTGGTCGGAATTCGACAAATTCCAGCCGGGAACCAATTTTGCTGCGTGGGCATTATGTATTGCCCGTTATCAGATAATGAGCTATCGCAAACAAATAACAAAGAAAAAAAGAGTGTTCAGTGAACAGGCTATGGAGGCCATTCAGGAGGTCGCAGAGACGACGAGCAATCTGGAACAAGAACGTCAGAAAGCACTTCAGCATTGCCTGGATAAGCTCGGAGAAAAAGAACGAAAGATTCTGAGTTTTCGATATGAAATCGGAGCCACTCTGCGAACGGTTTCAGAACAACTGAACATCAATAATAACACATTGTACAATGTGTTAGGCCGAATCCATATCACATTATTGAATTGTGTTCGCAAGAACATGGCGTAAACGAATCCGGCTTCTATGAATGCTGAACAAATTAATGAACTCTACAGATTATTGAACGCATTGCGTGAAGATATTATTACCGATGCGGATTTTGAACGGTTGGACTCCTGGATTACGGAAAATGATCGGGCCTGCCGTTTGTATGTCGATTATGTAAAATTGTGGGCTGAACTTCAGGGTTTTCAGGCTGCTGCGATGCCCGATGACAGTTCAGCGTCAGAGGATGCCTGGCTATCAAACGAAAAAAACTTCGCTGAGTCCCAATTATGGGAAATACTGGCGGCACATGAAAAGGCGGCAGAGGCAATTGAGCTTGCTAGGGAAGAACCGCAGCAGGAGTTGATTCAACAGGTTGTCTATGCAACCAGGCAAAAACCTAAAGTCAGTAAATCCATGATATTTACGTTAATTTCAGTTGCTGCCGTCTTATTAATACTGATTATGTATGTCAATTTCTTCCCTATTTCTCGAACTATTGCAACCCTGACTGAAACGGTTCATGCCCAATGGGCTGATTCTGACTCGCCCATGGAAATCGGATCTCGGTTCAAGCAGGAGGAAATGAAGTATCTCAAACAAGGTGTTATTAAAATGACATTTGACAGCGGTGCAGAAGTCGTGCTTGAAGCACCATCCGTGATAAAGCTGCAAGACAGCGACAGCATGGCGATTTATTCCGGCCGATTATATGCTTCTGTTCCCAAGCAGGCGACTGGCTTCGTTGTAAATACACCCAGTGCCCGGATCATTGACCTTGGGACAGAATTCGGAGTTGATGTGGATGTTGCTGATACGGTTCGAGCAGAAGTTTATAAGGGGCGGGTGGCTATGCAGGTTGGATCGGATTCGGCTGCTTCAAACGAATGCGTAATTGGGGCTGGCCAGGCCGGGCTTGTGGGTCGGAGCGGACAATTATCCGTTGCTGAATTTTCCCTGCAGCGCCGTGGATTTGTCCAGAGTACGGCGGAATTTCTGCTGGGCGTTTCATTACTAAACCGCAATCTGATTGTGAATGGAGATTTTGAAAAAGACAATGTGGTTTACGATCTCCAAAAAACTGATTCGCAAAAATTAACCGAAAATAACATTAGTATATCCGATTGGCAGGATTTGGCCCCTGCAACCATCAATACTTACGCAACAATGGGGGCAGGAGAAATAAGTTTTTCAGAACGATCAGCTATTCCAGTTCCCCCCGATAAAGGCAACTGTTTTTTTGTGGGGCATGAAGATTGCACCATTACTCAGGAAATCGACATTGCAGAGTTGTTTTATAAAATAAACAGAGGAGAGATCGGCTACGAACTATCCGGGTGGATTGGCGGCTGGCTGAATCATGAAGATACCCTTGAAATCACAGCCTCTTTTTATGATAACTCCAATGAATTAATCGGTTCCGGCGCAATCGGGCCAGTCACTGCTGAACAACGTAATAATAAGACCTGTTTTGTTGAGCAATCGAATAAAGGAATCATCCCCCCGGGAACCCTGAGAATCATCATTCGTCTCACTGCAACCAAACGGGATGGTGAAAGTGCCGATGCCTATGCAGACAATCTTAAATTTGTATTGAACAGTCTCAATTAATCCTAGGCAATGCAGAGGATGAAAGAGTCATAGATTCCGATGCAGTTCTGTTAACAGCATGAAAGGCGAGAACAGAGGCAAAAATGAAGAAATAGGAAAATATTTTCAGAAATCACGGCCATGATGGTGGTTATTGCTGTGTGGTTTATAGTTGTGGTCGGGCATCATAAATAGGAACTAAAGTATCGTCTATGTGTCTTTTCGCTGTGATATGCGAAAAGGAGAATGTTAACAATAGAATTTAATATGGAGGAATCAGCATGACAAGATTACATGTTGTATTTAGTGCAATGTTGGCGGTTGTATCGCTGACCCAGGCGGGCCTGGTGGGATTGTGGGAATTTACGAATGCCTCCGATTTAACGGCTGCCACAATCGGAAACGATTTGGTATTAAGTGGGAATCAAACGGCCGTGGCAGGCATTCGCTCCGGTGACGGTGCCGCACGGATAGGCAGCAACAGCTACTATAAGGTTGCGCAGGAAATCGGTTCCAATGGCGGCGGCACTTATACCAACGAATGGACGCTGGTGTACGACATCAAGTGTCCTTTGACCGCCAGCTACAGTTCGCTGCTTCAGACAAATAAAACAAATACCAATGACGGCGAGCTGTTTACGAAGTCGAACGGAGAAATTGGCTTAGCTGCCACACAGTACGCACCGGCAGGGACTGTTGCCGCAAATACGTGGTTTCGTTTGGTTGTCCGTGTTGATAATGGCTCTGTTTATGAATTGTGGATTAACGGAGTACGTGTTCTGAGTGGAACCCCCCAGAGTGTTGACGGACGGCTTTCTCTGGAAGATATTTTTCTCTTATTTGCGGACGAAGATGGTGAAGAAGAGAATGTTGATGTGACCAGAGTGGCCCTCTATGATGAGACGCTTTCAGAAACGGCCATCCAGGCGTTAGGCGGTGTCGATACGCCTATATCCGGTTTCATGGCCGTCAATGTTTCTCCTGTTCCCAATGCCAAAGGTATTTTGCCGAACGCATTGCTGCAATGGAAAGCCCCGCGTGATCCGAACAATGCCACTGCGGCAGATCCTGATACTCATTCATTTGTGGTGTATTGTGATCCGAATCTTGTAAGGCTGAAACAGGCCACCTATGATCATCATACCGGTGTGCCTTACTTCGCAGATCAGCTGCTGGCCGGAAACATTGCCGCTGATCCGATACAGAGCTATACACCGAATTCGCTTCTGGCTATCAACACGACCTATTACTGGCGTGTGGATTCACGGACAAACGATGCGACTGAACCCAACGACGTGATTGTTGGTGCGATATGGTCGTTTAATACAAATCAAAAACCGGAAAATGTAGTGGCTCACCCTGATATTGTTAAACCGGGTGAAACAAATGGCAAGATGGTTGTCACCTCCGATAATCCGTCAGGTCTTCAACTGTTCTATCAGTGGTATTTGGATATGGATCCGAGTAACACGGGCGATGAAGTTCTACTTTCTGAGGGAGCCGCATATGCTGGCGTGCATACGGATACACTAACAGTGACTGATCCCGCTCTGGGTACTCCGGCAATGGGTGGCGATGAAGGTTTCTATGTTTGTGATGTTACGTCTTCAGGCGGGACGGTACGGTCGAATTCGGCACGTCTGGTCATTGGACGATTAGTCAACCATTATGAATTTGATGGCAACCTGACTGATTCGGCTGGCGGCTATGATGCCGAATTGATTACTGCAGGTCAGGATCCGACCTGGCCTGCCGGCCAAATCGGAACGAATGCAATGGAACTCTATGGCGATAAGGGTGCGATCTTTGATTTAACAAAATTTGCATCAAATCCTTATCCTACAACTGGGCAGGAGTTTACCCTGACTGCCTGGGTGTATGTGGATACCCCCCATCCGACATGGGCCAGTATTATCAAGCACTGGAACGGCGGTGTATCTCGCGGGATGTTCCATTTTGGTCTTGATAGCGGCAGCGGTGCACTGGATTTGCAGATCGAACAGTCAAACGAAACTGGAATACGTATTACGGACAGTGAAGTGCTCCCAACGGGCCAGTGGCAGTTTGTCGCGGCAGTGGCCGATGGCGAGTATATTCATCTATACCGGATGGGTGCCGATGAAGCCATTAGCAGCCGTACTTTCGAAGTGGCTTCGCATACGTATGATGGCACTCTGAATACGACAAGCACCAAGTGGGTTGGAATTGGCTGTAAGCCGGCTGCTCAAGGGTCAGGAAATGATCCTGGAGCTGATCCGGGAGCCTCTGGTTTTTGGGATGGCAAGCTCGATGATCTACGGGTCTATAATTATGGCCTGAATGCCGAACAAATTGCAGATATCTTTGGTTCCAGTGTTTGTATCTACAGCAAGAATCCCGCGCCGAGCTGGGTGTCAATGGATTTCAACAAAGATTGTAAAGTGTCTCTGGATGATTTTGCGGTGTTTGCCGCAGAATGGCTCCAGGGGGGAGTCTATCATCCGTAAAAGCGTAATCATGTATTTATACAAGGATAATATCTTGATCTCCACATTGCTCGTGTCACGGCAGGATGGAAAATAGTGGATTCATCGGGTATTATCCTTGTATTCAGAAATAAGATATTTTTGAAGAATGCAAGACGGTGCCTTTTCGGAATCGTGTTTCGGAAAGGTGTGTATGAATGTCCGAGAAAAGTAGTACTGCGGAGGAAAGGAAAGATGAAAAGGTTTAATGTTATTTTTATTGGAATGTTGGCAATTGCATCATTGGCTCAGGCGGGTCTGGTGGGATTATGGGAATTTAATAATCCTCAGAATTTAACATCCGCCACAATCGGAACCGATGTGGGATTAACCGGCAGCCACACGGCAGTGGCAGGCATTGGTGCTGTTGACGGTGCTGCTCAGATTGGCAAAGGCAGCTATTATACAGTTACGTCTGGAATTGGCGCCAATGGCGGCGGAAACTATACCAACGAATGGACGCTGGTCTATGACATCAAGTGTCCTTTGACCGCAAGTTACAGCTCGCTGCTTCAGACAAATACCGCCAATAGCAATGACGGCGATCTGTTTACGAAATCAAACGGACAAATTGGTGTCAGTGCCACGGGGAATGCCCCGGCCGGGACAGTGTCTGCGGATACGTGGTATCGTCTGGTGGTTCGCGTGGATAATGGTAATCTGTATGAATTGTGGAAGGATGGTGTGTGTGTTCTGAATGGAAATCCACAGTCTATTGACGGCCGTTTTTCACTGGAAAATGTTTTTCTTTTATTTGCGGATGAAGATGGTGAAGAAGAGCTTGTCGACGTGTCCATGGTAGCCCTCTACGATGAGACGCTTTCAGGTGACGCTATCCAGGCACTGGGTGGAGCCGGCAGCCCCATTCCGGAACCTGCCACCATGGTTTTGATGGGGCTGGGTGGAATAGTGTTCGTACGTCGGCGTAAATAAGCCGGAAATATAACAACAGGAGCTATCCCTTACACAATAATCGGGATAGCTCCTGTGTTCTCACAGAGAGTGTACATCGGGGTGGGATTCTTCAGGCGTTAAAAGCGGTTTATGTATGATATTTCAATAGACATCGGGCAATCCATTATAATTTTAAGAAATTGAGAGTATCGATGAATCGAAATAGGACAGCGTTGTTGATTATAATTCTATTATTCATTCTGTCGGGAGCAGCACAGGCGGCAACGCTTGCAGGGCAGTGGGATTTTAATAACCCCGCAAATCTGACGGCCGCCACGATCGGCAGCAATCTGGTATTAAGCGGGAGCCATACGGCAGTGGCAGGCGTTGGTGCCGGTGACGGTGCCGCCCGGATTGGCAGCAACAGCTACTATAAGGTTGCGAATGGAGTTGGCGCTAATGGCGGCGGCAATCTAACCAACGAATGGACGCTGGTCTATGACATCAAGTGTCCTTTGACCGCCACTTATAGCTCGCTGCTTCAGACCAATAAAACGAATACCAATGACGGCGAGCTGTTTACGAAGACGACCGGAGAAATTGGCGTAGCGGCCACACAGTATGCGCCGGCAGGAACGGTTGCCGCAAATACGTGGTATCGGTTGGTTGTTCGCGTTGACAATGGAACGTTTTATGAATTGTGGATCGATGGGGTGCGTGTTCTGAATGGAACTGCACAGGCGATTGATGGTCGTTTTTCCCTGGAAAATGTTTTTCTTTTGTTTGCGGATGAAGATGGCGAAGAAGAGGCGGTGGATGTGTCCCGGATCGCATTCTATAACGGGGCACTCAGCGAAAGTGAAATACAGTCGCTTGGTGGCGTCCTGCCGCCGCCGGTTCTTGTAGGCCAGTGGGATTTTAATGACCCTGAAAATTTGACGGCAGCGACGGTGGGAACAGACCTTCTTTTAATCGGTTCTCATACGGCAGTGGCAGGCTTCAATGAATCTGATGGAGCCGCGAGAATCGGACTCACAAGCTTTTATTCCTGCCAGCACGGTATTGCTGCCAACGGTGGAGGTTCCAAAGTCAACGAGTGGTCGGCGGTCATTGATTTGAGCTATTCAGCCTCCAGTATGGGATACTGGAAATGTCTTTATCAAACCAATCCATTCAATTCTGATGATGGGGACTGCTTCATTCATCCGGATGGAAGTATCGGTGTAGCGGCAACTGGCCATTCGGGCAGCGATGAAGGGACGCCTGGTTTTTATGCATTGGCGGATACGTGGTATCGTCTTGTGATTGTGGTGGACAATGGCAGTGAATATTCAATTTATGCCAACGGTACAAAAGTCCTTGCCGGAAACGTTCAATCGATTGATGGCCGTTTTTCCCTGGAAGACACACTGCTCTTGTTTGCTGACGAGAACGGAGAGGATTACCCGATCGATGTATCGATGGTGGCGTTGTTTGATCGGGCGTTGTCACCCTCGCAGGCGGCTGCATTAAAAGGGCCCGGTGGACAGGAGCTGCCGCAGGCAACCTTGATTCTGACTCAACCTTATTTGCAGAACTTGAAAATGGATGGTATCACGGTGATGTGGGAAGTAAATCAGCAGGTTCCCTGTACACTGGAGTATGGTCTTGATTCAAATTACGGAACCCTGGCCTCCATTGCTACTGAAAACAGCGGAGGCGGAACCATTATTTATAAAGCCGTGTTAACGAATCTGTTACCCGGTGAGACGTATCATTATCAGGTAATGATAGACGGCGTACCTTTGGATGACAAGACTTTTGAAACAGCACCTTCCAGCAGGATTAATTTTTCATTTGCGGTCTGGTCGGACAGTCAGGGTACCAACCACGGCGCCTATTCAGGCGATCCTTATGAGCCGACGAAAGCAATGATGGCACACATGGCTGCTTCCGGCGTGAAATTTGCCGTTACATCGGGAGACTTGGCCGAGAGCGGGGATTCCTACTCAGACACAAAATATTATTACCTTGATCGGGTTGCCAAATATCTTGGACAAACGGTTCCCTGGTTCAATGCCTGGGGTAATCATGATGCGGGGCAATCCTCTGTAATCCGAAAGTTTGCGGATATGCCCAGTAAAGATCGAGGTGGCCCTTACACTGCCGGATACGGAAGTTATTCATTTGACTATGCAGGCTGTCACTTCATCTGTATTGACGATCTTACCCGCAGTGATTTCGCCTGGGTTCAAAACGATCTTCAGCAGGCGGTGGCGAACCATGCTCGTCAGATATTTCTCTTTATTCATCGTCCACCCTATTCGGAACGCTGGTATAACGGCGAAGCTGAAATTCGAACCTATCTGGTTCCGCTCATGGAGCAATATGGGGTCGATATCTGCTTTAGCGGGCATACGCATGAATATGAACGAGGCTGGAGGAATAACGTGCATTACTGTATGACCGGCGGCGGCAGCTGGCTTGATTTTGCCGAGCCGCTGATCTATGACTGGCCGCACATGACGGTGGGAGGATACCACAACCTGGGCAGCGGGATATCTGGAGGTCTGGTGAATGAATATGTTCGGGTGGATGTGACTGAGGATGGCTGGACAGCGACAATGGTCCCCTTTCATGGTGACGGGACTCTGCGGACGGATATCACAGACGGTTTTGGGAGTCCGACATTCCGCAGCGACTTAATCACTGCTGAAAATGCAACGGAAGATGCTTTCTATACCGGCTCTATTGCATCCGTAGCAATCGATCCGGAGGGCTTGCCGCTGACATTTTCAAAAGTCTCCGGACCGTCCTGGCTGCAGGTGACGGCGGATGGAAGCTTGACAGGAATGCCTTTGAATGCAAATACAGGACTAAACCATTTTGTGATAAAATGTGAAAATATTCACAATAACTATGATCAGGCGACATTGAATATTCAAGTTAGCAATCTTTATGACGGCGAGGAAGGGTTAGCAGATTTTGTTGAGTTCGCACGTCACTGGGGAGATGTCAAATGTCTGGATGCCCCATCTTGTGGAGGTGCTGATTTGAATGGCGATAATAATGTAGATATGACGGATATTGCCGTTCTGGCGAATAATTGGCTTGGCAATGAAAATCTTTAGCTTATTTTTTTAGTAGCAATTACTTAACCTGACAATGGGTCAATTTGTCTGTACGGTTCTGTCTAGCATTTCTTCTTTTGCCAACGGCAGCGAATCTAAAAAGTTGCATTGGCGTTTTTTCGAAGCAGTACTTTCCGCTGTGTGGTCGGTCCTGGTTGTAATCCTGTCGTGAAATAGCTTGTCGAACAAAATGCAGCATACTTACAGTACAGTCTTAGGGGTGCTGGTCTGTTCTGTTTTGGTTTAGGAATTTTCAGGCCTCGGCTTCATCTTTCTGAACAAGTTGCCATGTGCGTACAGCGGTTATATGCAATGTGCACCACAACAGATATGCACGTAATTCATTTATATAAAAGCACTTACAAATCAACAATTTTTGACTTTTTTCGGCTATTCAGCTTTTGGGTTGTAGAAAAGTTATATCGTTCTTTAAATCCAAGGGCTCTTTCTGAATATTCTTGATATTTGACCTATAAAATCGTATACTATGCATTTTGAAGTGTGACACAATTGTTGCGAGGAACGATCATCATCAACATGATTTAACCGTTACGAGATTCGGTCGTGGGGCTTGCATAAGAGGTTTTGTTGTTCTTTTGGATGTTCTGGATATCGCAAGGAAACGGAAATTCCGGTAAGCAGGAAAAGTATCGGAGGATTTTTTAAGATAATCATCCACTATTTGGTCGGAGGGTTTGATCATGAGCGGCGTATCATTGTCTTACTGGATATCTTTATGTTTTGCGTTCGCAGCAATCGGGGCTTCTCCAGTTTGGGGACGGACTATTACGGTCGATGATGACCAGCCAGCCGATTATGCCGCAATTCAACCGGCCATCCAGGCTGCGGTCAACGGCGACACAATTCTTGTCCGGGACGGGACCTATAAGGGGCCACAGAACCGCGCACTGGATTTTGCCGGCAAGGCCATCACACTGCAATCGGAAAACGGCCCCGCCAATTGCATCATCGACTGCGAATCGGCGGCGCGGGCATTCTATTTCCACTCCGGCGAGACGGCCGCATCGCGACTGGAAGGATTAACGATCCGAAACGGATACAATAGCAGTCATGGCCCCGCCATCTATTGTGCCGCATCACCAACCATTGTTCATTGCACTATCGAAAACAGCCAGGCCGGAACCTTTGGCTATGGTGGAGGGATTTATATCGAGATCGGCAGTCCAACGATCGATCATTGCCTGATCCGTAATAATCACGCCGAACACGGCGGCGGAATTTTCTGCAACGCGGCCTCGCCGAAGATTCTGGACTGCCTCATCACCGGCAATTCGGTGACGGCAAGCGGCGGCGGGATTCATGTATGGAAAAATTCCAATCCGACGATTCAGCGATGCCGAATCGCGGATAATCAGTGCTCGAATTATGGAGGCGGAATTCTTTTTGACGCCGCTTCAATGACCTCGCAGGGCACTGTCTTGGATTGCGAGTTCTCGAATAACCAGGCCGTTTATGGCGGCGGTATCGCCTTCATTGCCAATGGCCAGGTCTCCCTCAGCCGCTGCATCATCCGCGGGAATATGTCCACTACGGGCGGAGGAATATATGCAACCGGGGCCGGGGCACGGCCGACCCTTACCAGTTGCTTGATCGTGGTCAACTATGCCAGCGGCGAAGGCGGCGGTCTTCGATCCAATATGGCCTATCCGAACCTGGTCAACTGTACCTTTGCCGGAAATGTCGCCGACTCCGGCTCGGGTGCATTTCGCAGCGACAGCTATGCTCCAACCTTGTCCAACTGTATCCTCTGGGGCAATACGCCAACGGCCAATGTCGGTCCGGCAACAATCACCCATTCCGACGTGCAGGGCGGATATGCGGGCACCGGAAATATCAATTCGGATCCTCTGTTCGGCAACGCCCTTTATGGCGAGTATCACCTGCTGGCCGGATCGCCCTGCTTCAATGCGGGCAATAACGCCGCAACGGGAATTCCCGCACAGGATATGGACGGCAAATCCCGCATCCTCGGCGGAACCGTCGATCTTGGGGCATATGAATCGGGACCGCGGATTCTGCATGTTCCACAGCAGTATTCGAACATACAGGAAGCTATCGATGCGGCCGCTGCGGGTGATACCGTTTTGGTAGCTGACGGAGTTTATGTCGGCTCCGTGTTTTTCCGAGGAAAATCCATCACAGTCCGCTCTGCCAATGGGCCTCAGGATTGTATCATTGATGGCTCCTGGACGAGCGGCATGATTGTGTATATGAATAATCTTGATTCCTCAACTGTCTTGCAGGGATTTACAATTCGAGGCTGTACCGAATCTTATAATGCGTTCGATAGCCCGATCTATTGCAGTCAGACATCTTCTGTCATCCGGGATTGTATCATCCGGGACAATACCAGTCGATCCGGACCTTCTGCAATCTTGTGTCAGTATGGCGGCACGCCGTCGATCATCAATTGCACCATTATGGGCAATGTGGGTTATGCCCCGGCGATATTGTGTAGAAACACGGCGGCTCGAATAACCAACTGTACGATTGTGGACAATGTGGCCTACTCCGGAGAGGGAGTCACCGGATCGGTCGGAGGCGGCATCGCCAGCATCAACTGCAGCCCTGTCATCACCAATACCATCCTCTGGGGTAATTCGACTCAGATCATCGTCTATGGCTCACCGGCCCCGAGTGTGACCTACTCGAATGTTCAGGGCGGATATTCCGGAACGGGAAATCTTAATCTCGATCCGCAATTTGCAGATGCCGTCAATGGAGATTATCGATTGACGGAAAATTCGGGCTGCCGCAATCAGGGAAACAATGCGGCCAACCTGTTGTCCGCCGATCAGGATGGACAGCCCAGACAGAGGGATGGACAAATCGATCTGGGGGCTTTTGAGTATACCAAAATCCTTCGCGTCCCGCAGGATTATTTGGAAATTCAACTCGCAATCGATGCGGCCGGCAACGGCCATGTGATTCAGGTGTCTGACGGGATATATTCGGGAAATCTGAACTTCAATGGTAAAAGAATTACCCTTCGTTCGGAACATGGTCCACAAAACTGCATCATCCAGGGGACCAGGAATGGCCCGGCAGTGGTCTTTGAATCAGCAGAGACATATCTCACGAGTCTGGAGGGGGTTACAATTACAGGAGGTTCCGTAAACGGCTCCGGAGGCGGGATCCTCTGCGATAATGAAGCAAGCCCGAGAATCGAGAACTGCATCATCAAGGGCAATCAGGCCCAATACGGCGGCGGAGTGGCTTGTTTAAATTCTGCATCCCCAGTTATAGTCAATTGCCTTGTTTACGGGAATATCGCCGATCAGGCGGGTGGAGGGATTCTATGCGATTCCTCCTCTACTGTTACTCTGACTCATGGTACGGTCGTAAACAATACTTCCAACACCCCAGAATCGAGTGGAGGCATCCATTTTGCGCCGGGCGGCCGCGGGATAATAACCAACAGCATTCTCCGGGGCAATGAACCGGAGCAAATTCGTAACGATGGATCTGTTTATAATGTATCCGTGAGTTATAACAATATCGAAGGCGGGTGCGCAACCTGGATGGGATTTGGCAATATCGACTACGACGCTTTATTCATTGATCCTGCTGCTGGCGATTATCATCTGCAGGTCGATTCGCCGTGTATCGGAACTGCGCGTGCCGATGGTTATGGATTGCCAATAACGGACCTGGAAGGCCGCAATCGTTACACTAACGGCGCAACAGATATGGGGACTTACGAATACGGTCATGATACATGGAATGTCCCCTCGCAGATCGGAACAATCCAGGAGGCCATCGACAAAGCCTGTTACGGCGATACCATCATCGTCGATCCTGGGACCTACCCCGGCGGACTGGATTTCAAGGGCAAGGCGATCACTTTGCAGGCCAAGCCCGGCGTTGAAGAATGTATGATTGACTGTGACGGGACGAGTCCTGGTGCGGCATTCTATCGAGGCGAACGCGCAACATCCGTTCTGTCCGGATTTACAATTGTTAATGCCAATGGAACTGACGGAGGTGCCATTTTCTGCATGAATTCGGCACCCACGATTGTCAACTGCGTCCTGCGAAATAATACCGCCCAGCGCGGTGCGGGAATTTTCGCCCAGAATGCCAACCCGGCAGTCACCAACTGCACAATCGCTGCCAATACGGCCTCGGTCGCCGGGGGTGGACTCTTTTCCAGCGGTTCCCCTTCGCCAATCGTAACCAATTGCATCCTGTGGGGAAATACGACCCACCAGGTAATTTTTGAAGGCGATGCCCCCCTCATCACCTACAGCAATATCCAGGGGGGGTACAGTGGAATAGGCAATATCAATTCCAATCCCCGATTCGTCAATTCAACAGCAAATGATTATCATCTGACTAATGCGCAGACCCTGTCGATGAACTGGACCACATATCAATGGTATCTTGCTCCCGTTTCTCCTTGCGTCGATAAGGGCACAGTTACGCCGGTAGGAATGCCCGTCATTGATAAGGACAACCTGCCTCGCATCTATAGGGCCAGCGCCGATATGGGAGCCTATGAGGTCCAGGGATCCTCGATCACATATCCTCCGCAGGATTGGGGAGCAACGATCGATATGGCCGTGAGTCTGGCACTGGATGGCGACACGATCTGGGTTGCCGACGGGAGCCACCGAGGGGGAATTGATTTCCGGGGCAAGGCGATTGCGGTGCGATCCGTAAACGGTCCGGCCGGATGCATACTTACCGGCGGCGGCGAACGGGGAGTGATTTTCAGGACCGGCGAGGGACCAGCTTCCGTATTGTCAGGGTTTACCATTCAGGGGTATGGTGGTTCGTGGAATCAAAGCCCGGGCGGGATTTCGTGTGTCGGGGCTTCACCCACCATTGAGCATTGTGTAATCCAGAATAATGGTTATTACGGATATGGCGGGGGAATTTTCTGTGGAAGCGAATCGTGTCCGACGATTCAGGACTGTCAGATCATCGGAAATGTCCGAAGCGGCATCTTCAGTGAGAATTCATCTCCGACGATTCGTCACTGCATGATTGTGGGCAATGACAGCAGCGGAATTGTCGCACAGGGCAGTGGAAGGCCGATTGTAATCAATTGTCTGATACGGGGAAATACCGGAAGCAACAATCTGGGGGGAGGGGTTTCGGTTGGGGGCTGGAGTATTGATTATGGCAGCATCACCCTGATCAATTGTACCCTTACAGGGAACTATACGGCCAATCGTGGCGGGGGCATGAATTGTTGGAACGGCTCCATTACTGCAGTCAACACCCTGATCTGGGGAAATGTTGCGATGTATAATCCGGACGAACACCATTGGTCAGGCGGGCCGTATTACTTTGTGAATTGTCACATCGGCGGCGCCGATCCGAAGTTCCGCAACCCTCCCGGCGGCGACTATCGTCTTTTGGAAAGTTCTCCCTGCTTCAATGCGGGGACGCATTCACTCGACTGGTGGATGCCTCCACTTGTTCTGCCGGAAACGGATTTGGCGGGCAATCCGAGAATCCTGTATGGAATCGTGGATGTCGGAGCTTATGAACTGGAATACCGGCCGGTTGTTTCAGGCCAGCTCAAGATTGACATCACCCCCGAACAGGCCGCACAGGAAGGCGCTCAGTGGCAGCTTGGCGATGGGATATGGCACAATTCCGGCGAAATCGTCTCAGGGTTGACAGCAGGAGATTATTCCATCAGCTTCAAATCGCTGTCAGGGTGGATTGAACCGACAACGCTTCCGGTCTGGGTCAGCGGCGATCATTTAGCGATGGCAACCGCCGAGTATAAATCCACACACTTTACACTGGGACAAATTCCTGCGTTAAAAATCCGACAGGGCCAGGAACTGGATTTTCAGGTCCGCGCCGACGGCTTGCCCGGCACAGTCACCTACAGTTACCAGATCCAAGGTTCACCGCAGGGCCCCCTGTCGCTGGATCCGGCAACCGGGCGGTTTGTATATGTCCCGTCTGCTCAGGACCGGGAAACCTTCTCGGTCACTTTGATCGCGACCAACGAACAGCGGGCCGTTTTCCAAACGATGGAAATCACGCCCATCGTCGATCTGCCGGAGGAGTACGATCTCTTCGACGAACCCACCCAGCCTCTGCCCGATCCGCAATCGGACGATTATATCATTAAAGAGGTATTCGATAATCCGGCGGAACTATTCAACAATGTCAATCGAACGACACGGACAATCAATATTCTCGGCAAAGATATCGTCATCCAGTCCGGCAATCCCAACAACCTGTATCTCTACGACAACAATGAGGACATCAAGGCGATGACGATCTACGCCGACAACCTGATCGTCCGAAGCCCGTTCCGGCTGCCGCAGACCAGTGTCACAATCTTTGCCCGTCAGATTCATTTTGAAGGACAAACATCCTGTATTGATACAACTCCACGAAATTATTCAGGACCGGCGCCAAATGTGGATTTAGACCCTGCACATCCAGAAAAAGCCAACGGGAGCCCAGGATCGAAAGGCGGATCTGTCACCCTGCATGTCGAATCTCTCGTTTCAGAGGGGAACCTCGGTGGACGATTCATATCACGTGGTGGTCATGGGCAAGAACCCGGCATGGGCAAAAATGGTGCCGATGGGATATCCATTGCCCGCAGCCTGATCGCTTCGGATTGCGCTTACTGGATAGCCTGGCCCCCCCTGCTCCAGATCGTTAACGGGGAAGCAGGAATGGCAACGGTCTGTACAGCCCCTGGATTTCCGGGTTTTGCTGCGATGTCCGGCAAAAATGCCACGGCGTCAGGCAAACCCGGCAGACCTGGCGATGGTGGTAATATATATGCCAATTTCGATCCGACGATATTCGTGCTAAATGGGGGCGGCTTAGCACAACCTTCCACTCCCGCGGCTCTCCACAATAAATTCGATAAAAAGGGAGGTGCGGCCGGACAACCCTTCCCTGCCTATTTCTCTATATGCTATCCATCGAGTAATGCTTGGGATCCGGAAATCCATCACGCCCCCGGCCAGGACGCCTCCGCCCCCGAACCGGATCTTTGGGCCGGCAATCCCGGGCAGTTCCATCGTATCGGACATTCCCTGTCCTGGCTGCACCCACACGTGGTTAAGATGGTTGTCGGTTATGCCAAGGATGCGTATCTGAATAAGTACTACGGGCAGGCCAAAACCATTTTGGAATCGTACCTGACACCGCTGAATCAATATATCAGCTCGACCATGTACAGCAGCGTTCCCGACGATCAAAAACAGGAATTGGAACAGCTCCGTGATGAAATCCTGAGCTATATCCATCAGCTTGAATGCGGACTGGATTTCTTCGGCAATCCCCCGGGCTGGGCGCCGATGCTCAGCTTTGAAGTAACCCAGCAGGTTTATGAACGGGAAGTCGATCGCGCACTGCAGGTTCTCTATCTTTCGTACTGGATGGAGACAATCATGGGCAATGCGGCTCAAGAGGCGGCAGGTCTGGAAACGGCGCGCAATACACTCAAGCAGCAGATTGACGACTTCAAAGCCCAGTACACTGCCGCCGTGAATCTGATTCCCGTGATGAAGACCGAATCCCAAGAGATCGCTGCGCGGGTTTCGTCGCTGCAGCAGCAGCTCCAGCAAAAGGAACAGGAACTTCTGGCCCGGGCCGAACAGAATATCAAAGACCGGCACAAGGTTCCGTGGTGGAAAAAGGCCATGCGGGTCGCCGGCTCTCTTCTGACAACAGTCCCTCGCGCCACCAGTCCGGAAGCGGCAATCGTGATGGGGGCTGGAACGCTGGCGTCATCCATTACCGAGGAGTTCATGTCCGATGAATCCTGGCCGACGATCATCAATCAATCAGAAATCTCCAAACAATTCAGCGGCCTGAACTTTGACGACGCCGTCAACAACTGGATGACCGACAACGGCGAAATCATCGCCGGCAAGAGTGAAGCCGAGCTTGAGGGATATCTGAACAACCTCCGCAATGCTTCCACGCAAATCGCATCCAACATGACACAGATCAAAGACACCCTCAAAGAAACCCATATCAACAACGAGGAAGTCGAGGCCGAATTGATCCAGATCAAAGAGGCCGATCCGGAGTTTGATAATTTGATTGACGATACGGTCGAGTTGATGACCCGCAAGGAACTGTTCGGACAGAAGCTGGCCTCGGCAATGCAGCAGGTTTCGAGTTTGTCCAACGGGATTCGCCAAAACCTGATCTCGATTGACGCGATGAACCGCCGCGTCGGTGAAGTAGCCGTGATTATGGACCAGCGGGCCAGGTTGTATATGAAGGAAATGGAACGTCGGGCTCGAAACCGATTGCTCAAATATCATTATTATCTTTCCAAGGCCTATGAGTATCGACTGCTGGAACCCTATCCTGAACAACTCAATTTGCTGCCGATCTTTGATCGATTTGAGACGATCGTCTCCAGCAACGGCCAGTTGAGCTCGGCGGATTTCCAGGCGCTCAGACCGTTGTTGACAGACCAGCTTTCTTCGATCGCCGATGATATCCTGGAACGGTTTCTTGCTAGTCGCGGCGGTGGCGAGTTGGGAACCTCGTTTACATTCAATCTGACAGCCGACGAAATCCAGCAGTTAAACACCCAGGGAAAAACTGCGATTAATCTCTATGAACGCGGTTTGTTTCTGCCTTCGGAAGAGGATATCCGCATTGTTAATCTCGGTGTCGAGAGCTTGACCCCTCAGAATCCCCAGGCCGAATGCGGAGTCAGCTATATCAAAATCTACCTGGAACATTCCGGGATCTCGCGACTGATGAAAAACGGACAGACTTATCTGTTCCGGCATTACCGGAAAGATTCATCAGAAGATCCGAGCATCAACAAGAGCGCCTGGGGTTCAACTTATGATCATAACAACCATGGATTCATCAATCCTATCTCCCCCAGTTTTGCCAGCGAATCATTGCTGCGATCCGTTCTGGGAATAACCGATGACAAACTGATGATCTATTCTCGCCCGTCAGCGTGGAGCGATCTGAATGTACGAATCGAAAAGAATACAGGTTCCTGTGACGACATCCTGATCGCGTCCCTTAAGTTTCGTGTGACCTACGATTACTCAACACGGAATACCAGCCAGGTGGTTGTCGCTGTGGATACTTCTCAGCCGGATTTGACACCGTACTTTATGATCGACACCCCCGATCTCAACAGCCGGAAAGATGGACAGGGCGCATTCTGCCGAACCTATCAAAAATCAACTTATGGCGGCAAAAAGGTCTCAATCCTTGCCCCCGAATTTGTGGACGGCTGGCAGTTTCTTAAGTGGACCCGCCGAAACGGCCTGGACCTTCCGTCCGGTTTCTATACGGCTGATCCCATGCAGATTCAAGTTCCGCTGGATGCGTCGTACTCAGTTCGAGCTCAATATCACTATGTCGGCGGATTGGTTCGCTGCGGAGACGGCGACGCTGACCAGGATGTGGACATGGCCGATCTCGGGATCATCAGTGCTTATTGGATGCAGCACACGGATCCCGGCTGCTCCGAATGCGACAAGGTCGACTTCAACAACGACGGCCAGATTGATCTGGATGATCTTATGATTTTTGTGTTCCATTGGCTGCAGTAAGAGCTGAATTACGGCGACAAGTATCAAGAGTCTATCCGAATATGTTTTGCTTGAGCAGCATATAAATCGGACGCCCTTTTTCTGCTAATTCATGCAGATTTACAATCAGAATAGTATGATTATTAATAATGGCTGAACCACAAACGCCTGCCTGCTGATGTGTTGTCAAGTCAATAGCTTCTTCACTGGTACTGGGGTTCATTTGGCTATGATCTAATGATGGCCAGCCCCATCCACGTTGATCTGTGACTCATTCGGCAGGTGATCCACACGTCGCCAGACCTGGCCGGTGGAATTACAGGCATATTGTGTCGTCTTTGTGTCGGGATAGGTGATCAGGGTCACATGGCCCAGCTTGTCATAACC
>CAZKAI010000023.1:0-7754 GCA_964550565.1 uncultured Pirellulales bacterium
AAAATACGCCTGGGTGGACGATTATCGAACTGCATTATCCGTTCATTCCATAAATATTGATCCAAGTATAATAAACCGTATTTCTGGGCTAAAATCTCAATAGAATTATATAATGTGCCTCAGTCCCGGCCAATCCGATTGTGTTATTTCTCAGTTTTCTTGAGTTACTCTGAAAATTTATGACGCAAGCGTTAATCCATTTAGAAAACAAGACAAGGCTTTTATATTTTATCCTCATTCAGAGGATTTATTACATCATAACCCTGAATTATAAAAGGCGACATGCGCCATCGATTTTCTGCTTCATCAAAGTAGGGCTCGCTGATTGCGTCCTGGATAGCCTGCTGTGTTGTTTGCGTAGAATCGTAATCGATCCTGACATCAATAAAGCCCGATGCCGGCGACATGGAGACCTTTAAATAGCCCGGAACCTCACTGATATCCTTACGGTCCAGAAAGAATACAAACAATTTGGCACTGCCACCGCAGGTGACGCCCTCGATTTTTAAATGACAGGTCGAGATGTGTTGAGGTGACTGGCCTTCACGCGCATAAACAAAGGAAGGGAGAGGTATAAAAATCGTGGCCAGATAGACCACCAGGAGGCATATCGCTATGCCGGCAAAGATTGTCCGGGCGGGATGCTTTACGGGCATACGTCCAAATCGCATCCATTGGAGGGCATTCCGTTCATGCCGGGGGCATTTATCAACACATTCCATACATGCGATGCAATCGGCAGACACCACCTGTTTTACAGACGCAACCTGGATCGCCATGGGACAGACCTTTGAACAGGCGCCACAGTCATTACAGGCCTGCGGGTCCCTTACAATGCGAGTCCCGCCAAAACGTGAGAACGGATTCATTACGGCAGCAAAAGGACATATCCAGCGGCAAAACGGCATCGATATAAAAAAGGCGGATATGACAAACAGGACGAGGACTGCATACGTTGTCCATTTGGCTTCTTCGCCAAGGGTGATAACCGCATAACAGGGATCGACGCTGCGTATGATTAATTCGGCAGCCCGCCAGGTCAGCCACAGCATGACTATTAATACACCATATTTCAGCAGGGATAATATTGAATTCACAGCAGTCGGGATGGAGAATTGTCGGAATCCAACTTTTTTCGCAATAATCCTCATGAATTCAGCAATTGCCCCAAGAGGACAAAGATATCCGCAAAAAGCACGTTTGAAACACAATGTCAGCAGGATAACCGCGGCCAGCATGAAAAAATTGGACACCCGGAGGGAACAGTACATACCACCCTCCACAAAATAGCTGTAGAGGCTTTCAACTCCTCCCATCGGACACCACGCCTCAACATTGCGGCGCAGAATAAATACACCCGTCAGTATCCAGACCAGGAAAAACGTTTGGATCAGATGTCGAACTTTCATGCTGGCAAAATCCTGTATGATTCAGAAATTTTATTTGCTGGATGCACACTTGTCCTTCATGCTGCAGGAACCGCAACTGGAGCCGCCGGTACAGCCAGACTGGATAATCTTGCTTTGGGCAGCCAAGACCGCTTTCAATTCTTCGGTGTTCTGCAAGGGGACATATTCAGCGCTTCTTTGAATCATACTCTGGATAATGGGCTGTTCACTGGGGACCGTATGTTCCATCAGGACCTTGAGGTTCGACAAGGCTTTTTCTTTATCTCCTGCAGCGGAGTACACCCGCGCGAGGTCAAAGTAGGACATCGCGTTGGCCTTCGGTTCGAGCGGAATAGCTTTGATTGCATTCAGTGCGTCCTCGGTTTTGCCTGTACGGGCCAGAATGACCGCCTCGAGGGTTTTGTATCGCACTGGTTTTTCTGTGAAATTCTTTGATGCAGCAAATTTAGCTGCTTCTTCATTTTTTCCGGTCAGCAGAAGGGTCTCAAGCACATTGGCGGCAAAATCCACCGTATCAAACCTGGCGGCGGCGGCCATATCGATTTCCAGCGACTCCGAATAGTACCCTTTACCGTAATAGTATGCCCGCACTGCGACTGCATACGACTTCCATTTCTCGGCATTGGTCTCTTCGGCAAGCAGCTTTTTGAGCTTAATAACCCGCTGAAGGATTGCATATTGATCCCGGTAGTAAGGGACCTGGGGATTGGCTTTGGCCGCTGATGCATATTCCTGGAGTGCAGAAGAATACTCTTTCTTTTTGACAATCAATTCTTCGACACTGGTTTCCAATTTAGCGATTTTTGGTTCATCCACCGCAGGCTTGGCCGGGGCTGTTTCGGCCGAAGCAAATTGAGCAATCGATAACAAAATCGTCAGGATTATGGTTTTAAACATCATGGTTTCCCCTTTCAATTTACTGATTGTCAGACTTTATTTTCAGACGTATTTTCGGCATTATGCCTTTACGGATCAATTCCTGTTCCATGTTCTGGGCCTGTTCAATCCGGCCGCATTGCCGCAGTGCATCACTAATCCATAATGATACCAGAGTTGGTTGTTCGTTTAAAGGATAAATTTGGGCGAGAACAGCCTGGGCCTGTGCCGGATATTGGCTGCGGTAAAGAGCAACCGACAGAACGGCAAGATTTCGTACCACGTCATCCCGGGAAAGCAGATTCTGGCTATTGAGTTCGTTAAGGCGGGTTTGGATAAGTCGGCAATATCTATCCACAAGGTCCGTCGGCAAGTTCATGGGCAGAATGCTGTTGTAATCGACTGTTACGTCGCCTGTTACAGATTGCCCCTGAGTTCGCAGGATATTATCGAGGTTTGCGGCGAATATCTCCGGGTGGTCCATCTGCAGGCAATAGCGAAGCATGTCTGTCCGCAATGAATTGTAAGTTACTTCATATTCATAATTTACAATGATCTCTTCCATTGACTCCATGCGGGTTTTATAGGTTTTCTCATCATACCATTTGGCTATAAAACGCGTTTTACCGGATTCATAGACAGGTTCGTTTTCATTAAACGATTCTGGATGAATCCAAGGCTTAATTATTTCAAGCATATTGGCATCTTTTGTGTCGTTTTTATCAAGCCATATGTTGATTGTATCAAAAACCAGGTCTGACTGGGGCTGGGTGACCATCTGATAGGTCCATATCCATCGGAGATACCGCTGCGAAGTGGATGATTGCCCTATAGCTCGATAGGCCTCTGCAAAGATTTTCAGAGTATCAACATCCGGTATTTCAGATTGATTTTTTAACCTATCCAAAACGTTCGGATTTTTGAATACGCCGGCTTGAGTTGTATATTTGACCAGATTTAACAGCAATTCGGACTCTTTGCGGCTCAGATATGGCCTTTGATTATCCATTATTCGCTTTATTTCTTTTTCCGACTGCCCTTCTGTAAATAATAGTCGTGCATAGGCATCGGCAACCTTTGAAAAATCATTGCGATCCGGAGTCATGGCCCGCCAAAGTCTGTGATAATCTTCACGCAAGGCCGGCTGCATACATAATACCTGGTGTGTATCTTTTCGACGGGATAAGCGATTCTTCTCTTCATACCAGCCAAGAAGCCCTTCTGAAGAATCCCAATCCGGCCAAACCAGCGACAAGAACCGTCCTTCATTTCGGAAGTCCGTCTGAGTTTTCCGGAAATAGGTCACGATTCCGGGTACATCGTTAGCATCATGATACAGAGCCAGATAATTCTGGTTATGCAAAATCGTCATGTCTTTGGCCGCGGCTATTTTCATCAGCTCGGCCTGAGACGTCTGGTAGTACAAGCGAACAAGTGTTCTCCACAAGAAAATAGCGCTGGTCCCGGAATTCTGTGCCTGGGCAGCCAGGATATCAGTCAGCTCTTTCTTAAGGCCGGCGGCTTCATACCAGTCGGCCATTTGCCGCAGAACGGTCATATTGTCGGGCATGCGACGGAAACAAAGGCTGATTTGAGTACGCGCCTGCTGGTGATCGCCGAGAGTTTCGTTTAATACGGCGGTGATAAAATATATCGGCAAAGACGGGCCGGTAATGTCCAGTGTCAGCATGTAGTCTGAAAGCATCTCGCTGATATCTTCATGCGATAATGCTCTTACGGCATCGGTCAAAATGGCCTTGAATTCGTAATTGATGTCCACAGCCTCAGTCAGGGTGTCAATCACGTTTCGTGCAAGAGCCTTAGCTTCTCGCATTTGCCCTGCATTCAACCGGGATTTGACTGCAAATGCGTTCACTGCGAGATTGTCCGGCATCTCACTGAGCAGAATTTCCGCAAAGTTCAAAACAAGCCGACAAGAGGAATGATTTTTACCGGTATAGCGTGAGAGGGTCGTGTATTGGCTTTGCGCGGCAAGCTTCAGAGGCAGACTTGCTTTGAATAATGCGGTATAGTCACTCTGTTCCTGGTCGGAGATGGAATAGCGGAACTGTCCAACCAGTTCCAGCAGAAACATGCAGCGCCGGGCCGCAGGAAGTGAGGTCACTGCCCGCTGCACAATACCTGTACGCTGGTTGGGTTCTGAATACGACAGGATTTCCGCCAGTCGAACGACCTGTTTTTCGCCATCCTCGGCATATCGATAAGCCCGTTCCTGCGGATAATAAGTCTTATCATGGCTTCGAATCAAAGTCATATCCACCAGATGCTGTATATCTGCGTCCGCTGCATTGGCGGCGGCAATCTGAGAAAGCAGCCCTTTTCTGTCAGTCTCCGACAGGACAGGCCAGACCGCGGCAATCAGCCGGCTTGCCGCAGTATATCGTTTTGCAGAGGGGGCTGCTGATAAAGCGGTCACCTGTTTTGAGATAACCCGCCTGAGCAGTTCGGGTTTGCCCAATAATAGCGCCGATGTCAGTTCAACCGACTGCAACTGGTCATCGGGCAATCCCGGTTTGCGTGACAGAATTTCTTCCATCCACCGCGGGGCCTGCTCATCATTATTCGATAAAATGGCTTTCATCAGGGCCTGATACAGCACCTCATCAGTCAGTGCGGATAAGTCCGATGTGTCCAGAGAATCGGGCGCCAGCCATTGCATCTGCCGGGGCCAGAGTTTTTTATCAATCTTGCCAGCAATGTCAAGGGCAGACTTTATATCCCCTCCCGCAAGTCGATTTTGAATCATTTCGGTCAGCAATTCCGGCTTGTCGAGAAATTTCTGAACAATCGGCTCAACATGGTCATTCAGCCGGGTCATATCCTCTCGCGCCAGGCATATCTGTTCATAATCCTTCCACAGCCGCACCAGTCTGGCAGACGCAATGGGATCCGATTCAATATCCTGCTGTTTAAGAGTATCCAGCGATGTTTCAAAATAGTGCAGGGTATCGGCAACCTGTTTGTCTGCTGCCATTGTTGACAGTAATCCGTGCAGAGCAATTTGAAAATAGCGATCTTCAGCCTGGGTGTTCTTTGCAGGTGTTTTTTGTCCATTTCCTGAATTGTCAAGAGGCGCCGACAGGCTGTTGAGAGTCAACTGATAGGTTCGGAAATACTCCTGCCAGGCATTCTCATAATTTGCTTTAATTTCATTATAGGATGCGGAGCGAATCAGGAGCTGCGGATTATCCGGCGACACGGCAAGCGCCTCTCTGACCAGTAATTCGCCTTCGTTAAACGCCCCGATCCGATCATAGGCATCTGCAATCCCAAGGCACAGGCCGCTGTCTTCGAATAAATAGGGAGTGCGGTGAAACAGGAAATGAGCCGTTTTATATTCCCCGCGTTCCAGGAAGGATTTGCCCAGTTCGATGCCGGCATGCGGAGGAAGCTGGGTATCCATATAGACCAAAACGATACCATAGTCCAGCAATTCATCGGTCTGTTTTGAAGCGGCGCCTCGCTGGATTTCCTGCAATAGGGCCACACGTCCATCCGGTGCGTAGATTGCGGCCGGGAACAAGAACTCGGCATAGTCGGAACCGCCGGCAATTTCAGAGAGCACATCCACTGCAAGCCGATAGAAAAAGACTTTATCCGGGGCTTTGGCAATGCGGTCATAAATATGGACTAAGGCATTTTCCAGACGCGTCGAATCCGCTTTGAGATTCAACAGGGCATCGACTGCCACGGTGAACAAATCGTCGGAAACGTCATCGGCCAGAAGCGTGGACAAGGTCGAAATGGCTTCCTCTTTCCGGCCGGCTTTGGCCGCGGCATTGGACCACAGGAGCCATGTTTCAGCAGCGGGCGATTCCTGCCGCAGCAATTGTCCATAAGCCTCCATCGCCAGCTCAGGACGCTCCAGGAGGTCCCATATTCCGGCGGTATATTCCAAATCGATGGTGTTGACCTGTTGAAGGGATTGTATCGACTTTACAACGCTTAATGCATCTTTTTCATCCCCTTTTTCCACAGCCAGCAGGGCCAATTGACGATAGTAATCGCCTCCATGCAACGGATCTTTTTCAATCAAGCGGTATAAAACACGACGGCAGCGGCCATATTCACGGCAACGCAAGTAAATTCGATATTGCCACTCCAGAGATTCAATGTCCACATCACCGCAATATTGTCTGACCAGCTCCACGGCTGCAATGGAATCCCCCACCGATACATACAGGTCCACCAGCAGTTCCAGAATTCGGGTGTCCCGTCCATTTTTCTCCAGCGATTCCTCCAGCTCGATGGCCAGGGAAGCCAATTGCCCTGTTCGGGAAGCTACTTCCAGCAGACGAGGCTGAATTTGATATAATAAGGCCGGCTGACGACAGTCTTTCCACAGAGTCAGCCACGCCTGGTAGGCCTGTTCAAAATTGCCATTTTTCTCATGAAGCCAGGCCACACGCATCTGGACATCCATCGCCTGCGTCCGTAGATAAATCTGGCGATACTGTTCTATCGCACGGGGATATTGTCCAACCTTTTCATAATACTGGGCGATTTCATAATCCTGCCGCTCATTGAGCTTCACTGTCTTTTGCAGTGTATCGAGCATTTCAATCGCACCGGCCTGATTGCCGCGGGACAACATTAATGTCACGCGGTAAATCCCTGCAGCATAGCGCTGGGTGTCCACCTGCTTCATAACCCTGTCGGCTGCAGTGTCGGCGATTTCATAAAAGGCCATTCTCGCGGCATTCTGGGCGATGAACAGCCACTCTTCGGACAGATTCGTGTCCGAGAGCATCACCTCCAGCATTTGAGCCGCCTGTGCACGGTCTCCCTGAATCAGGCAGGCGCGAACCTGGCCGAGCATGAATGCAACATTGGTTTTTCCCTTGTTATTAGCCGCTTGAAGCGTCACAGCCGTCTGATCGTTACTGCGATCAACCGACATATCGATCATCTGCTGCTCCAGCCTTGCTTTGTCCGCTTCATTGAATGTGGGCAGGGACTCAATTTTTTCATAAAGACGCTTAAGCCCGTTTAAGTCATTATTAAGGCCGTAAAGCAATTCTAATATACGACAGTGGTGTTTCAGGAATGGCTCCGAAGCCAACAGCCGGGTTTCAAAGCTGCCCCGCTTGTCCGATTTTTCAGCCATCCGCAGCGCCCAGGCCAGGGCATATTTGCGGTCGTTGTCGGTCTTTGCCAATTGTGAGGCCTGCTCAAATGCATCATAGGCCTGGTCATATTGGGTCAGTTTGTACAAGTAAAAGCCCGTCAGCATGCCATCGGAGAAATCAGGTATCTGTGAAGAAGCCCCAAGCGTTTGGGCGGAAGCATAATCACCGCACAATACTGCCACAGTTTTGAGATTGGCCGACTCGCTGCCCAGCATCGAAACCATATCCGGAAACAGGGGGCGATGGCTGTTGGGGTCCATTCGAACATAGATATTCCGGGGGGAAGGATTTACCGACGATATGTTCGTATTCTCTGTCT
>CAZKAI010000023.1:7854-10873 GCA_964550565.1 uncultured Pirellulales bacterium
GGATTGGCACTGAAGCCGCTTTGAGCGATAATTTGATCGGGACTATTTTCAATATCAATATGATAGTACCCTTCGGGCAAATCATGGATGGAAATATGTGCCGTGCGACCATCTCGAAAAGACAAAGGCAGTCGCAATTTCTCGTTTTCATCGGAATAAATCACCAGAGTCTGCGGCACAGCAGAGTCCGATGGAATCCGATTATTATTCTGGACCTGAACATCAAATCTGTTGTTATTCTGTCGGACCTGAACTGCGATATCCTGGTTTTGTGTGCGATATATTTTTCGTGCTGCATTGGCAACCATCCGAGAAATATCCGTATCCGCGGTCTGCTGATGAAATAAATCCACAGACCAGAATGCCACCTGTCCAAGGCTGTAATTCCACAGGCTGATCATCGGCTGACCGTTCGCAAACTCAACGACGGCCTGTCCGCCCTTTTTCACTTGCCCCGGCAGGTAATCCCAGTTGCCTGCAAGTTTATCGATGGATACGCCCGACAGTACCGTCGATGGGTAGCGGGCCAAAAGCGGTTCTGTCGTATGACGATAGGGAGAACCGGTTTTATCGAGGACGGTCTTGAAATTCATATCCGGCAGGATAAACCTTTCTTCGGCATGGAAAAATCCGCCCTGTCCCCACTGGGACAATTCGGCCATAAAACCGGTGTGAGTGGCCGGACCGACCAGAATGGTCGAAACAGAAATACGGCTGTCGGCAATCTTTCTGAGCAGGGCCTCATAGTTGGCATTTTCCACGCCGCCGTCGGATATCACGACGATATGCCGTGTGGTGCTGTTGACGTTCAGCAGTGCATAATAGGCCTCTTCCATGGCGGGAATAATCACAGTCCCTCCGCCGGCGGTCAGGCGATTCAGGGCACGATACAAATCAAGCTGATTGGCCGCGGACTGAATGGGGGCCGCCCATCGTCTATTGCCGTAAAACTCGACAATCCCTGCCTTGTCATACGGAGCAAGGCGACTGATTGCCCGGCGGGCTATTTCCCGTGCGACCGCAATTCTTGAGCCTGTCATGCTGCCTGAGGTATCGACGATAAATACCACGGTTGTGTCGGGATTGGTTTTCTTGCCGTCCTGATAGAGGCTGACCGGCAATAGTTCGGCCATCGGTCCTTCTGCAAGCAGCCGATCCGCCACCAATTGGGGGCCGGGGAAGACCATCAGACCCATCCCCGCATCCACCGCCTGGCGAATCCGATCGATGCGCTGGTCGGTCAGAATGTCTTGATCAGCATCGACGATAAACAATGCATCGATAGTGCTTAAATCCATCTGTTCGGACCAGATTTGAACCTCTGCCGTCTCGGACAGCCAGTTTTGAATGGCCTGATATGCTTTATCCGTCGTGCTTTTGCTCCATACGGCAACAACCGGTTTCCGCAGGACCGAAACAGAGACCTGCTGCTGATTATTGTCTTTGCTGGTATCGGCAGCACTTTCGATTGTTACCTCATAACGGACCATTGATGCTTCAGCGGTGTCAACAGGAACACTCAGTTCGTTAAGACCGGGCTGAACCACAAAGGGATACCGCTTTTTTGCATCTGTGTTCAGGTTGTTGACAACCACTTCGACATCGGCCTCCCGGGACGATTCCAGAAGGACCTGCATTGACCTGTTCTGGCCCTGTCGGACCTGTTGGGGAACCACAACTTTGGACAGAACCAGCTCATCGGCCTGCGGGCTGTTCAGGGCTTCATAGTGATACTGAATATCCTGCTGGAGTCCTGCCTGGACCGCCTGCCCGACTTGTCCTCGGGTTTCTAGTCCGTCCGTAAAGAGATGGACGACGCCATTATTTTTAATCAGCATCTGTGCATATAGCAGCGCCGTCTGAATATCGGTCTGACGATAATAGCTATCGGGCAAAGACTCAAATACATCCTTTTTTGATCTGCGCCATTCCGCCAAATCCCATGACGTTCCGGGTGATGGGAATTCCGGAATCCTTACCGGATGAGAAGCAAAGCAGACCAGATGTATATCAACGCCGGTCTGTGCAGAGGCTGCAAGCTCACGAATCCGCTGCGATATACGAGTCAGCTCCGAATCCGGAACACTGGCGGAGATATCCGTTACAAAGACGCAGGTTTTATTCTGCACCGTCCCGATATAGGGTTCCGCCAAGGCGGCAATAATTCCAAGAACATACCCCAGCGAAATTAATGCCAGGGCGTAATGCCGGCCGGCAGTACTTGTCCCCCGCTTCCGCCAGGCAAACCACAGGCCCCCTATTGCCGGAATGATCCATGCCAAATAACCGATATGTAAAAAATGAAGACTCAAATAATGACTCCTCTGTAATAAGCAATTGTCTCCAGCACCAGCACCACCAGCGTAAACATTAGCACCCAGGGGTATAACGAAATCCCACGACCCAAAAATTCCGGGACCTGTGGTTCCGGCATGACCCCGGAGTCCATTGTCCATAAATCGCTATAGACGGCTCCGGTTTGCAGGTCTGCGGAATTCTGCATACCATTCTCGCCGCAGGTCAGTTCCATCCATCGCTCAAACATCTCAGGAAACTGGGGCTGTTTCCAGACGGTGGATTGTTCGCTCAACAAGCCTGCATCAAGAAACAGGAACGTTTTTTCTGTCGATTGATCGATTGCGGCTGCAATCTTTCCATCGGGGGTTATCAATAACGGCTTTGCACGGTCGGACAATTCCGTCAATCCCGGGCTTAGGGCAGTGAACAAGTCATATCCCATCGCAATACGTTTTGGGTCATTTTCATACAAATGCTGCGTCGGAATAATCTGTTCCACTGCCTGGGCAGTCACCGGATGGCCAACGATATAAATACCGGGTGAGTTTGCCTTCGAAACCGAATCTATGCAGGCTATGGTGATATCGGCCCGATCAGACTGGTCCTGCTGCTGGATGCGGCGATTGGCGTCAACGCAGGCCTTGATCGGCATCGATACATCATCCGTAACAAATACCCTGTACTGCGCATCCCATGTTACCGCAAGCTGATTGTCTTGCTG
>CAZKAI010000023.1:10973-16506 GCA_964550565.1 uncultured Pirellulales bacterium
TAAATTCCTGTACATGATCGGTAAATATCAAGACTCGTGAATCGGTCTTTTCGTCCAATAACGCCTCCGACATACGGATCGCATCCATCATGGCCTGTTCGGAGCGGCTGTTGGTCAACCGCAGCGCCGCAAGGGAATGAAGGCTTGTTGTCCGGCTGTCGGTTACATCGCAGACCACGTTGGCATGGTCTGTCACGGCAATTACGGCTGCCTCATCAGATTCGGCAAACCGTGCCATTTGTTTGCTGCACTCCTGACGGGCTCGATCAAACCGGGTCGCAGTCTGGCCAGCGTCAGTCATTCCCATGGATGCCCGGCAATCCACGACCACGATATGCCGCACCTTGTCCGCCCCGCCGAAAACAAACGAAGGCCGAACTGCTGCCAGACTCAATAACAGAGCAATTCCTGTCAGCAGAAGAAATGTCCACAGGCGGTTAAACCGGCCGCCGAGACGATGACGCCGCTGGTTATCGCTGACCATGCGCCAGAACAGCAGGGTCGGCACCGGCTGACGAATATACTTGCGATGCAGAAGATGCAGGGCAACCAGAGAACCGGTCATTCCCGCAGCAACCGACACAGCAAGCCAGATTGGAATACCATTAAATAACAATGTTCATATCCTTCCTTAGATACGAATCCATGCATCGGGGGCCAGTTCATGAATCTGTCTGTCCAGGTCCCAGTCTGCACGGATGTCATGATAAGCATAGTCACGCCGCTGGGCGTATTGACGAAGACTCTGATAATATTGATTATAAGCCCGCTGATAGGCCTCAATCACTCGACGATCCACGACCAGGGGCTGTTCAGCCTGAAGTTCGGAATCAACCAGGGTCAAATCACCCGACCAGTCAGGCTCGGCATCTGTCGGGTCATAAACCCGGATATAAAGCTGATTTTGCCGAAGCTGTGCAAGAACCGATTCCAGGTGGTCGTATCCCTGCGAGCAGATCATATCTGATACGATAATCAGACTGTCCGCTTGTTTGCGATGGCCATCCCCTCCAGCCAGAATCTCTGCCAGATCCCTCCGTCCGCCGACGGGCATTCTTTCAATATGATTGGCACACTCCAGCCAGTGTGTCGGCCCGAAAAACGTCCTGGGAACCACCTCATCCGCAACCGGCCAGACAGTGACTTTGCATCCGTGTCGAAGCAGAACAAATCCGTATGCAGCGCTGATTTTTTTTACACACTGAATCCTGTTCAAGCTGCCGCACAGCACCGAATCAGAGACATCCACAATTAAATCAAATGAAACCGATTCGTGCTGCTCGTATTGACGAACCACCAATTGGCCGTGTTTCTGGTATTGGTGCCAGTCTAAACGACGGATATCGTCACCGGACATATACTGCCGGTAATCAGCAAATTCCAATCCCTCGCCCTGATCTTTGGAACGAAAGTCGGACAAGACTCGCCGGCGCACCCTGGCACGAGGGAACAATCGCAAAGAAGACAACAAGCTGAGTTCTGCTTCGGTAAAGAGCATAAGGTCCTTAATCCATCACTTCCGGAACTTTATCCAGAATTGCTTCAATGATGCTGTCCTGGGTGACCTTCGACGAGACGGCCGAGAAATTCAGCATCATTCGATGACGCAAGGCGGAGTACGCCCCGTCTCGAATATCTCGGCATGATACCGACGTCCGCCCGTCCAGCAGCGCCCGTACTTTGGCTGTTTTAACCAGCGCCTGTACGCCGCGAGGACTGGCGCCCAGAATGACATGCGACCTGACCAGATCCAGAGTGGAATTTTGAGGCTGAGAAGCAACCACCAGGTTGATCGCATAGTTCAGGACTCGCTCGGTCACTTCAACCTGCCGGATGGTTTTCCGGATTGCCAGTATCTTCTCACCATCCAATACGGCTTCAATCTGCGGCTCCTGGACGCCGGTGGTCTGCTGAATAATCCGGTGATATTCCTGAGGTTTTGGATAATGCACCTTCAGTTTAACCAGAAACCGGTCAAGCTGAGCTTCCGGCAGCGGATAGGTTCCCTCCTGCTCGACGGGGTTCTGAGTTGCAATGAAAATATTCGGCTGCGGCAGCGGAATGGTCCGCGTACCGACGGTAATCTGACCTTCCTGCATGGCTTCCAGCAGGGCGGACTGCGTCTTGGGGGTGGCGCGATTGATTTCATCGACCAAGACAAAATTAGCAACAACCGGTCCCTGTCTGTAAGCCAGCTTATGAGCCCCATGATCGGTTTCCTCAAACGTCATACATCCGAGGATATCGGCAGGCATCAGGTCCGGCGTACACTGGATACGCTCATAGCTTAGCTGCAGCGATGCCGCCAGGGTTCGTGCCAGCAGGGTCTTGCCCAGGCCGGGAACCCCTTCCAGCAGCACGTGTCCCTCCGCAAACAAGGCCGTCAAGACATCGTCAACCAGGGTTTCCTGTCCGACAAAGTTTTTTCTGACTTCATTCCGCAGGGCCTGAAATGCACGCTGAAATTCGTTCATCAGAGCCGTCACACTTTGAAGTTCCTGTTTCATGTCGATTGGTTGCTGCATGGTATCCCTTACGTTTAAAAATTAGCTTTTCGCAGGTTTAAAAAATAATTTTCGATAGTCGAATTCCACTGAGAATCCGGAATATACACGGAGATATCCCCTTCGCTGGCAGCGCTGTATGCTTCATCATAGGTTGCAGCGGCCGATTCCGTCGCAGAAAGCGGCAGTGACTGGGTATAGGATTTGGATTTGCCCGGCTGGGTTTGCCCCTTGACCTGAACAGGAATCGTTGTAGCCGATAACGCAGAGGCTGTCGCACGGGATTTTTTAATCATGCCCGGTCCGCCCCGGCCATCTCCGGCCTTGTCACCCGGTTTACCGGACAATCCCAGCTCCCGGTTCGGGGCCGACTGCCTGTCGGACAATTCAGGCTTTTGTCCGATGCCTGAAGGTGCATTCTGCTGCTGCTGCTGCCGATCCCAGTAGGCATCATCCTGTTCCGACAATTCCTCAATCCCTCCTGCGGCCATCAGTGCCTTGATATCGGACTCGGCATCCGGAGATTTCCCGGCGACCCCTTTCTGCGGGGCATTGGAGATATTTTCCTGCTGCATGGTTTGTTCTGACATTTTGCCGGCTTTATCGGATTTTGAAGGGGGACGGACTGCGATATTCTCTTTTTTCGACGACTCCTCGCTCCTGGCTGAGACACCTCCGCCGGATTGCGTTGGAGTGGCCTGCGAGGGCTGTGCCCCGGCCTGCTCTGGAGACGAAAGGCTCTTATTGGACAATCCAGCCAGTTTAGTGATATTCTGCATCGCTTCATCCAGCACGGACTTATTGGATGCCTGCTGGCTTAAAACCCGAGGCTGGCCGGCCGGCGGCTGGGAAGCAGGCTGCATCTGCTGGGACTGGTTTTGAAGCGTTGAATCGGCAATGTCATCTGCTGAAACGATTCGGTTCTTCTGGCTGCCCCCCAGGATGTCCGTCCGAGCAGGAATCCATAATAAAAGGCCCCATAATAAAACCAGAACCATACCGCCGCATGCAACACGCCATTTTTGCACAGGTATAATTGCCGGCTTAAAACGATCCATGCCGGAGGAATTCAGTAAATCCAGACCTCGCCAGATCGCAACTCTGGCAAACAGCGACGCAGACTCCAGACAACTATGTTCATAAGCGATCGCTATCAGATTATGCCCGTTTGTTGCCTGATCAATATGGCAGGCAACCGCAAACCAGTCGGGCCGATGAAACCATGCCCAAAGACAAACAACTCCGGTCCACAATAATCCGGCAATCAATATCACAAATAAAACCTCTTTTGTGTTTTGTCCGGATCCGATGCTCCATGCAAAAACGAATACTGCCAGCGACAAGACGGGAATAATCCACATCAGTCGATTTAATGTTCTGATCAGACCATTCTTAATCTGGGATTGATGCAGACGCTGCCGGGCCGGCAGCAGTTGTTCGCACAGAACCTCAAACAAGACATTCTTATCGGCCATAGCTGCCTTCCTGCACATTGTTCAAGGCCTGTTTTCCCACGGCAACCAGACGCCTTTCTGAATCATATAATTTGACAATAACAGAGCACATCCGGGGATCAATATACTCCGGAATCATTGAAAAAGCAAACTGTCCAGCATCCTGGATGGATTTCACATAGCCCTGGTTGTCTGATTGTATGGCATTCAAATCCAGCTTCACTGTTATCCGGTTCTCTGGAGATACAGCGTTCTGATTATACAGACCGGCCCGTACGACATTTCGAAACATAATTATCTGTGTGGAAGAAAACAGCATGCAGCGATGCTCTACCAGAAGAACATCGCCTCGCTGGACCTGTTTTAAACCATCCAAAGGAATCATCACCTGCCAGCATTTATCCTGGCCGGAAACAGCAGACACCTGCACCTGCAAACGTGCAACGGGGCCGACGGAAGGATAGGCCGCAAGTCCCTGAATGATATCCGCGGGATTCAACAGGGGCAGTTGATTGGCATCCGCGACAGAACCATTGATAACCAGCAAAGGAATACGATTTCCGGCATACGCAGCCGCTGCCGTCCGGGATGCCGCATTTTCCAGAGGCTCCGGGGATGGAATTCCAAGATGATAATTTGCAATCATCACATTTTCCACTCCCTCCAGCGCCTGCAATGCCAATTCAAGCGGGGCTGAAGCCTTATCATCTCCGCAGGTAAATGCTTCAATCAGCAAAGTCTGTTTCTGGAGCGGCTCGGGAATATCCGCCGGATTAAAAACGGGCACATAACCATCCAGGAAATCCTGGGCATCCTGCATGGAAAAAGCCTGACGAAATGCAGGGTTATTGTTCAGTTTTCCAATCGCCGGGACTGCGTCGGGGTGAGGATTGTTACTTAAAGCCGCCTTGAGGTATCGCGACCAGGCTCGCTCCCACTGACTATTCGCTTCGTAATATTGCCCCATCCAGTAATTAAACGAGGGATTGGCGGGCTGGCCGAACAGAGCCGACAGCAAATGAAGCCGGGCCTGGGTCCAGTCCTTTTTGAGCATCGCATATCGTCCCAGCCGACCCATCGCCTCATATCCCAGCATCAGAGCATCAGTCGATTTCATGCTGCATGCTTTGGCCTGTTCCAGCAAAACGGCAATCACGTCGTCTTCATAACGCTGCTGTTCAAAGAGCCAGTCGGCAAATCCAATGAGTTTTTCCGCGGCATCTTTGGGCGACCGGTGTCGGATCAATCGGTCACAGGCACGAGTGATGGCCTCCTTATCCGCCACCGAAGCATTCAAATACATTTCGATAAGCTTTTCGATGGCCTCGGAAATCACTCGCGATGAGGGATTATGCTCGATGTAATCCTCAATGGCATCCGGGTCCTCATCGACCAGGGCTTGGAAATACCGCTGCTCTCCCAGGTCGGAAAGCCTGTTTTTTTTGTCACGCAGCCATATTGTCCGCGTTGCGGGTTCGAAAATCACCTCAAAATTCTGCCAAAAGCTGTTGCCAAGCATGACATCCGGATGACTGGACGAGTCAAATTCGACAGGACGGATCGCAGTCATTTCAA
>CAZKAI010000023.1:16606-44805 GCA_964550565.1 uncultured Pirellulales bacterium
ACATCCGGATGACTGGACGAGTCAAATTCGACAGGACGGATCGCAGTCATTTCAACAATATTGATTCCGCCGGACATCATCTGATTAAAATCGCCTCCCGGAAATCCTGCAATCGAGGCACAGACCGAATCGATCCATGTCTCGTACGAGGAAGTAACAAAACCGGCCTGCAGGGTATAGTCTTCGGAAGGATTGACGGCAATACGATATCCTGATTCGGTCTGGACCCACCGCAGGGCTAGCCAGTCTTCGCCGGCACGGATGATATCACCATACTCCAGAACAGCCTGCTGAATATCCAGCTTCACAGCCTGTTGGTCGAAAGCAGGAAGCCCAATCACCCCCAGGACCGGGATTTCCCTGAGTTGACCGGCATACTCTTTGGTGAATGTCCGTAAACTGCTCAAGTCCGCAGATTGATACGGCAGGTTCCGAATCTGAGACAATGTGGGCAGCGTCAAGGTGAATCGATCGGTTTTTTGAATCTCAAACGCGGAAAGACCTTCCTTGTCAAGTATCAGGGGATACATCGCCCCCACATCAACAACAAGATGCGCAGGCAGACTTTGTTCGCCCACAGCCAACTCGCACTGAATGCAAACACGTCCGCCGACATAACGCACTGGAACTCTGTCCGCCGCACCCAATACAGGCAGGAGGAACAGAAATAATACATATCCTGTTCTCATGGCTGCTCATAAAAAGGAGCGGCATGAGAGTCCGCATAGAGGACATTTGCCGACTTGTTATTCACGCGATCTTCATTGCGGCTGTAATTGTGAGGATACAGGCGATCCTTGGCCGGAATGGCAAAACCCGTTTCAGAGCCGGAAGACCGCACCCCCGGAGTATAGGGCATCAGGGTATAATTGTCCCATACAAGCCATGTCTTGGAAAAGCGTTTCATATCCGTAATCTTGGTCGTCTTCAGCATCGCAGCAATGCTGAACGCATAGGTATTGCCGCAGTTTTTCATCCATTGATGCGGCTGACCGGGACAAACCCATATATCTGAAATACCCGGGACAATATCATGTGCATCAAGTACTGCCGCCAGGCCAAAGGTTTCCGCCATGCCTCGTTTATCAGCGGGATCGATATAACCCGGAGCGGCCCTGAAACTGAAACCGCCAAGGGTATAACTGTCCGGGAATAACTCCTTGCTGCCCATCGCATAGGTATGCATGCCAAGACCAATATCCTTCAGATGAGCCATACAGACAATCTGCCGGGTTTTTTCCCGGGCGCGCTTCAAAGACGGCACAACCACGCTGACCAGCAGCGCAATGATGGCCATGACAACCAGCAATTCAATCAGGGTAAAGCCCCTGATTATCCGATTCTTATGTCCTGTATTCAATCCATTCTCAGTCATAATGCTTCAACCAGTTTTTAGTTAATAATATAAAATCATCCATATCGACATCGTCATCAAAATCAAAATCACCCTGCGACCAGTCTTTCCCGGTTTCGCCATAATTGGCAGCCAGATCTGCAAAATCACTTAAATCCACAACATGATCAAAATTCGCATCACCCGGCAGGACAAACTGCCAGAAAATCTCCCGGTCTTTTTCGGTCACACACGGTTTTTCTATAACCTTTATACCGTCAATGGTAACAAATTCTCCATCGCCATTCAAGTCCGCCTGAATGTAATCCAGATAGTCCTGGCTCCCGCTCGGAACATTCGGATCCATTGAATTCCATGTCTTTTGCAGTTGGGCTTTAAAGAAATTTGTATCAGCCACGCTGATTACCCCGTCACGGCGGAAATCCATAGGCTTATATGCATTCACGCCGGCCACACATTTGCCCGCTGTAGACATAAACATCAATTGCACGATTGGAGTGTCCGGGGTATTGGGGTCAATTACCTCGCGTACATCCAGACGAAGGTATGCTGTATTGGTTGATGTCGAACCCAAAACCTCGGTATTAAACGCATAGTGCTCAAGCCGATTGGCTATACAGAGCAGTCTTCCCTGGGTATCATATTTATATAAGGCCGAATAGGGAGAATTGGTATAAAGATACAAATTCCCTTCTTTATCTGCTGTAATCGACATATACCCGGGACGACTGTCAAGCGGCGTGTCAGGGGCCATGCCAAGAAAATCAAGCATGGCTTCCGCCGGCACGGCAGGATAAATACCCGGTACAGCGCTGCCATCATCCACCAGGGCGTTGATGCCGCCGATATTGCCGCTTGCATCCGTTCCATTGAACAGAACCTGATTGATATGGTCCGCATAATTTTGACCGGTAAAATTCCGCACGCCGATAGCCACCGAGGCCGGCTCGGCAATCGGCCTTTGAATCTTATAGGCGGTATCATCCAACAGTCGTTTCACCGTTTTTGTGGCCAGTTCAACCGACCATACCCCGGTAAACAGCCTGCCGGAAGAACGCATATCCGCAGACACAAAATACACCTTGGCACCATCGGCAGAAAACACAGCACGACGTCCACCCACCTGGTCCGTAGTCACAGGGGCAGATACCGAAGCCCCTATCGCAGCGGCCATTTGGCCAAACGTCATCAGGCTGTCAAAGGCATCATTCCAGTTCGTACAGCCATACCCGTATTCAACTCCATACCGATCGATTTCCAGATATCCAGGGGCATATTCAGCATTGGCTCGATCCGGCTGCTTGCTCGTAGGGGACCAGATTTCACGAAAGTCCCAGGTAAGCAGGCGTTTATTCACGCTGACAGTCCCGGAGTTTGTGTTATTACTCAGTACAGCCAATTCATACGGGCCGTATGTCCTGCCATTATACACAACGGTTTTGGGATTCACCGTAAAGCCGTTGAGCAGATGAGTCAACGGATTCATCGTCCCATTCTCAAAACTGGTCGCCCCCATAACCCTGGTCAAATCACTATCGGTATCACAATGCCAGGATCTGCCGTCTGCGGTCTGCAAGGGATTCTCCGGAGCAAAAGGAGCGGGCCATACCGGAAACTCCTCGTTGTTTCCGACAAATACCCGAATTCCGCGGCCGCTGCCGTACGTACTGGTATAAAATCGTCCGGTTGTTGGAATATAACAGAATCCGCCAATGGCTGACGCCGGGGTACCCGATCCATTATAGATAATATGAGCAGCCGGAACCAAGTGCTTAAAATTGTCCGGTGCCGCGCCAATCACAGGGGTTATTAAAATGCCGCATAATACTGCTGCCGCGATAATATTGGTGTGTAGTCTTTTCATCTTTCCCTCTCGTCATTAAAAATAGGAGTTGTCAGCCAATCTTCCACAATGGATGTAAAATCGTCCAAATTAACCATGCCGTTCTGTGTTATATCCGCTCCATCACAAAAGGCGTTTCCGGAAGAACAATCCCCGCGGCCGAATTGAGCCGCCAGAAGTTCAAAATCATCCAGATCAACCGAACCATCCTTGTCGATATCGCCTGAAGAAATCGGAATCAATACAAAAACGTGTTCTATATCCGCGGCTCCTTTTTTGCCGTCGTGATTGATGTCGAACCAGCCGGAGGTCACGATAATCCCGTGGTTGTTAATCGCCTCGGCCTGGCTGAATGAAGCCGGCCCCAGAGTCGCATGGGTGTAAGCGGCCAGATCGTTTAAATTGGTCATCCCCTGCTCTCTGGTCCAGATATAGGCAACACGCTGGCTGCCATAGTCAAGCGTCCCGCCTACAAGCTGACCCTGGTTATTCATTGCCCGAACAAAAGTGTTGGTCATTGCCGCTCCAAACAACACATATTCTTCCGCGTCAATGATATTGTCCTGATTGGTATCTTTCCAATAGAAACCATTGGTTTTATTGTTGATATTTTTCACACTGCCGCTGATATTGCCGTTCTCATTAATCAATGTGGATGAAATGGATGAATAACCACCTGGTACAGGCAGTATCTGTTTTTCACCCTCAGCATAAATACCATCGCTGTTCGAATCATTCCATAAAATGGATTGGCCGGAGCCGGTAAGAACGATTTGCCCCGCATTATTGATCGACATCGGTGTCAAAGCTTCGAAATATTGTTTTTCACCCGCATCATACGACAGGTCATGATCGCTATCCGTCCAGACCCAGCCGTCCGTGACAGAGTACGCGTCTGTACTGTAACCAACAACTTGATTGGAATCGTTGATATCATTGGCAACACCGGAAACATATTCCACTTCCGGCCCAAGATTCTGCATTTCGCCGGAATCTGCAGCGCCATTCAAATTCACATCATGAAACAGAAATGGGCGATACGCCCATGATGTATCAGAAATACTGTTACGGCCGACTATCACTCCCTGTTGATTGATAGAATAGCCGTTACCGCCATTGCCTTCCACAAAATTACCGGCCAGGTTTCCTGCATTAATAAAATTCCCTGTCGCTGGATTATAGAAAAATACCTTCGATGTGCTGTTATCCGCAGTCGGCTGGCCGTGCCCTGTAATCATGCCCGCATCATTGATGCCATACCCAACAGAAGGAATAATAGCCGATCCGGCCGCTGAATCGGATAAATCGACGACATAGTATCTTGCATACGCTGTTGCCCATGCTGCAATACCATTCCAAACTGTCAGTAATAGCAATAGACGCACCATATAAGCCTCTGAACGACCCGGCGGAAATCATCCGCCGGGTCTGAATTCTATTGTCCGCTGTCGCGTAAGGGTTTAAATCTTACCTTTTGCGAAGCCGGACCAATCCCAGCCCGCCCAGGACCATTAGGGCCATCGTTGCGGGTTCGGGAATAATTGTCACGGCAAGTAAATCGCCCGTATAATTATGATAGGTCAGATAGTCGGAAACGCCATCATTGTAAAGACCAAAGGTGACGGCACGGCCGCTGTCCTCAACCAGAAAACCAAGCGTATTGGCCGGATCATTCATATTGAATTGCAAAATACTGTTATCCACGGATTCATAAAAATAAACCCATCCATTTTCACCGTAGAAGATATCTCCAAACGTAGCATTGCTCTGCCCAGTCAATCCAAAAACAATTGTATTGGACAAAACAGTTTCAATGATACCCCCCGAGGTTGCCCGGTAGAGAGTATCAGCAGTATTATCACCCCAGTAAAGACGACCGGCGGAGTCATACGTTAAACCTGTTGTGATCGAATTGGCATTGAATCCCGACGGCAAAACCGTCGTCAGTGTGCCATTCATGTCACAATTTAACATGGATTTTGTGCTGCTTTCATAGTAGGTTATCCCGCCGTTGGGAGCCACGGTGAACGAAGCAAGACTGGCAGGAGCGGTTCCGCCCAAGTAAGTTTGGATGGCACTTTTTGATGCGATAACGCTGATGGCACCTGTCGCTGTGTCGGCTTTCCAGACGGCGTCAGATGAACTGTCGGTCCAGACCAGATAGTTTCCTGAAATGCCAAAACCGTTGAATACAGTCAGGTTGCTGGCACCCCCGCTGGCTGTAGCCCAGTCGGCCTGAGTAAACAAGGTACTGTAGGTCTGCGCTCCATTGAGATTTTCGACCTTGATAACCCCCCCCTTCTGAAAAGCAATATAAGATGTCTGCCCATCATTGACATGGGCATAAGTATTCCCCGCGGCTGTTCGCGTCTGCCCTCCCAGCAGTGTGCTTTCGGAGACCAGCGTTTGCGGAACAGCCGCACTAACATACGAAACAGTTGCGAGTAACAACGCCAGAAGAATCATTTTTGCAATACCAGTGTTTTTCATCGTTTTCCCTTTCCTCTTTTCACACTATCATTTTTAATGACACTCTACAATATCACCACTCTCGTTTTTCGGATACAGATCGTCCTGTACCGAAACGAATCACACTGAATCGCGTTGTGTCCTGACGACCCCTTGGCTACCAAAACCTAATATACACAGTAACTTCCCGTAGAGTCAACTCAGGGAATTTAATGTCACTCAAATATTTGCCTTAACCGATTCCAGGCATTTGAAGTTTAACATGTTTTTACAGAGCTTCTCTGCCAAACAAATGACATCAATACCTTATCTGAAATTCAAGTACGCTTATTTTACAAAATATCCTATGGGATTAACAAGAGAATTTTTTCAATTTATTACTTTTACTTATTATTTAATAAGCCTGCATTATTAAACAACATATCTGCCACATTTCTATCCAATATGTATTTTTATGAGTAAAAATAGTTAGGTTTATCTAACATTTTTTCTAAAATTTTTTTGCTTTCTTTCCCGAAGAGCAATTTACACTCCCATGATCAAACATTGTCCATATACTTTACAACTAACAATTGCTCAGATAGGATAAATATAGTTAGGCGGATCTAACTTTGCAAGAAAAAAAGAGCATTTTATCTATTTAATTAAAACAAGATGATATAATAATTGACTATAATGAATTACTTTTCAACGTAATGCTGGCGATATGACATCCACAGAGCCCGCTAGAAAAAATTTGTAAATCTCTACTAATTAGTGACTTATGACTACCCCCAAGGGGATTCGAACCCCTGTCGCCGGGTTGAAAACCCGGTGTCCTAGGCCTCTAGACGATGGGGGCATGGGCAAAAAACCCTTGCCGCATAAAACTCCAAGTTGTTAATCAAGCTGTTTTGTTACTTCATACAACCCGCAGGTCGTAATTTTAAATCATTCCAGAATAAAGCCTTATGGCATTATTCCATGGCAATCGCTTCGACCGGGCACTCATCCACACAGACGCCGCAATCGACGCATTTATCAGAATCGACAAAAGCCTTACCGTCTTTCATCGAAATGGCTTCACTGGGGCAAGCTTCGACGCAGGATTCACATCCTGTGCAGGTCTCGACATCCACTTTTGCTGGCATAGTTAATCCTTTCTTTTAGCGTATCATTACTTAGCATTGCAAGGCGGAGAATTTACAAAATTTCCTCGCATTACACAATAAAAATTTTAAATTTTTTACGATTTTTTCAGAGTGCTCATAACCACCTGTTATTTAAACGATTACAATCATTTCTCTGCGGCGGGTTCAGACTGCCCAGGCAATGGCGTTTTACCGCCCAAAATGACAGCCAGACGCTGGTTGAGCCAGAACGGATCATGCTGAGCCTTCCAGTCCAGTACGGGCTGGAATGAATCTTTCTGCTGGCTGGCCAGAAGCCAAAGCGCGACCATTCGCACCGGCCAGGCATCGTGATTCAAATTTTCAGAAATGGAGGCCGTCATTGCATAATCCAACCCGACCGAGTAGCGTCCCAGACAGGACATAATGTGGACTCGAACTTTCCAGTTTTCATCCATAATGGCCCGTCTGACCGAGTCGGCCAGCAGCGATGGCTCAATGGCTACATATTTATAGGGGATATTTCCCAGTTTAGCAGCCGCTTGTTCAGCATACAAACCCGCAAACAATTCGGCAGCACGGAGTCGCTGCCCTTCCTGGCCCTTAGCCACGGCATCCAGCCGCTGAAGCAGGAATTCCCGAGTCATTTCGGCCTTTTTACGGCGTATGACGGTCTGAATCAAGCCGGTGCCAGCCACGCCATTACCCAGCGAACCATCGCCGCTAACAACCGGATCCAGATACAGAGCGAAATCAATATCAACAGAAGCCTGCGGACAGGTAAACAGCAGACGGGATAATTCCCCCGTATTGACATCCAGCCGCACGGTGACCGATTCGCCCGGCAAAATCGCCCGTCCCGGGCGGAATGTTCCCTCCAGCAGGGAAGGAATTTTTTTGCGTATGTCGCCGCGAATATCGACATCAATACGATACCGCCCTGCCAGCAGCCCATTTTTACCAATAATCAGCGGCATCGAGCCGGTATTTTCAAGCGTCAGACGGGCATCGAGCGGACTGCCAAAAAAGAATTCCTCCCCGCCGAAATTAAGTTTAGCCTTAAACAGCTTATTGGGCACAATAAATGCGGGTATAATCTGTTTTCCGAATTTGTCTTTCAGACCGGTTTCAATAATCCCGGATGAAAGTTCCGAAACATAATCCGAACCCGCTTCTTTTAATGCCGCTCTGGCTTTGAGCATGATTGGAAGCGACACTGGTTTTTCCAGCAGTCCCCTGAGTAATTCGATGGCCTTTTCCTTCTGATCTTTCTGAATATATACACCGGCCAGCGTCAGGACGGCAATCGGATCATTCTGGGCCAGCGGCTCTGCATATTCCAGGGCCAGATCTAGCTGCTGGTTCAACAAAAACGCATAGGCCATCAGCGATTTAGCCCCCGGCAGATTCGGCTCTTTGGTATAAATCCGGTTGCACCAGGCCAGGGCTTTTTCCGGATCCTCGGTTCCAAAACAGTAAAACCATCCTGTATTCAAAGCATAAATGCCCTCCTGCTGACCGCTGCCCTGCTGCTCGAGTTTTTCTGCGGCCTGAGTCAAAATTTGTTTTTTCTGATCCAGCGTTCCGGTTTTTTCCACTGCCAGCGCCGCTACCGCTTCGATGACCGGATTCACCACGCCGCGGTCACGCATCCGCTGGGCAATGGCCGCACACTGCGTCTGCCGGGAGGAGGACAAATAACAGCTTTCAATCCATCCAAGGGCAATCTCTTCGTGCAAGCCTTTGCCCGGCTCAAGATACTCGTACAATCCCGCCGCATAGGCAAACGCATCGGCAGCCCATTCATACAGCCCCGCATGATACGCCGTTTGTGCAAAACCCATCACGGCCTCCAGATTACTCGGATTGACCGTCAGCACAAGGCGTTCCCAGATTAATTTTTCCGTGACCGCCGCATTGGCTGTCTGGGGTTCGGTCAATTCCATCCACTTTCCCATCGCCAGCAGGTTGTACGGATTCAAACGCAGGGCATAATCAAATTGACCGGCCGCCCCGGCATAATCCGCTTTCTCGGCTGCATACAATCCCAATTGGGCCGCAATATCGGAAGCAAAAACCGGATTGGTTGCGGCCATCTGGCCAAGACTGCGACCTAACAAATTTTCACGGTCCTGACGCGTATTGGCCTGTTCGATGACACAGTTTAATGCCAGAGCCGCAACATCCAGATCCGCATTGGCATCCATATACCGTTTCATCGCCGTCAAGATTGTATCGGAATAATCCTCGTGCCCTTCGCTGCGGCCCACCCCGCGCAGAAATTGTTCATAGACTGCCGCAGATTGCTCATCCAGGATAATACCCGCCTGCAGGAATACCATGCGAATATCGGTCTGGTTCGACGAAGAGGACGGAATGTCATTGCCCAGCCGCCCGAATAACTCCGCCGTAACCGGAGAGAACAATGTTTGCTGCTGCAATTGAGGCGCTGCAAAAACCACCCCCGTTATCAGTCCCATCCATGCCGCAATAAAAACAAAATCCCTTTTGACCATTCGGTCCTCCTGATAAATAACTTGATGTTGCGATTGCTTGTCGATTAATGGCTGTGATACGCGAAGCTCAGTGTCCTTGGGCGCGCGAGTATTTTATAATCAGCCAGCCTGATTCGCACCGCCTGATCATGCGAGCCGGCCTGAAACGTAATGAACTCATCCTTGTCGAGGGATTTGTCCATCAGTGTCTCAATCCCATACAGCCAGCCGATCGGCGGTTCAGCTCCGAGTTCACAATCCCCGAAGAGTTTTGCCATTTCAGCTTCATCCGCCAGCCGCACATCGCGGGCCCCAACACCTTGCTTCAGCGCCGCAAGGTCTATCTTGCAGCAGGCCGGAAGGACACACATATAATATGCCCCATCGGCCAGAACCAGTACCGGTTTGGCAACCTGCATGCCCGGCACATGTTCTTCCGCAGCCATCTGTTGAGCAGTAAACGCCGGTCGGTGTCTCGTCAATTCGTATCGGACCTTGTTCGAATCCAAAAAGGACAGTAACGCCATAATGCCACCTCCCTTTCGCTAAACCTGTTCCAACAGATACACATTACCCATTATAGCCCTCCCGCTGCATCCAGTCAAACATTGAATTCCCACTGCTTTAATCCATCCGTTCGGCCACCGCCACGACCGCGGCATAGACTGCTTTGGCGCCGGCCTGATGCAGGGTTGCAGCACATTCTTTTAATGTCGCTCCGCTGGTGGTAATATCATCCACCAGGCACACGGTTTTACCCTGAAAAGGATGCCCGTCACGGACAGCAAAGGCATCTTTGACATTTTTACGACGCGCAGAGTCGTTTTCTAACTCCCACTGGTGACAAGTATAACGCATTCGCACCAGGTCGGTCGATATTGTCGAACAAAATCGTCGCATTTGACAGGCTAACAGGTAAGATTGATTAAAACCTCGCTCCAGCCGGCGACGCCAATGCAAAGGTACAGGAACTAATATATCTATTTTATCGGAAAACCCGGACGCCTCAAAAGCTCCCTGGAGAATTGGACCCAAATAGTCCGCATTTTCGGTCTGGTCTCTAAATTTTAATCCCAGCAATAAATTTTTTAATACCCCCGCATAGAATCCCGCTCGGCACAGGCCTTCATATTCCAGTTCTTCCTCCAGACATCCGCCGCATCGATTGGCTACCAGTCCATACCGCGTGACCGCCCTGCCGCAGCGGCGGCAATAGTCGCTTCCCACCGCCGTGGAAAGCTCCCGCCAGCAGGTCGAGCATAATCCCCCGGCATCTTCTTCAATGGGAGTTAAGCAGGCCTGGCACAGGGCAGGCCAGAGAAATTGACATGCCGTTCGCCAAAGCCCCCGCATCGGGCGCACCAGTGAAACCATTCCGGATTGTATCAGCTCCTTATCCATGCCTGAATTGTATATTACAGGCACAGGCTTGTGAAGTGGAAACTACCGTAAATCGTATGCAGAATTATCTTCCGATAAAAATCCTATCGGATTCTGCGGATTCTGCTCGTTGTACTGCCGAAGCAGGTCACTTGTTCCATCTGAATCGGTACCATAAAACAGCTCCGCCCTCGACTCCACGCTCCCATCACACCAGGCAATATTGGTATTCTGATTGTGTCGATAGCCCTGCGTGCCGCCCCATCGCCCGGAAAAATTCATATCCGTCTCCGACGGCAGCGGACTTCGCATGAATTTATTCGCCCCATTGACAGTCTGGCCGTCTCCGAACATCGCACACCCGGCAGGATATCGAATCTCATGGTCCCGCACAGGCAATACAATTCCCTCATACTGACCACGCCCGATATAGCTGGTGTTATAATTATACCCTGTATAAGGATTGGCTGTCGTATTGGAATCGCCTTTAAACGACGGACACTGCTGGACTTTTTCCATCGTCTCTTCCTGCCAGAGCAGGCCGGGCTGCACAACCACGCCCTCACTGCTGCGACTCTCGGTAAAATCCCAGCAATATTGGGTACGCTGGGCAGGCAGCTTAACTGAATAATAGGCGATCGGCAGAAATCCCCGCTGGTTTTCCGCATAGACCGCCGCAGCAATGTGCATCTGGCGAAGATTATTCTGACAATAAACCTCCCGGCCCTGCTCCTTGGCCCGTGCTAATGACGGCACCAGCACCCCCAGCATCATCGCGATAATCGCCATGACCACCAGCAGTTCAATCAGAGTAAAGGCTTTGGGCTTCATTGCTGACAATTCCATGTACACACCAGCCAGTTTTCCGCCAGAATCCCCAAATCCAGCAGATTCACCCGGCAATCCTGATTGACGTCTCCGGCCGGAAGAGGATGCTGATAATCGCCGCATGCCGCTACATCTGACACCGCGTCGATTTCGCCGGCCAGCGGACTGACATAACTGAACCGAACATATTGAATCCATCTTCTGCCTGTCTGGTCATCGGCCCGCAACTGTTCAAAATCCCCCGGAGCCAGCCATCGCAAATCAAATCCCGTTCCGCCGGCCGAACCTTCATACAGTTCAACGGCCTGGGCCACCGTCAATCCTGAGAAATCGGACAGCTTCAAGTTCGGATTCACCGGCTGAAGCGGGTCCAGGGCTTGCCCCCAGCTTTTGTCATCGCTATCCCATGCAAATCGATTAGTCGGAAACAGATTATCCGCATAGGGCCCGCCGGCAAATCCAAACCACGGGCCATTGGGGTCCTGGGCTACCTCTACTTTGATTTTCTCGCCAATGACCGCCGCCGGACTGCTGAGCCGAAGTGCCCCCATATCCGAGTCCGGCCGGACCACACCCTGTGTGATAAACGCTGCATTGCCAAAGACAATAAAATCAATCCCGTATGGATTATTTGTATCGTCGGCCACCCGATGATCGAACCCCAGCACGATTGAACTGCCTGAACCAAGCGTTACCACGGTCCGCTCATTTTGCGGGTCGGTACTCCAGGCACCATAAACCAGCGAACAGGCAAAGGATGCAAAATAGGTATCGTCATCATATATCCATGACGTCGGTTCCCCCAGGGCCGCTGAAGGCTGGTCGTATGGATACGTCCCGAACGGCCCTTTAGACTGTACCACAACCGTGGCAAAGTCGGACCCGACCGCTGCTGCCCCAAGCATCAACCATATTATCAATTCTTTTCGCATGATACCTTTGAATATATACTGATCCTACTTGAAATTTTTCGGTTCGTCGCTGCTAAGTATAGCAGTTTCAACCACGTGCTTCTTTTGCTCGCGGAATAATCATACCCGTTGGGTATACAACAACAAGGCCGGCATCCCTGCCGACCCTGATTAAACTCTTATTTCCGCCGTATTAATACTGCACCCAGTCCCATCAGCGCCAGCGTCAGCGGTTCAGGCACGGCTGCCTGCCCCGGCTGACGATTCGGCATCGACCAGTCCGCCGGATAATCCGTCCACACCCAGCTATCCCAGCTTCCATCCGTCAGCGTCCGGCCCTGCACACCGACCATGCTGAAGTCCCAGTCGAAATTGTTTTCGCTGATAAAATACGCCCAGCCGGCATTGGCCGCACCATAATCAAACTCCGCAGCGTCGGGATATCCGAAATCATAGACCCAGACACCCCAGCCGTAGTCGGCATACGACATCTCGAATGCACCTGCCGCATCGATAGCCTGCAGGGCATCCCAGGCTGTCGCCTGTCCGTCCCATTGATACTGAAACACAAAAGCTGAACTGCCATCAAAGTCCAGCGTGATATACGCCGAATTCGCACCTGAGCCTGCGACGTATTCAGCCGCATTCGAATACGTCGGGGCCTGCATCGCAACACCCTGAACCGAAACCAGCGACACCAGCAACAGCATCCACATTCCTTTCATACACATCCTCTCATGTTGTCTTGGCTTCCGAATAACCGGAAGGCTTGGTTTTATTTTTGGTTTTGAAGCTGCCGCGGCGGGCGGCAGATCTGTGCCCGCCGCGACAGACTGTTGGAAATAGCGATTTAGAATAAATCCATGTGTTGGGCTGTTAACCTCCTGTTCTGCGCCGGTCTTTGACGCGAAGACCTGTTGATAAAAACAAAAAAGCCGCCGCTCCCACGCAGGAAGCGACGGCTTTGTATTCAACTTGTAAAATCGGATAGAATCACGCAATTCCGCAGAACTGCCATTTTCCATCCGCCTACGCCTTGTTCCTTCTCGCGAGAACAACGTTACGCAATTATGCTTTCCGGCAGGTTTTCTGGCTCGTATCCTACCTCAAGGCTCCTTCCCATCCTGTTTTGGACAGTGGAACATTGCCTTTCGGATTTGCCCTTTTTCGGGCATCGGGTACATACAGCGGCGCGACCGCCACGGATTTTCACCGTGTTCCCTTTTTTTCATTCGGCCCGCATTGGGCCGAACCGCAAAGCTAATTCAAGTTTCCAAAGAGCATACGACTGTTTGTAATCGCTGGTGCGGTCAATTGCAAGCAAAAAAAAAGAGTTTGTTCAAACAGCAAAATAGTCCTTATTTATGCGTTTTAGTGACACAATCCGGCTATTATCGCGTTTTTGACCGACCCGTTTCTTTGAAATCTGCTAATCCAGAATACCGGAATTCAACCTTGACGGATTTGGAACAAAAAGGTATTCTATTGAAATAATGCATGAAATAAAACAACCTCCGGACTTTGCAAAATCAGCCGGGGGTGTTTATCCAGCAAGATTGTATGGAATCGGCGTAGTTTTGAGCAAAAAGGTATTACATTATCAATATATCACAACACTTGCGGGCCTGACAGACCTCGTGGACAAACTCCGGAAAGTGTCTACGGCTGCAGTTGACATTGAAGCAGATAGTTTTCATCACTATTATCCAAAAGTCTGCCTGATCCAGATGAGCTTTGATGGGGAAAATTATGTGATCGATCCCCTAACCAAACTGGATATGAAACCGTTTTTTGAGGTTCTGGGGTCAAAGAATCTGATTTTTCATGATGCCGGCTATGATTTGCGTATGCTGCGGCTGAGTTTCGGATTTGAACCCAAAGGCGAAATCTTTGATACCATGCTGGCCGGCAAACTGCTGCGGCTGGAATCCTTAAACCTGGCCGGAATGCTCCACCACATCCTCCAGGTCACCATCAGCAAGGGCAGCCAGAAAGCCGACTGGTCCAAACGCCCCCTGCCCGACCATCTGCTCGAATACGCCGCCATGGATACCCATCATCTGCTGGAACTGGCGGCAAGGCTTGAAGCCATGCTTCAGGAACAGAGTCGCACCGGATGGCACCAGCAGATGTGCCGCCGTTCCGTGCGCGCCGCAGTAAACCATAAGCCTGATATCGACCCTGAACGTGACTGGCGCATCAAAGGCAGCAGTCTGCTGAATCGCCGACAACTGGCCTTTCTCAAGCAGCTCTGGTTGTGGCGGGAAAAACAGGCTCAGAAAGCTGATTTGCCGCCATTTCGCATCCTGCACAATGAACGGCTTATTGACCTGGCCATTCAGGCCGATTCCCATGCCAATCCGGATTTCAGTATCTTGCTGGGTTCGCTTAAACACTGCAAAGGCAGACGTCTGGATTGTCTTGAGCAGGCCCTCCGGAAAGCCTTCGCGATGGAGTCTTCCGAGTGGCCCGCCAAAAAGATTCCAACCCGCCAGCCCAAACCGGACCCGAACTTCCTTAAACGTATTGACATAATCCGCGATTGCTGCAAAGCCATTGCCGAGCAGCATCATATTGCCCTGGAAATCCTGATGCCCCGCAATATCATCGGCATGATCGCCAAATCCGGCCCCGCCTACCTCAGTGAGCTCCTTAAAGAAGGCATCATCGTCGAATGGCAGCTTGAATTACTGAAAGAACCGCTGGAAAACTGTCTAAGACATTCCAAATCCACTTCATCTTCTAATACTCCCTAATTCCATTGACTTTTTACTCCCGTTTTGATAGAATCCCGCTACTACGCTGATATGTGCGGGGGATGCACCCAGTTTCTGGTAAGCCGACGGAGTGGCAAAAAAGCTCTTTTTAATAGTTTCAGAGTCGTATTGTCGTATTCTTGCGACAGAAACCCGTCAATAAGGTTTATGGGAAGGGTACCTATTTGAGTCTTTCCGAGAAAACTCTATTTGCTGAAAATACAAGACGTTATATCATTCGTGCCTGCATCGTCATCACAGCGGCTGCATGCGTCTGGATTAGCTTGCGAATGTGCATGACAGCGTCAGGCCCTATTCTGTTAAGTACACGTATCCCTGTTGAAGGGCAGACTATACCAACTTTACCGACTTTATCGAGTATAGAAAATATTTCTTTTGTACCGGCTGTGCCGCAGATTCAGGATCAGCCGCAAACCGACGACCAGCAGCTTATCGCTCTCCTGCAAAGCTGTCCGACTCCCGATGCGGCTCGTCCTGAATGGAAAATCGTTCGGATGCGGGTGACGGGTTATTGTGCCTGTCCGCGATGCTGCGGAAAATTCTCCGACGGCCGGACAGCAGATCTGCACAAAATTCGTAAAGGGGACGTGTTTGTTGCCGCAGATAAACGAGTCCCGTTCGGTACAGAAATGATTATCCCGGGATATAATCATGACCGTCCGGTGGAAGTCAAAGACCGCGGACGTCTGATCAAAGGCAATCGGCTGGATGTGTTCTTCAACGACCATAAGGTCGCCAAAAAATGGGGAACACGATACCTCGATGTCCTGGTCAAAGTAGAAAAATAAAACATCACAAGGGCTGGCCTCAAACCAGCCCTTTTTTCATGCCTTCAAAGTATCTTGTTACCCTGCTCAAGTTTTTTGTCAATTCAACCGTTGTGTTCATGTGATGCTTCATCATGCGGTATTCATCTGATAACGATACAGGCAACAAGGATATAATCCGATTGCTTCTGCCGCTGATGAACACCTTTGAAATCAATGATTTATTTTCGGTCCGTCATCCTGATCGAACTGTATAGCAATCAATACGGCTGCGGCGTCAGTCCGCAAGGAGTGCCAAACATGGTCATTACACGTCAAAATCTGACAATATTGCTCAACATGGATCTTGAACTGGAAGAGGCGGCGGCAATCCAGTACATCCACCATGCCTCCATGCTCACAGGCGTCGTTTACGGGAACATCGCCGGCATACTTAAAGTGTTCGCGTTTCGAAAGCTCAAGCATGCCATGATCCTGACGGAAATGATTCATGAGCTTGGCGGCTGTCCAAGCACCAGGATGGGCAATATTCATATCGCGGATGACAATGAACAGATGTTATGGCTGGATTTGGATGATGAACAGGATGCTATCCGCCGCTACAAAGTCCGCATCGAACAGGCCGAACAACTCAGGGAAACGAATCTGGCAAAACGGTTATGGGCTATCCTGCGAATGGAACAGCAGCATGCAAAATATATTCAAAAACACATTTTGTCCAGGACAAGTCAGGAAAATGAAACACCTTTTCGAGTCACGGATATTTGCGATCTCTCTCAGGCGTGGGCGGAAAAGGCCGCCAGTGTGCCGCTCCGGATAAAAAGACAGAATTAAGTGCGGCCCGCCCTCTTTCGGCACTTCATATCGCTCCACACACGATGTACGAGATACTGATACGAATTGAAAGTCTTTGTCAGGAAAGTCCTTCAGCCGTGCTGTTGAAAAGCGGGCTGCTGATGCTGATTGTGGGCTTCCTGCTGTGGCTTGCGGGCCTGTATTTCGGTACCGCCATCGTCGGATTGCTTGGGGCTGCGGCAGGATTGTTCTGCGGTCTGGCCGTTTCACAATGGTTCAACCTGTCGGTATGGATTTGTGCAGCGGCTGGAGCGGTTCTTGTGTGCCTGGTCCTGGTGTTATTCAAAAAAGCAGTTTTAATGCTTCTGGCGACGCTGATATTTGCTCTGTTCGGAACAATCCTCTATTGCGGTTTGGCTCCCCAGGAATCTTCTGCCGCATTGCTGGAATCACTGGAGTCCCCTGTGCATCTGCCGATGAGCCATGATACCTCTGCTCAAATAGCCAGTGTAAGCCGGTTTATCGAAAATGATAGTTCTTTTTCGACAAGACTCCACCTGATTTTTGAGGAGATTATCCAGCATATCAGTCTGCAGCAGCTCGATATCCTGCTGACGGCAGTGCTGGCGGGGATGATTGGAGTGCTGCTGTGCTGGCACCTTCGAAAGCCGGTGATGGCTTTATGCTGCAGCGGCATAGGAACATTCCTGGTGGTCATCGGGCTGGAAGTTACCCTGCTGGGGATGAATATTCATTTCACCGCATGGTTCCAACAGCACCCGGAGAATCTGTCCATGATCTATCTTTCATTGGTGGGACTCGGCATGATTGTCCAGCTTCTGATGCTATTGTCGTCTAAAAGAACAAAAAGAAGCCGTGTTTGAGTTATCCGGCCCATATTTTTTTTCATTTTGTGAATCACTTACTGAAAACACAGCAAAGATGCATTCAATTGCCCTTTTAATTTGGCAAGAATGGAGGAGTGCATCTGGCAGATGCGCGACTCGGACAATCCCAGTGCATCGCCGATCTCTTTCATCGTCATCTGCTCATAATAATACAGGATTACGATAAGCTGGTCTTCCCGTGAAAGTCCTTTTTTGATGAATTCCTGAAAATCCTGTTTGTGCACTTCATGACAGGGATTCTGACTTTTCGGGTCAAAAACCGTATATAATTCCGAAAATTCTTCATCTTCGTCGGATTCCGACATATTCATGTTCAATGAGATAAGAACCACCGCGTTGGCGTCCCGCTGAAAACGGTAAAACTGGTCCATATTCATCCCTAATTCATCTGCCAGTTCCGCATCGGCAGGAAGCCGTCCAAGAAGGGCCTCCAGCTTTTGTGTTGCATTGTGGAGCTGGTGTGCACGATAACGAACCAGCCGAGGAACCCAATCTGTTTTTCGAATATAATCGCGGATTGCACCCTGAATACGCTGAACACCATAGGTTTCAAATTTGGCATTTTGTGTGGGCTTGAAATTCTTAATCGCACTGAGCAAACCGAATATTCCGGCACTATACAAATCTTCCACATCAACAAACCGCGGGAAACGAACGTGAAGCCGTTCTGCGGTATATTTGACCAAATGAAGATAATGTTCTAATAGAATGTTTCGAGATTGAGTATCATGGTTTTGGAAATAATGTTCCCATACCGCCTGAATATTGGATTTCAGCAGAGTTTCCATGTATGACCTCCGTGTCATAGTGTTCTGCAAAATATCGATTGAAAAGATTACATCGACGTTTTCCAAAAAAACCTTGAAAGTAAAATAATCATTTAAAACAATCTTGCCCTAATCACGCAAATCAATACAGCAAAACGTTTTATCTGTTGAATCAGAGTCTAAAGAACAGTAAACAATAATTATGTACTGAATTTTCTTGAGAAAAATCAGTATAATTCTGATTGCTCTACGGAAAACAAGTAGGTATGGATACAAAGGATGGCTTTTGTCATTAATCGTCAGGGGCAGATGAATCATTCATTTTGACGGACAAAGAATGCATTCTGGGCGGATGCAGCTTCAGCACAGAGACATTAAAATCCCAACCGCGCCGCTTCATCTTCCAGGCCATACCGCTTCATCTTCTTATACAGCGTTGTCCGATTGATTTTCAGGGCATCCGCAGTGACCTGGCGATTCCACTGATTAGCTTCCAGAACCGCGTGAATAATTGTCCGTTCCGGTCCTTCCAGTGCCTTCTTGAGGCTGACTCCCGAATAATCCGAAGACCCAAGTCGTTTACTCTGGCTGACCACCGCCGGCGGCAAATCCTGTTCTTCGATATAAGCCCCCTTGCTCAGCAGAACGGCGCGCTCCATGACATTTTCGAGTTCGCGGACATTGCCCGGCCAGCCATAGCGCTGCATGCACTCGATGGCTTTTTCAGTGATGCCCAGCTTGCTGCGGTTATGCGCCTGGCAGAAATGACGCAAAAAATAATCCGCAAGCAGCGCAATATCCACCGGACGCTCGGCCAGCGGAGGCACATGCACCGTCACGACATTGATGCGGTAATATAAATCCTCGCGGAATCGCCCCGCCTTGACTTCCGCGGCAAGATCCGTATTGGATGCCAGAATCACCCGCACATCCACATTGATTGTACGGTTGCTGCCGACGGACTCGAACTGTCTGTCCTGCAGTACACGCAGCAGTTTGACCTGCATGGCCGGAGTCGCACTGGATATTTCATCCAGAAAAATCGTCCCCCCGTCGGCGGCCAGAAATTTCCCTTCTTTGTCTCGGATTGCGCCTGTAAAAGCCCCCTTGACATGCCCGAATAATTCGCTTTCAAGCAGCGTTTCCGGCAGCGCTCCGCAACTGACCTCGATGAACGGTTTATCCTTGCGCGGCGACCGGAAGTGCAGCGCCCGCGCCAGCAGACTCTTGCCCACCCCGCTGGGCCCGGTCATCAGTACCGTCGTCTTGCTGTCGGCAACCGCTTCTATCAGTTCAAAGATGCGGGACATTTTATAGTCCTGGCTGATGATGTTCTCGAGGCGATAGCGATTGGTAAGCTGCTCGCGCAACTGGCGGTTTTCATCCATCAGGCACTGCTGACGCACTGACCGCTCCACCGCCAGCCGCAGGTCATCATCCACAATCGGCTTGGTCAGATAGTCATAGGCCCCCATCTTGATGGCTTCGACGGCGCTTTCAATCGTGCCATATCCGGTAATCAAAATCACCACCGTCCCCGGAAAACTCTGCCGTGTCAGCGCCAGGACCTCAAATCCATCCCCATCGGGCAGATTCACATCGGAAATAATCAGCGAGAACGTCTGCTCCTGCAGTTTCTGTCGAGCCTGAGCGAGATTTCGCACCCCTTCGGCGCTGTAGCCTTCGATTCTGAGAAACTCACACAGGGATTCAAGTATAATCGTGTCGTCATCAATCACAAGTATGGCATGTCTGGCTGTCATGAGAATTTACCTTAACTGGATGTCGTACTCAGACCGGATGCAGCGGGCAATCGTACCGTAAAAATACTTCCTCCGGCCGGCGGGCATTCCACGCTGATGGCTCCATGATGTTTTTCAACAATATCTTTACAGATGGCCAGCCCCAGCCCGGTACCCCGACCCGACGTCTTGGTCGTGAAAAATGGCTGGAAAATGGCCGTCATTAATTCCGACGGCACTCCCGGCCCGGTATCCTGAAACCGAACCACCCAGTCGGTACCGTCCTGTCCGATGGTAATAGTCAGAGTCCCATTGCTTTCCATCACATCAGCGGCATTTTTAATCAGATTGCAGAAGACCTGGCACAGATTATCATTGCGCATCATCAGGGCGTGGCCGTCATAATACTTTTGAACACAGACCTCGATTCCCGATAAAACCCCGCTCATCATGCCAAGGGCATTATCCACAATCTTATCCAGCGGCGCCGGCTCCACCGCCTGGTGTGTCCCGCGTGAAAATTCAAGCAGCTCCGAGATAATCCCCACCATCCGCATCAATCCGTTACGACTCTGAATGAGATAATCGCGGGCTTTGTCCCCGTTGCCCTGCTCCAGAACGCGAATCGCCAGGTTCAGATAGCGAAGAATGCCATCCATGGGATTATTCAGTTCGTGGGCAACTTTTCCCGCCACTTTGCCGATGGAAATCAATCGCTCCGCCTGAATCATCGCATTTTCCCGTAAGGTTTTGTCCGTCACATCTTCGAACACGACAGCGCCATAAGATACACACCCCTGGGCATCCAGAATTGGAACACAAAGGATATCGAGCATCCGGTTTTTGCGTTGAAAACAATATCGAACAGCCCTCAGACGTGTGACACGCCGCTGTTCAAAAATATCCGACAAGACCTGTTTCCAATTTACCTTAGAATCCGTTCCTGCCGCAAGGGATAAATCAATCGCCCCGCATAGTTCGATATAACGATCTGCTACAGGTGAACAATAAAGGATATCAAATTCGGGATTAAATAGGATAAAGCCGCTGTCGAGAGACTCGGCTATTGAGCAAAATAATGAGAGAGCATCTGGATTAATCGACCCCACAAGGTGACTATCTGTTGTTTTTTTGCCATCCTGTTCGATTTTCGTGAACAATATATCCGCCATAACGGCCAATAATATCTATTTTAGGTCAAAATGTCAACATCCATGTTGATAAAATACAACAACCACACTTCTTTCGATGCAAAAATAACAAGCTTTTTCTACATAAGCCTTGTAATTATAAGGAAATAAAATTTATTTTGCAGTGAATTATTTAATCTTACAGGCAACCTCTGCGATAATAATTTAGAGGAAGATGTTTATTCTATACATCGTTTTCTTTGAAAAGAAATATAAGACGCTGTGAACCGACCCAATTTAAACTTCGTAACCAATTGTTAAATAAACACTTATACAGTTATCTGAAAGACCTATAAAAGTGGCGGTTTCTGGCATAAAGATTGCTCTTTTAAACTGATAGAAAATATCAATATTTATTGCTTCGTTGCATGGAGGCAACCCAAATGGACTCGGATCGAAGAAAACACAAAAGATTGCCGTTGAAGTTTACCGTACTGTGCCAGAAAGTCGGGCTCAGTGATGGTCAACTGTATTCAGGCAACACAATCAACGTCAGCCCTGGCGGAATGCTTGTCGAGGTCAACAATGCCAAGCTTCGTGACGGGGAATTGGTCAGCGTGGAAATGACCGTCCCGCCCACCGAAGGCCTGCTGGCGTACGGTGGAAGTTTTTCCAGCTACGCCCGCGTCGTCCGCGTTGCTCCTTCCGACTACATGGTACGCCCGTCAAATTCTCTGGCCAGTTCTGTCGCCATCGAATTCTGTGAATCACCGCGTTTACGGGTATAACCTATACACAGCGGCGTTTTCTCGTTTGACATGATACATGGGTGCTATATAATGGCCTCCATGAGAGTATGTATTTATACACTGATAATCAGTATTCTCTTTGCTGCGGCGGGCTGTCTCCAGGACCAAACGAATGTTGATTCCCTGCCGGCATCCAAACACCTGACACTGCAGGATTTAGGTCCTGTCAAAACACCTAATTTCCAGAATCAGATCAATTTTGATATTGTCACTTTCGAAATCGATTATAACCAGATAGACTCTCTGAACAAAGCACTCCAGACATTCCGTCCCAAAAACGTCACCTTTCAGAACCAGACTCTTTATGCCCAGAACGGAATAACAGTTGGCGAAGGCAAGTCTGTGCGGGGATCGGAACTGGTTGGGATATTATCAAGCGTGGGAGCTGTCCGAGTTGCTCGAAAAGTCTTAACAACCCTTGACCAGACACCCGAATTATTTGCCACGATTACACTCCAGCAGCAGCGATATGTTTTTTTTACCACCGCTACCCAGATATCCAGAGCCTTCGATCCTGGACATATGGGATGGATGATTAAACCCTCGTTAACCTCCCGGGAGAACTCCATTGAGCTTCAGATAACCCCGGCTTATTCTCCTTTGATTAAACTCCGGCTGCCTCAGGCCGCCCCCCAGGACGATTACCGGGCAACCAACCTGCCGCCCGGCAGATTGAACTGTACCCTTGAGCAGGGGGATTTTCTTGTTCTGGCACCCGCTCGCATTCCAAACAGTACCACCATTGATGCCATGCTGTTCAATGTTGAGCAGACTGCCGGCAAAATACGGCTGTATATTCTGATATTTAATACCGCTGAATATTCGTAATCTGACGCGGCTTTTGCTTGTAAAAAGGAGGCTTTCTTTGCTATAATACAATCCGAGAAGATTTGGCCTCGTGCCCGGTGGTCAATCTCGTATAGCGATTAAAACAGGTACATTTCAAGTTAAGCAAGGAAAGGAACTGGAAATGAAAGTACGAATTGACGACAACTGTACCGCATGTGGATTATGCGTGGATACCTGCCCGGAAGTCTTTACCATGGGCGACAATAAAGCCGAAGTCCTTGTCGATACCGTCCCCCCTGAATTAGAAGAAACCGTCCAGCAGGCCGCGGATGAATGCCCCGTTGAGGCAATCCTGGTTGAATAAAACGATTCCAAACCATAATCTATCCTGAATATAAACTGAATTGGGGTATTTTTTATTACCCCGACCAGAGAATGACTTTATTGAGATAAACCTTTTTTGGTGGAGTAACTTTGTGAACAATACTATCAGCAACATACCCAAACCCGTCAATGAGCCGGTTTATTCGTATGCTCCCGGCAACAAAGAACGGGACCTGTTGAAACAGGCTATCGCTCAACTGGAATCGCAGCAGATCGAAATCCCTCTCATCATCGGCGGCAAAGAAATCCGCACCGGCAATACCGGCAAGTGCATTCAGCCGCACAACCACAGCAACGTGCTGGCAACCTATCACAAGGCCGGCCCCAAAGAAGTCCAACTGGCTATCGAAGCCTCCCAGAAAGCCAAACACGACTGGGAAACCCTGCCTTATCTGCAGCGGGCGTCGGTCTTTCTCAAGGCCGCCGATCTGCTCAGCGGCAAATACCGCTACATCCTCAACGCCGCCACCATGCTCAACCAGAGCAAGAATCCCTACCAGGCTGAAATTGACAGTGCCTGCGAATTGGTTGATTTCTGGCGTTTCAACCCTTACTACATGCAGGAACTGTATAAAGACCGCCCCCTGTACTCTCCGTATGGCAACCTGAATTTCGTGGAATACCGGGCACTGGAAGGGTTTGTCTTTGCTGTAACGCCGTTTAACTTCACCTCCATCGGCGGCAATCTGTGCACCGCCCCGGCGATGATGGGTAACACCGTCCTGTGGAAACCCGCTTCGACCGCAGTTTATGCAGGGTACTGGATAATGCAGATTCTTCACGAAGCGGGCCTGCCCGCCGGCGTGATCAATTTCATCCCCGGCTCCGGTTCACAGGTCGGTAATCCCGTTCTTGATTCCCCCCTGTTTTCCGGCCTGCACTTTACCGGCAGTACGGCTGTCTTTCAGGGCATGTGGAAAACCATCGGCGACCAGATCGCCAAATACAAAACCTATCCCCGCATCGTCGGCGAAACCGGCGGCAAGGATTTCATGGTCATCCACACCTCCGCCGATATTGCCGCCACGGCTACCGCCATGGTCCGCGGGGCTTTTGAATTCCAGGGGCAGAAATGTTCTGCCCTCTCGCGGGTCTATGTCCCCCGAGGCATCTGGCCCAAAATCAAGGAGCAGGTCATCGACCAGCTCAAGACCGTCAAAATCGGCCCCATCCAGGACTTCAGCAATTTCATGAACGCCGTCATCGACCGTGATTCATTTGACAATACCAAAGGCTACATTGACCGCGCCCGTGCTTCCAAAGAGGCCAAAATCCTCTTCGGCGGCGGATGCAACGACGCCACAGGTTATTTCATCGAACCAACCCTGATTGAAAACACGAATCCTCGTTACGAATCGATGGTCGAGGAAATCTTCGCCCCCGTCCTGACCGTATTCGTCTATGAAGATGCCGAATACGAAAATGCCTTGCAGCTTTGCGACCAGAGCAGCATCTACGGTCTGACCGGCTGCGTCTTTGCCCGCGACCGCTATGCCATCGATCTGGCACTGGACAAATTGCGTCACGCCGCCGGCAATTTCTACATCAACGACAAGCCCACCGGCGCCGTTGTCGGTCAGCAGCCCTTTGGCGGGGCTCGCGGCTCCGGCACCAACGACAAGGCCGGCTCGATGATGAACCTGACCCGCTGGGTATCGCTGCGGGCCATCAAGGAAAACTTCATCCCCCCGACCGATTACCGCTATCCATTTATGGGATAAAAACAGAAAAGGCCCCGACTGAGTTCCAGCCGGGGCCTTTTTTATGTGCAAATCAAGTACTTCAGAATCGCTTAGCTGTTTTCTACCTCGCGCGATAACTCCATACTCCGCTGACGAGCCCGCTCGAAACCGGCAAACAGCGTGTCACCCAGATTCAACTGGCCAAACACATTAATCGCCGCCTCGGTCGTCCCATTGGGCGAGGTCACCTTCCGCCGCAGTTCAGCGGGGCTTTCACCGCGGGCATAGGCCTGCTTGGCCAGCACCCCAGCTCCCTTGGCAGTCTGATACACCAGATCCTCGGCAATATCCACCGGAATCCCCATCTTGACACCTGACTTGACCATTTCTTCCATCAGCAGGAAAAAATACGCCGGGCCTGAGCCGCTGATGGCCGTCACCGCATCAATCAATTCTTCTTTATCCACCAGGACCGCACGTCCCACAGCAGAAAACAGTTTGAGCGCATGGTCAATCGAATCTTTCGACGCATTGGCCGAAAACAACGCCGCCGCCCCCTCACCGACCATCGCCGGCGTGTTGGGCATCACGCGGATAACCTGGCAATTGCTCAGCCGCTGGGCCAGATACGCCGTGGTAATACCCGCCGCAATACTGATGACCAGCGTGTTATCGCGGGTCTTGCCCTCAATCCCGTCCAGCATCTTCTTGACATTCTGCGGCTTGACGCAAATCAGCAGCACTTTGGCGTGTTGCACCAGTTCCTCATTATTCAGTGTTGTCTTTATCTTGTATTCCTTGGCCAGAAAACTCAGCCGCTCCGGCCGGACATCCGACGCCATAATATCCCGGGCTTTGTATATACCCGACCCGATAATACCTTTAATAATCGCCTCGGCCATGTTACCGCCGCCGATGATTCCAATTGTTTCCATGCGTATCTCCTAAATTTTCAGGTATAAAGTCGATATAATATAACTAAATACCCATCCCCGGTAAAGTAATTTTTCCCAATCGATACCCAACACATTTCGTAGGGCGAGGACCTGTGTGTCCGCCCTTTCTTACACCTTGTGCGTTGCGTTGTAGGGGCAACCCACTGTGGTTGCCCTTCGTGACCCTGTGCCCGCTCAAATTAAGAACAGCAGCACGGAGCGCAAGCGACGTGATTTTTGTCTCTGAAATCTCAAATCCTCAAATTTTCCACAAACTCCCTCAATCGACAATCTGCAAATCATAAATCATCAATTCCCCTCCATCCACCGTCCCGCAAACAGCGTCCAATCCGCCATATCCACCACGCCGGAGGCATCCAAATCCGCCCCCGCACAATCATTCAACACCGCACACTGGTCCATCAGCCACCGCCCCGCAAAATGCCCCAAATCCTCCGCCCCCACCCCATCCGGACACACCCAGTCGGTCTCGGGTATCTGCCATTGCAGCCGCGGATAATTCGTTCCGTCACATATCGACCACACAGACGCAAAATCCCAATCGGCAAAGGTCTCCTGCCGCATCATCTGCTGGGTCTCCAGTCCCGTCCCACTGGCGCTGTGGGTGATGCCGCTGGCATCAATATCCCAAAAACAATTTAAAACAGTCTCTTCACTATATCCCGCAAATCCGCCCACATAGCTGCTGTTATCTCCCCCGGTGACATGACCAGCAGAATAACTGTTAATAATACCTGCCCCTCCCATATTTATATCTTGATATCCCACCAGTCCCCCTATATAACTGCCGCCATCATCGCCAATAACTTCCCCTGTCGCATAACAATTTGAAATAAAAGGATAATTCAAAACAAGATCCCACCTTTTGGCCTGTGCCCCGACAAGACCGCCAACCATGGATTTGCCGGATACTGTCGCATTACTGAAACAAGCATAAATTGTCCCATCGACCTGCTGTCCCACTAGTCCCCCAGCTAATTGTCCTTCTATTTCGTAACCATATTCTCTTATATAACCCCCTAAAGCTTTTATATTGCCCAAACTATAGCAATGAATCATTGTCCCATAGGCAAGACACCCTGCAAGCCCACCTACATTAGATACTCCTGCAACACTGCAATTACTCCAGCAATTGCTTATATTTCCCGAAACAACACCGACTAAACCGCCGATATCGCCCACTCCGTTAATATAACCTGTAACAGAGCAATTCTCAATGGACGATAGATTGCCATCCATTACTCCGACAAGTCCTCCTACAATACCACCGCCAACAGAACAGACATTGATATCTCTGAGTCTCACATTTTTAATCACGGCGTTGTATGCATACCCAAATAATCCGACAAAAAACTCTTCTTCGTTTGTATGACGAGAAAAATTTGAAATGGTATGCTCTTTCCCATCAAACATACCTGAGAAGGGTATACCCACAATTCCTATCGTCTTAAACTCTATTCCATCACCTTCTGCAAAATCAATATCCTGCTCAAGTACAAATACTTTGTCCCAGGTATCAGGAAAAAGCCCGATTTTATTCAACTGCTCTGCGGAACTAATACGATACGGATCCCATTCCTCACCCATACCCGGCACATAATCCGATAAAGAATAAACCGGTAAATAGTCTCCTGCCATCCCCTCCCATGCCAGATGCGGGTAATCCTGGCCTTCGGATAGTGTCCATACTAAACCGTCATTATTCCATCCGATATAGGTCGCTGCCTGCTTCATTTGTTCTGTGGTTCTGCCTTTTCCACCACCACTGATTAAAACACCACTGGCTTCAATATCCCAGTATGAATTGACAGCCCCAATGTCTCTGCCGGATAATCCGCCTGTCTCGGAATAGCCTGAAATCACCCCGATGCTGTAGCAATTTTGAATCCAAGCACCCCGGCCCGCTATTCCTCCAACCTGCAAATAACCGCTGATATGGCCGGTGTTGTAACAATCCTTTATTGATCCCTCCATCTGGAAGCCTGCAATCCCTCCAATCGCCCAAGAAGAATTGCCGTATTTATTTGTTCCGGTACCGATTACAGTACATTGATTATAGGATTGACATACATTACCATTCTGCTCCCCCACCAATCCGCCAACTTCCGCATAGCCTGTAATAGTACCCGTACAGAAGCAGTTTGTAATAATGCCCGAACTTTGTCTGCCTACCAGCCCCCCAATACTGTCATTCCATGTTTCTGTACTGACGCCTGTGATACAGCAATTGCTATTGCAGTTGGTAATTTTGTTCTGCCTCAGACGGAAATGGACAAAACCTTTCAATTTGTTAGGATGTAAAAA
>CAZKAI010000024.1:0-17841 GCA_964550565.1 uncultured Pirellulales bacterium
AGGATGCAAACTACACCAGGGCAGCCAACGACAGCACGGCTGTTGTGGCTACCTTCAATCGTCACGGTGGTTTCAGCAAAGATGGCACCATGACTTATGTGTACCAGTTCAAAGCCGAAAAAAGTTGTTATTTCCGTCTTCGTGGCACGAACATGCCTGCAAATGTTCCATTTGAAACTGATGCCATGGGCAATCCGCTGGCTGATACCCAGGCCAATGACAAACTTTATCACCTGATGGACAATGCCGAGCTGGCAGGAAAGCTGTTTGCCGGTATTGAGCTGTTCAGCAATACGCAGTTGCATGATGTGGCCGAGGCCTATGCGGATCTATGGTTCTATTCAAACCCGATCTTTGTTCAAATTGCGGATTAATTGATCCATGACTTGAAGTATCGAGGGGTGATTGAATATATGTACAGGAAGGGGACTCTAAGGGTCCCCTTCTTTTTGTGTTTTTATTAAGGAATTCATGTGGTTTCCTTTTCAATTTGGCAGGTCTTTGGTAATTGAATTATTTTTCTTTAAATTCACTTTTATATGAGACATAATCCCAAATGGACGGCAAACCTAAAGATCATCGGTTAGGTTTTGATTTAACTTCTGATATTGCGGTGATTTAAAGTCGCTTCTGTTGTATCGCACAGGCCGGCGACCGTATAGCCTCTTATGCGGGTCGGCACTCTGTTATGGATGTCAAATCAAAACTGAATAAAACGCTAACGATATGCACATAATCAGGTGATAAAGTTCGCCCTCAAATATCTCCCGTGCTGATTGGTCGCGGCGATGGAAATGCGGGTTATCAATACTGATAAGTCATTGTGATGTGTTGTCAGTATTCGGCAATCCGGATTCGGATTAGCGGTCAATCTGTATTGGAAACCAAAAAGAATGCCGGAAGTGTTCATCCGGGATAGCAAAGACAAAGGGTTTTGAGTGAGCAACAGAGCGTTGAGGTACAGATTAATTATGATGATGGTTTGGTCTGCATTGCTGCTGTGGCAATGCGGCTGTGATCGTAAGTCAGATGTGGGGCCTTCCGCTATGGCCATACCCGTTCAGGCTGCTTCCATACCCGATCTGCCCATGGCGGAGTATCAGGCCAGGCTGCTGGACCTGGCGTTCCAGGCTGCTTGCTCCATTCCGACGAATCCTCACATCAAAGACCGAAGCCGTGCACAGGAGGCTGTGGTGATGACCTGTTTGAAACTGGAGCAGCCCGGACGTGCGGCCCAATACTGCGAAGGGATTGACGACTGGCGGCGAGGACTTTGTTATGCAGAACTTGCTTTTTATTATGCCAAACGCGGGGCGGTCGAGTTGGCTAAAGACTCTCTGGCTAAAGCCCGGAAGATTAGTGATGAAGCCCAGGATTGGCGCAAAGATACTATCAACGTTAAAATGGCCCAAGCCCTGGTCCTGCTGGGACAAGGCGATCAGGCCAGCCAATATGAAATCGGCGTGGTAGATTCGCAAAAAGGAAAAGTTGAAGGTATACGAGCGATGCAGTGCGATGATGGGGCCTTTGATGAGCAGATCCAGGTACTAGAATCGCTGGGCAAAGAAGGGGGATTTGATATTCTTCAGAATGTCGAGCAGGCTTATGCTTTATTGTTCAATCGGTTTTACTCCGATACGCAGCGTCGTGATCGGATTGAACAGAAGATGAAATCGGTCTGGAATACGATGCCGTATTTCGTTCGGATGGAATTGCTGATGACGCTGACCGGGTTTGCATTAAACCATAGCGATGCCGTCAAGGCTCTGGAACTGGTTCAAGAGGCGAACCAGCTTTTGGAGGATAGTCAATGGCGTATGGATCATCGCATTTCCACGATGGCCAGCCTTTCAGCACTTCGATTCAAAGCCGGCGATAAAACAAAGGCTCGCAACGACTGTGATGCAGCGCAGGCCCTGTTTGACGTCCAGCGGCTGTCGATTGTCAATATCGATCGTGCCCGGACGCTGCATAAACTTGCCGAAGCCTATCAGGTTATGGGAGACACTAAGACGGCATTAATGGTATATAAAAAAGCCGTCGAAGAAGGAGTTGAAAATCCAAATTCCAGGCCGCGGGCGGAGGATCTGTCGGCTGCCTGTTGCTCCCTGGCATTGTCTGCTGTCGAGCCGGATGCCGAACTGTGGGCTCGACTGAACCAGATTCGAGAGGGACTGAGCCAACCATGGTGAAATGGTGTCTGTTCCTCAGATTTTGGGTGATGGTATTGCTGCTGTCTGTAGCATCCGCATGGGCGGCTGAGCAGACCGGGGGTATTCGCGGCGTGATTTCGGATCAGGATTTTGATGTGCCGCTGGCCGCCGTGGAAGTAACGATTGTCGAAACCGGAACCAAAACCACCGTAACGGATGAAGGCAATTATGTCTTCAATCAAGTTCCGGCGGGAACCTATACCTTGATTTTTGCAAAAGAGGGTTATCTTCGCCAAGTCAAGCCTGGTGTTGTGGTCAAAGCGGGTGCCATGACCGATCAAAATGCGGCCCTGGCCGGGGATTTTACTGAAATGGAGGAATTCATCGTTCAGGATATTCAGCTTGGAGGAGGCACGGAAGCGGCGCTGCTGGACTTGCGAATGGAAAGCCCCTCCCTGATGAGTTCAATCAGTGCTGAATTAATGAGCCGGGCAGGAGCCAGCGATGCGGCAAGCGCCCTTAAGCTGGTCTCGGGGGCAACGGTACAGGATGGCAAATACGCCGTCATACGCGGCCTGCCGGATCGCTATGTCAATTCACAGATGAATGGCGTGCGCCTGCCGACGGCGGATACGGATAAACGTGCAGTGCAGTTGGACCAGTTTCCTTCGGCGGTGATCGAGAGCATTCAGGTCAGTAAAACCTTCACTCCCGATCAGCAGGGCGATGCATCCGGCGGGGCAGTGAATGTGGTCCTTAAGGGCATCCCGGAAGAAACCGTATTTAGTTCATCTATCGAAACCAGCTTCAATACCCAGGTTTTTGGAAACGATGATTTTTTGACTTATCATGGCGGAGGAGTCAATTGGCTCGGCTGGGACGACCGGGATATCCCCTCGAACGGTTTTTTTGATGAATCGGTCGGGGTTACACGGGGTAATGCTCCGATTGATTACAAGTGGTCGCAATCGGCTGGTGGGAAATATGTATTTGATAACGGTGTTAAAATAGGCGGCTTCGGCAATGTTTTTTACGAACGCGACAGTTCCTATTATGATGATGGAGTGGATGATTCGTATTGGGTAGAGAGTCCCGGCAGCCTGATGACTCCCCAGTACAGCCAGGGAACGCCCAGCCAGGGGGATTTTAAGACATCGCTGTTTGATGTTACCCAGGCCAGCGAAGAAGTGCAATGGGGCGGACTGGGTGTTCTGGGAATTGAAACGGAGAGCAGTGCCTATAAATTTCTGTATATGTACACCCGTTCCGCCGAGAGTACGGCTACATTGGCCGAAGATACCCGCGGCAAGGCTTGGTATTTCCCGGGGTATAATCCCGCGGATTCTTTGGATCCGGGCAATCAGGAACCGGATGCGGCGCCGTATTTGCGAACAGAAACCCTCGAGTATACCGAACGGACCACCCAGACCTATCAATTAAGCGGGCGTCATACCCTGCCGGAACTGGAATGGACGGTGGAGAATCTGTTTACCTTCCTGAGTCCTGAGGTGGATTGGGGTGTTTCCTGGAATTCCGCGACGTTGTACCAGCCCGACAAGCGGCAGTTTGGTTCTCTATGGTGGGCGGAGTCTTACGATCCGGGTTTTCCGCCGTGGGTTCCGCCGTCAACAACCGCGGCCGTTCATCGTCCCTTTAAACCGGCGGCCAATTTTACGCTCGGCAATCTCCAGCGTACCTGGAAAGAGATTGTCGAGGAAAGCAATCAGTACTATGTGAATCTGAAATTGCCCTTCGAGCAGTGGACCGAGGATGAAGGGTATATGAAATTCGGGATTTTCAGCGACAGCACCACCCGGGATTACGATCAGGATTCATTCAGCAATTTTAACGACAACAGCGCCTATTACGAAGGCCCGTGGAGTGACTACTGGAGTCGTGTATTTCCGTATGAAAACCACCCGGTAACAGCAGCGGATATTGATGTTGATTATAAAGGCCAGCAGGACATCTCCGCAGCGTATTATATGCTCGATGTGCCGGTCAATTCCTATTTTAATATCATAGGGGGTGCCCGATTTGAAAAGACCGAGCTGAGCATTACCAATGATGCAGAAAGCGATGTAACCTGGATACCTCCTGGAGCAACCGGCCCGGTGGCTCTGAATCCCGGCGATGCGGATGTGGATTTCAAACAGCGCGATATGCTGCCTTCACTTGGATTTGAATTTACGCCGTTTGATCCCTTCACCATTCGCGGTTCCTACAGCCGCACGATTGCGCGTCAGACCTTCAAGGAGCTGACTCCAATTCAGCAGCAGGAATTTCTTGGCGGTGATGTTTTTATTGGAAATCCCGGCCTGCAGATGAGCGATTTGCACAATTATGATTTGCGGATGGACTATACACCGTATGAAGGAGGTTTGTGGTCGGCTTCTTATTTCTACAAATACATTGAAAATCCAATCGAGTATGTCCAGCGAAATGCGGGATTCACATACACGACGCCGATGAACTATCCGGAAGGAACCATCAGTGGTGTTGAACTTGAAGTGCGTCAGAAGCTCGAACATTTATGGACCAGCCTGGAGGGTATTACCGTCGGCGCCAATGCAACCTTGATCAGTTCGGAGGTGGTTTTGCCGGATGAAGAAGCCTCTCAGTTCAGCCAGCCCAATATCAATGCTCCGATGTCGGAACGGGACATGACCAATGCCCCGGAACATATCTATAACCTGTTTATGACTTATGATCTGAAAGAAACCGGCACACAGTTGGGGCTGTTTTATACGATACAGGGGGATACGCTTGTAGCCGGCGCCGGGCAATCCAATGGAAAGTATATCCCAAGTATTTATGCCCGGGAATATGGGACGTTGAATTTCAGCCTGACTCAAAAGCTGGGAGACGTCTGGAAACTGAAATTTCAGGCTAAGAATCTCCTGGACCCGGCCATCAGGACGGTTTACCGGTCAGACTATATTGGTGGTGATGTGACCCGGAGTTTGTACCACAGAGGCATAGAGTTTGGAATTGCATTGATGGCTGAGTTTTAGGGAAAAAGAGAGATGTATTCGGATAAACAGGTCTGTTTGCTGCTGAATGATGAACACAACCTAATCGTATCATAATAGAACGCTAATGTTTTGCTCATATTGGATTGTTAGGGTTTGGCATTGATGAGGTGTACCATATATAAGGATGACAGAAAGATGTTAATAGAATCGCACAGATTAAATTGCAGATCGGGTGTCGGTGGTCGAAGCGGTCGAAAAGGGATCAAGTGGATGGCGGCTGCGATCGTATTGGCCGGCCTGTCCGGTTTGATGTTAATGGGAGCCGCGCCGGATGACAAGACTCCCCAGACCATTCAGAAGACCCGTTCCGCACTTGAGAAATGGGTTGAAACCCAGCGGATTATTTCACTGGAGAAACGTGATCTGGCCCTGGCTGTCGAAATGCTTAACGAGCGAATCGGTCTGGTTCAGCGCGAAATTGAATCCCTGCGGGCCAAGATAACCGAATCCGAAGCCGGGATTGCCGAGATGGACACCAAAAAGGCGAGACAGATGGAAGAAAATGACAAACTCAAGCAGGCTTCTGTGTCTCTGGGGGATACGATTGCAGCCCTGGAAGAACGGACGCGGCAGTTGCTGATGCGGCTTCCGGATCCCATTCAGGAACGCGTCAAACCCCTGAGTCAGCGACTGCCGGAAAAGGGGGCGGAAACGAAACTCTCTATTGCTGAGCGATTTCAAAATACCGTGGGCATTTTAAACGAGGTGGATAAATTCAATCGAGAAATCTCCCTGGCCAGTGAAGTACGCACACTGCCGGATGGAACTTCGGTTGAGGTTACGGCGGTGTATATCGGAATCGGGTATGGCTATTATGCCAGTGCCAATGGGGCTGTGGCGGGAACCGGTACCGCTTCCGAGGCCGGCTGGGTATGGACCCCCAATAATGCGGTGGCGTTACAGATAACTGACGTCATTGCCATCTTGAAGAATGAAAAAGTAGCGTCATTTGTACAATTGCCCGTGGACATTCACTAAACAGGATCAGCAGGTTATGTCAAATATACACAAAACAGGTATCGAACTTTGTTTCCTGATTATTTCTGGAATTATTCTGGCGCAGGAACAGCCGCAAGCCCCCGAACCGACGTTCGGACAGGCTGCCGGATCTGTTCAGAAAAAGCTGGAAGACAGCCTCGCAGAGCTGCGTGCGCTGCGAGAACAGGCCGCGGCTGAAAAGATACCCCTGAGCCGCAAACTCAGCGAATTGGAAAGTCAGTTATCGCAAGTACGCCTTGAGTACCAGCAGGCTTCCCGTCTGGTGGATACGCGGACACTGGATTTGACCAATTTGCAGAATGAGATCAAATCACGTCGTGAAGAATCCGCCTATCTGTCCAATTTGCTCGGCGAATATATCCGCAACTTTGAATCCCGGCTTCACATCGCTGAAATTCAGCGGTATCGAGAAGCCCTTGAAACAGCCAAACTGGCTGCGGAGAATACCGGCTTGTCGGAGCAGGATATATACCAGGCTCAGGCCAAGCTGCTGGACGTCTCTCTCAATCGGCTGCACGATGCCCTCGGCGGAACAAAATTTGACGGGACTGCGGTGGATTCGAGCGGTTCGATTCATCACGGAACATTTGTCCTGGTTGGACCGGCGGCCCTTTTCGAGTCGGATGACGGCAGGAATATCGGGACTGCTGAACAACGGCTCGGATCCCTGGAGCCGGCTGTGATTCCTTTTGGAACACCAGCCGACGCCCAGATCGCAACTCAATTTTACATCGCTGCCAGGGGTTATTTTCTTCTGGATCCAACGCTTGGAAACGCTCATAAAATAGAACAGACCGAAGAAACACTGATTGAGCATATCAAAAAGGGCGGACCGGTTATGTATCCGATTTTTATCCTGGCAGGTGCGGCACTATGTGTAGGGCTTCTGAAGTGGCTGAGCATGGCGTTTATCCGCAATCCCTCGCAAAAACGCATTGCGGCTTTACTGAAGGCTTTGTCCGCACATAATCAGAAATTCGCTATCGAGGCGGCTCAATCCATCGGAGGGCCGGCGGGTGAGATGCTGTTCGTTGGGGCCCAGCATCTGGACCAGCCGCGTGAACTGGTGGAAGAGGTCATGTATGAAAAAGTCCTGTCCATGCGTCTGAAGCTGGAGCGTTTTTTACCATTCATTGCCATCAGTGCCTCCGCAGCTCCGCTGCTGGGATTATTGGGTACTGTGACCGGCATTATCAACACCTTTAAACTGATTACGGTGTTTGGTTCCGGCGATGTCAAAACCCTGTCGGCGGGTATTTCCGAGGCATTGATTACGACCGAATATGGCCTGATTGTGGCGATCCCCTCGCTGCTGATTCATGCCTTTTTGTCACGCAAGGCGCGCGGAGTGATCAATCAGATGGAAAAAGCTGCCATTGCCATGATCAATCAGCTCAGTAAGAATACCGAAGAATTGGTTCAGGCAGCCGAAAGCGTCAAGGAATGAACACAACCCTCGATGTACAATTTGGAAGTTTATGGCGGCAGGCCGTTGAAATATGGCTTTCCGGCGGCTGGGCGATGATTCCCATCGCCGTCAGTGCCCTGGTAATGTATGCTCTCGGTATGCATGTCCATCTCAGGTTATCCGGCAAAGGATTTACGTCCATCTCGGAGAAGACATGGCGTCACTGGATTGACCATCCCCGGGAACGCAAAGGCCCGATTGGCCAGTTGCTGGATTTTGTGACAGGCGGGAAATCACTTGAAGATATGACGTTTTTTTTTGAAGAACTGCATGTGACGGAAATCGCTCCGTTTGAACGTGATCTGCGGGTCATGAAAATTTGTGTAGGCGTGGCTCCGCTGCTGGGATTGCTGGGTACGGTAACTGGTATGCTTGCGACATTTGCGGCCCTGGCTTCGGGATCGGGGGGGGAAAAAACCATGGGCATGATTGCCGAGGGTATTTCCGAGGCCCTGATTACGACCGAAACAGGACTGGTGATTGCCTTGCCGGGATTATTTTTCCGGTATCAACTGGTGCGGAAACATGAGCGGTACAAAGCCTTTCTGGCGCATCTGGAAACGGTATGCACGCAGAAACTTTATAAGAAACTGCATCATCAGAACCAGCAGGATGAGTGTGAATAAAAATATCCGGACGGGGGGTGCTGCCGGCAGAATAATACCCCGCAAAATTAGAATAATCGGTTATAACCAGCGAGGACTATATGGGACGATTTCGTCAAACAGGATCGGATGAAGGCAACGAAGCCGGAATCGACATGTCGCCGATGATGGACTGTATCTTTATCCTTCTGATTTTCTTTATTGTAACGACAACCTTTGTGGAAGAAACCGGCATCGAAGTGGATAAACCCCAGGCCGCTTCCTCAGTCAGGCTGGAAAAAACCAGTATCCTGATTGCTTTGACAGCCAAGGGAGAGGTGGTCTATGGCGGTCGGGAAATTGGTTTCAGTGGTATCCAGCCCCTGGTCAAACGAATGCTTCAGAAAGAAGATATTCCCGTTATTATTCAAGCAGATACAGCCGCACAGTCTGGTCTTTTGGTTCGCGTTATTGATGAGGCCAAGCTGGCCGGAGCTGTCAAGGTCAGCGTCGCATCGCGTCAAAGTAAAAAATAAGCAAATTATCCGGTATGACTAATCACCAATCCAAATCGTTATGGGTACTTAAAGAACTGGCTCATAGGCTGCTGGTCCTGCTGGGTGCAGTTGGGCTGACATTGCTGCTGTTTCTGGTCCTGCCTCTGATGCAGACACTCAGCAAGCCGCCATCCACAGACATGATTGTCCAGTCGGTTGACACGGCCAAGCTCGATGCCCCGCCTCCGCCGCCCCAGGAAGAGCCCGAGGAAGAACCCCAGCAGGAGGAAGCTCCGCCGGAATTGAATGAGGAAGCTCCGCCGCTGGATTTGTCTCAGCTTGAACTGGCGCTGAATCCAGGCATCAGCGAAGGATGGACCACCGGGGATTTTGCTGTCAAACTCAATACGGCGGCATCTTCCGGAGAAAGCGGCGTGGATGCCCTGTTTTCCGTGGCCGATCTGGATCAGACGCCGCGTGTGATCTATCAGCCCGGCCCGATGCTGACCAAAGAACTGCGTAAAAAAGCACCCGGAACTGTTTATATTATCTTTGTGGTCGATCAGCAGGGTCGGGTCGAAAATCCCATGGTGCAGAAAGCCTCGGATACGATCTTTGAAAAACCGGCCCTGAATGCCGTAAAACAATGGAAATTTGAACCCGGTAAACGCAACGGCAAACCTGTGCGGTTCCGAATGCGTGTTCCCTTAACTTTTCCCAAAGGATAAACGTAATGAAAACTATAGAGATGAAGTTGAATCATGACAAAAAAAACAAGTTTTCGGTATGGCAATTTCAGCACAGCGCGGGTTCCATTTGCCTGTTACTGGCGATGTTTATATTGACGAGATATCAGCCTGTTCTGGCACAAAATACAGCCGAATTAGTGATTCCCCATCAGACACATTTGGCCGAAGATCAGTTGAAGATATGGAATGACCCGGTTTTTCAAAGACAGTTTATCGATAGTTATATGGCCGAAACGGAAATCGAGCCGCGCGTGACAACCAGTGAACGCGACCAGATGCAGAAAGTGCTTGATTTGATTTCTTCCGATAAAATGGATCAGGCTGTCGAGTTGCTCAAGAAAAGTCAGACCAAAGCAACCAGTGCAGTGTTTGATTTTACACTGGCCAACATTTACTTTCAGCAGGAAAAACTTGAACAGGCCTCCGAATACTATCTGGCAGCCGTTGAAAAATATCCAAAGTTCCGTCGTGCATGGCGTAATTTAGGCCTGATTTATATCCGCCAAAACCAGTACGACAAGGCCTTGCCTGCCCTGACTCGCGTCGTTTCCCTTGGCGGCGGGGATGCCATTACCTTTGGACTGCTTGGATTTGCGTATGCTTCAGTGGAGAATCATCTCTCGGCCGAATCTGCTTATCGTATGGCGATTCTGCTGGACCCGGCAACCGTGGACTGGAAGATGGGGCTGGCACGCACTTTTTTCAAACAGGAACGCTTTGGCGAAGCTATCGCGGTATGTAATCAATTGATTGAAGCCCAACCCGACCGGGCGGATTTATGGCTCTTGCTGGCCAACGCCTATATCGGAATTAATCAACCCGTGAAAGCTGCTGAAATCTATGAGTTGGTGGATCAGATGGGCCAGTCCACCCTGGCCAGTCTCAATATGCTGGGGGATATCTATATCAATGAGCAATTGTGTGAATTAGCTGTAAAATCATATATTCGTGCCCTTGACAAAAAACCGCAGGGCAATGCGGATCGATTTATTCGGTCCGCTAAAGTTCTGGCTGCTCGTGGGGCGAACAAGGAAAGCCAGAGGCTTATTGAAAAAATCGAAAAAAGTTACGGCGATACGGTTGGTGCCGAAGAACGCAAGGATATCCTGAAATTGCGAGCTCGTCTGGCTGTGGCCGAAGGAGCCGGGGATGAAGAAGTCAGGGTTCTTGAAGAAATTGTTTCCTTGGATCCGCTTGATGGGGAAGCCCTCATCCTGCTGGGACAAAACTATGCCCGAAAAGGAGATACGGAAAAGGCTGTGTTCTATTATGAACGCGCGGCCAGTATGGAGTCATTTGAAGCCGATGCCAGGATTCGTCACGCCTAATTGCTGGTGGGAAATGGCAAATATGATGAAGCCTTGCCATTGTTACGACGTGCTCAGCAGCTTAATCCCCGGGAAAATATCCAGAAATATCTCGAACAGGTCGAACGTGTGGCCAAGAGCCGGTAGAGCGAATAAAGAAATTACAAAGGGTTATGATAACACTATCTCCCTGGAAATGGACCAGATTTCAGAAATAGAGGTCAAACGATTCAACATCTTCCGAATAAACACTTGCTAACAGCCCTTCTTGATGATGCAATATTTACAACCACTCTACAACTGAAGAGGGTTTTATCTGTTTGTACTGTAAAAATAATATCTTGTAAGTAATTTAATTGTAATGAGTTATGATATCTTTCGAAGTCGCAGCCATTTTATATAACAGTTGCGTTATAAGGTCTGGCAGTTCACAGAGAAATCGCAAACCAAATGTCTATTATAGGCCAATCCCATTCGGACCCCTTGATTTTCCAGGACGCGGGCCGGATTGAGCCGGTTTTTGCGGAAATGATTCTGACGACCGGCCAGAGCCTCGTGCTGCACAATGATGATACGGCTATGAAGCCAAGGAGAAGTATTATCGTTATAATTAATCCGTGGATCAAACCTTACAGAGTCCACTGGTGAACCGGTGGATTGACTGAATTCCATTTGACGCCTGAGTATTAATGTACGCAATTTCGATGTTTCAAAGAAGGCAACATGAATGCTCTAAATAAAGAGGGAATAAGGCCTGTTCTGCATATGGTTGGCCTCATGATGATATCCAGCAAGACGGGATTTTCCGCTTGAGTGGATGTCAAAATGTAATAATTTCGCTTATTACGCTTTTGGCAGCGGAAATCAATGGCAACATATCTGGGGAAAGATAAAGTTGATGATCTTTGAATTCTTCCTTGAAAATTGATTTATGGGGCAATTTGAACATAAATTTGATCTAAACTTTTATATTGTAATTTTTTTTCAAGTATTTGTCAGGATGTTTGGTTTGGTTTCGATTCACTCTATAGAGGTCAATATTTCCTTGTGATGAACACACTCGTAAACAATATGGCTTGTAATTAGTTGTGTAATATCCAGATATATTTTGGTTGAAAATTTGCTGTTTTTCGGGGGCGTAGCCTGAAAAACGGTTAATTGGATTATGTTTTTGGAGGCTGGAAAGATGAAAAAGATGCTGGTTGGATGTATTATTTACTGTTTAGTTGCTGTAAACGCTTTAGCGGGATTGATTACCTATGTTGACGCAGAACTGAACAATACCTACATTGGCGGTGCTACGGCAGAAAGCGGTGTTACTTATTCGACGGGCAGTACGGCAACGGATGGCAAGTGGCGTTGGCGTACGATGGCGCCTCAGAACGGAGCAGGCATATGGGAATCGGATGCTGCGAATGTCTCCGGGGACGCCGAAACCACGCCGGATATTTCAGTAGATATGATTTTGCCGACCGCCGGTGTCTATGACCTGTATGTGCTTGCTTATAACAACGCAAGCAACGCCGGTTGGTGGGACATTGCCTGCCGAGTCGGAGCAACGGGGGACTTTACCGTCTATAACAAGCTGTCCCCGGAGATAACCCTGGCTCAGGCCAGCGAGTTTGAGGCGGGCGTGGTGATCAATACCACCTCCAATCGCCATGTCAAGGTCCTGATCGGGCAGTATGTTGCCACCGCGGCCAATGAGACAGTAACAGTTTACATCAATGGTTTTGATTCATGGAACGGGGTACAGCATGATCATCGGACGGTTTTTGACGGGATTGGTTATGCTATGGTGCCAGAGCCTACGACGCTGTTGATGTTGACTATGGGTGCTGTGATCTTCAGAAGAAGAAAATAAGAGCCTGGGTGTGTTGCCCTGCACTCTTCAATAATTCAATTTCTACGGAGACCAATCTTATGATTAAGAAGTTATTGTTTATCCTGCTGTTGGCGGCTTTTACCAGCAGTGCATTTGCTGCAATAACGTATGTGGATGCGGAGCTGACGAACACGAAGATCGACGGCATGGCCCCATCAAGTGCCACGTATTCGACAGGCAGCACGGGTACGGATGGCAAGTGGCGCTGGCGTACGATGGCGCCGCAGAACGGAGAAGGCATCTGGGAATCGGATGCGGCAAATGTCTCCGGGGACGCCGAAACTACGCCGGATATTTCGGTGGATGTGGTATTGCCGTCCCCTGGGGTGTATGACCTGTATGTGCTGTGCATGAACAACGCGACCAATACCGGCTACTGGGACATTGCCTGCCGGATCGGAGCCTCGGGAGACTTTGCCATCTATAACAAACTGTCCCCGGAGATGACCCTGGCTCAGGCCGGCGAGTTTGAGGCGGGCGTGGTGATCAATACCACCTCCAATCGCCATGTCAAGGTCCTGATCGGGCAGTATGTTGCCACCGCGGCCAATGAGACCGTAACGGTTTACATCAACGGTTTTGATTCCTGGAATGGTGTGACGCATGACCACCGTACGGTTCTTGACGGGATTGGCTATGAGAAAGTGTCCGATGCGACGTTTGCCTACAATCCCACTCCTGCGCATGGGGCAGTGGATGTGGCCGTGGATGTGACCTTAAGCTGGCTGACGGCTCCGGATCCGGAAACCGGGCTGGCTGATCCGAACGTCAAGGCCCATTATCTGTATTTGAGCAGCGGGAATCCTGCCGATCCGAATCTGTACTTCACGGCGACGATCCCGGCGGTCGGCACCGGTGCCTCTTATGGTCCGCTGAGCCTGTCGTATGACAGCACCTGCCGGTGGCAGATCGAAGAGGCAATGGATAACGGCAAGGGCGGTTATTACGCGGCTGGCGAACCGAACAACGCGGCAGGGCCGGTCTGGACGTTTGAAACCCTCAAGTCGATGCCGGTTATTACCGGACATCCAGTCAATGTGAGTGTGTTTGCCGGAGCAATGGCCGAGTTTACTGTGGCGGCAACGAGCATATCGCCGATAAGCTATGAGTGGTTCAGTTCGGCGGATAACGCCAATAACACCCTGACCGACGATATATCGGTCCAGGGGCCTGGTTTACTGGCCGCTCTGACGCTGTCTGATGTGCAGGCAGCCAATGAGAAGTATTATTACTGCAAGGTCAGCAATGCTGCCGGCGGGGTGTATTCGGACCCGGCGGGTCTGGAAGTCAAGCGTCTGGTGGCCTATTATGCGTTTGAGAACACGCTGGAAGATTCCAGCGGCCATGGCAATCACGGCACGGATCCCAACGGTTCGTCGTTTGCCGGCGGCGTGACCGGCGGGACCAGCGCTTTGGTTTTGGATGCCAGCCAGCATCAGTATGTGGAGCTGCCGGCAGTGGCCTACCCGAAGGCGGGTTTGGGCGGCGGGATGGCTGCCGGGACGATTAGCCTGTGGGTTAAGCCGACACAGGCCGACAGGAGTGTCCTGATGTGCGGATTGGGAGAAGCCGGCAAGACCGGATTTGCCTTGTACAAGTACACGGATACGCAGGTCCAGATGTTCATCCGTAACGAGGCGGGTCAATCGGCTTCGCCCCAGGGCGGCACGGCGAACCTGGTCGCCAGCGGCTGGCATCATGTAGCGGCAACGTGGCAGAGTCAGGGCCAGGTCAAGGTGTATAGTGATGGAATCGAGGTGGCGTCGGCTTCCGGAATCACAGCTAATTTTGCCGATTGGCCGTACGGGGTGTTGCTGGGTGCGGGACGGACGATAGCGGACCGGCAAGTTCTGGAGAACTATTACAGCGGTGCGATGGATGAACTGAAGGTTTATAATTATGCCCTGGACAAATATGCGATTGCGGATAGTTATTATGCGGTAACGGGTCAGCGGGTCTGCATTAATGACTATGCCTCTCAGTTTGATTACAACCAGAACTGCATGGTCGATCTCGCAGATTTTGCAACTTTTGCCAGCCATTGGCTTGAGTGTGGTGTTTATCCGGATTGTTCTCCAAACACTTATGCACAGCCTTTGGTATATATTGGTACTGCATGGCTTGAAGGGCTTGAGGAACTGGCTGATCGCAGCCGGTGGAGTTATGTGGCAGACCGTGCAGGTCTGTGGGTTCATCCGCAGAACCAACAAGCTTCTCAGATGGCGGCGGCGGAAGTGGTTGCTGATCACCTTCTGCAAAAACATGGCATCCTGGAACGCAACGCACTTCCTACTGAGGCTGATATCCTGGCACGCTCAACATGGGCCAAAACCAATCTTGGTTTGAAGAAGAGTCTCGTTTTCTATTTTAACGGTGGCGTTAATTTTGCTGATGCCCTGTGGAATGCCCGCTCAAAATATGCTCAGTCTTTAGGGATGAAAACACTGATGGGCTTGGCTCCGCATCGGATCGATGATGCGGGCTGGTCAGATCCTTTCTGGGATACCGCACGGTTTGGTTTGGCGGATTTTGACGGTTATGCGTACGACGCCCCCCAAAAGCTGTATGTCACGGAGGCAGAATCGTATCGGCGTGCGGTCTGGGATCCTACACAATTCTGCCATAGCAAGGGCAAGCCCACCGTTTATCTGCTCAGTTGCAATGTCCCGACCGCAAAGGACTTTTTTGAGTGGGGACAGCAGACGGTGATTGATCTTCATAACCGTGGCCTGGATCCCATGATCTGGGGAATCGAAAATTATACGCGGGATTCAGTAGTTCCAATGACCCCGGAAATCAATCCGGATGGGACACCGGCCTATACAGTTACAGGACTGGCGTATTGGATTTTTAAATATTATGAAAGTCAATAGGTCAAGAGGAATAGTCGGATGTTAAATGGCTTGCTATGTGTATTATATATCGCCTCCATTTCATTTTCTGCTTTTGCGGCGGCCGAGGTTGGAGAGAAGATAAGTTGGTTGGACAATGGCCAGATCCGTTTAGGTATTGATCTGAATCTTGGCGGTTCGATCACTTTCCTTGCCGATACCAAAAAAGGCGAAAATCTGATCAACAGCCATGACTGGGGTCGGCAGGTTCAGCTTTCATTTTATTCCGGGCCTAATCCGTATGTACCTGAAGGCAAGCAGGTGCATGCAGTCTGGAAAGGGCTCGGCTGGAACCCGATCCAGTCGGGTGACTGTTACAACAACCGTTCCCGGGTGACGTCCCATTCCAATGACGGCAACACTATAACTGTGCAATGTATTCCGATGATCTGGCCGCTGAATAACGTGCCGGGGGAGTGCGTCTTTGAATGCCGCTATATGCTCAAGGACCGGGCCGTCTGGATTTCAAGCCACCTGATCAACAACCGTTCGGATAAGACTGTTTATGCGGGCAGATCTCAGGAACTGCCGGCGGTGTATACCAACGGACCCTACCATCGCCTGATGACCTACACGGGAGACCGCCCGTTTACCGGCCAGTCGCTGGAGGAGATTCCCAAGCAGCAGCATCCCCCGGAGGGGATCCGCTGGGCCCGCTGGACTGCTACAGAAAACTGGGCCGCCCTGGTCAATGAGCAGGATTTCGGCCTGGGCGTCTGGAACGAAGGGGTGTATGCCTTTTGCGGCGGTTTTGCCTGCGGCCAGCCGGGGCAGGGCGGCCCGAAGGATGCGCCCACAGGCTATATCGCGCCGTTGCGAAAGGAAATCCTTGACTGGAATATCGACTACGAATTCTCCTATGTGCTGATTGTTGATACCCTGGATAATATTCGACAATATGTATATGAACATGCCGCAAAAGACTTGTTGCCGCAGTATGACTTTTCCCGGGATCGACAGCACTGGATTTATCATCAAGCCCGCGATGCCGGCTGGCCGTTTCCAGGCTGCCTTGAAGTGCATGCTGATGGGAATGACCCTCAATGCCTAGGGCCGGAGTCTTTCTGGAAAGCCCAGCCGGATCATATACTCAAGATGACACTCTCTGCCCGTCGGATGACAGGGCCTAAGGTTTTCACCGGCCGTCTTTACTGGAAAACGCGGGATAAAAATCAGTTTTCAGAAGATCGCTGTCTGCCTGTTGAAATTATGGCTGACGAGGCGTATCGGGACTATACCTTGGAAATCGGCAAACACACAGAGTATACGGGAATGATTACCGGTCTCCGATTTGATCCGTTCCATCAGGCACAGGCTGACGAATGGGTTCGGATAAAAAATATTGTCATCGAAAGTCAAGACAAATGAAGCGGAATGCATTTACATGAATTGAACTGTTGTTGGTAATTGTCATTATTACACTGCTGCTGAGTATTGTGGTTCCTGGAAAGGTGGAAATACTGTCTTTAACCTCGACGCGGGTGGATGCTAAAGAATTGTTTTTTAAAGTGAATTGCCCCAAATCAATCCAGTTAACAATATACTCAACGGATCCTTGTGCCGAATAGAATGAGCCCAAGCCGGATACCTCAATCCTTGGTTTTACTCTCATTCTTGATGCTGGAGAGGCGATTGGCATGGCGGTTATACGGACTCTCGAATCTGTGAATAAGAATGGCAAGATTCCGAAAATGGTTCCGCTTGAGACAGGGTCTGTGTTGAACCGGATTCCAGGCCGTCAGTGTAAATAAAACAGCGATATATGAAAGGTTCTTGCTCATGAAACAATGGACAGAAAAATCTCCCCAATGTTACCTGTATATTGGTGTTTTGTTGGTCGGCGGTTTAGTTGCGCAGACCCCAGAAAACAAGAACATTATTCCTGATCGAGATACAAAGACGGTCACCTTGCTCAAAGAATGCGACACGGATGAGATTTTGCGGATTGACCTGGATGGTGATAGCGATCCGGATATTCTGGAACGCTGGTGGAGCGGGAAGCGGGTCCGCTGGTTTGACGAGAATGACGACATGACTTCCGATGCGGTCTGGGGAGACATGGTATCCGATGCGCTGCAGGTTGATTACAACGGGGACGGCTCTTACGACGGCCCCCGGGATTATAATGTCAAGTGGGCCGATACCGACGGCGACCGGATTCCCGACGTGCAGGTCTTCAACAGCAATCCAGTCAGTGATACAGACGTATTTGCCAATACGGGCGTTTACTATGTCACAATTGACCCGGACAATACGGGCCTGCTGATGGACAT
>CAZKAI010000024.1:17941-21461 GCA_964550565.1 uncultured Pirellulales bacterium
CGGGCGTTTACTATGTCACAATTGACCCGGACAATACGGGCCTGCTGATGGACATTGACTGGAACGATCTGTCCTATACGTGGACGCGGTATCAGAAGGGCCCGAACTGGAACTGCAACTATCACGGCAACGCGACCTTTCTCAAGGAGCACGCCCCGGTCTGGGCCGTTGAGAACCCGGAATACAGTTGGGAAAACCCGTTCCTGTTTTACGATCCGGACGGGGACGGCTGTTCGGAAATCTCCGTTCGGGTTGCCGATGACCGCCGGTTTATGGATGCGGCCAAAACCAGGCTGCGCTACGACGGCACGGTCGACGAGGCCTGGGTCAGCTATGACCTGGACAACGACACCGGCCGGGACAATGAGATGGATTATGACATGACCCTGTACGCCGGCGGCAAGCCCGGGCTGGATTACCACGAGGATATCCATGACTACCCCGCGCTCAAGGCCCCGGACTGGGTGCTGCCGTACTACCGCCATTCCAAGTGGCGTCAGCAGACCCGGTTTATCTACATCGGCCGCGACAAGGCGATTGGCCGTCTGTTCGGCGCCGCCTGGCAGAAGGCCTACCTGACCGTTGACGAGGACGATGACAGCCACCGCTGGGAGCGGGTGGAACTGTACTATCCGGGCGATCCCTACAATCTCAAACGGCGCGACAACAACTCGCTGATCTATCATCCCCAGTCCGATTCGCTTGGAGACCGCGGCGAGTGGGATACCGATTTCAGCGGCAAGGCGAAACTTTACCGGGCCGCCTGGGACGGCAAGGTCCACCTGGAGGGCGCCGAGCGGGGGGCCTGGCTGGTCGACCGCAACCGCACCTATTGGGGCGGGGCGCATCCCAACGGGGTGTCATCGATAAAGGTTGCGCAGAAGGTCGAAGAAGTGATCCAGTACAAAGATACGAACAACAACGGGTATCTCGACCTGGTCACGTTTGATTATGACGGCGACGGCACCGTTGACCGGTCCGATTCACTGCTTGAACTGGGCATTGACGACCGCGGCCGGACGATTGATGTGACCCAAATGACATACGATGAACTCCGGCAGGAAAACGCCGAGGCAATCCGTAAGACCTGGTCGCAGGCCCAGCTGCTCTACCGCATGGCCTTTGAGTACGGCCTGGTGGACCCGGAGACCTACCGGCTGAGCAAGGCCTCCTCGATCGGCGAAAAGCAGGACAAGGGATTCTGGCTCAAGGAAACGATTGTGCGCAAGCTGCTGGCCGGGTGCGCTCCCGAGGCGAGGGGACCGATTCTCAAGGCGTACTATTCGGGCGACATGCCGGGAACCATCGCAGCCTGCTTTGGTGCGTTGAAGAAACCAAACGCCGCCCCGGCCGTCATCCCGAGCAGTGGAAAAGTAGTTCCGCTTGCGGCGCTGTGTCAGAAAGCAACAGATACCTTTACGCTCAGCGACGCCGACCGCCCGGGATCATGGTGCTGGTTTCAGGACGAACGGGCAGTTATCGATGACAGCGATCCTGAGAATCCTCTTTTGATAACCGGTGCGATTATATATGGCCCCGAAGGCAGCCCCGTCCGGGGGGATGTCGATCTGTATTGGATGTACCTCAGAGATTATTTAAATAAAGGCAAATTAAATCGGGGGCGGTATGAATTGGAGGACCGGATGGAAATGGATGATCACGGAGCCCCGGCCTTCTGGATCCGTCCGGACGGCCGATACCTCGTGACCTGGACAACGCATGCCGGCGACGGCAAGATGCGGTACCGAATATCCAGCCGGCCGGGAGACCCCACGGCCTGGTCGGACACCCTGATCTTCCGGGATTCGGCACGAGGGGCGGTCTGCTATACCAATCCCCGTTTTCTATCCGGTTCCAACGAGGGCCGCGGCCTGTTGTTTAACGGGGTTCGCTCGCGGGGTTTTGATTCGAATTTCCTTCTGTCGGACGATGCGGGGCAAACCTGGCGGTATGGAGGACGCGTCCTGGATGCCAGTGACCCCTGGCCCAATAAGGGTGACGGCGGACGCGCCTATGTGAAGTATGCCGGGGACGGAAAATCCAGGGTGTATATTTTTTCAACCGACGATCATCCGCAGGTGGACTTTAACGACGAGAGAACGGCTCCCGGTCCCAACCTCAACTCGATCTACGCGGGTTATATTGAAAACAACGGCCTGTACCGTACGGATGGGACACGGATTAACGGAAACCTGAGCGACGGGCCGTCGGCGCCGCCGACGCAATTGACCGTGCTGCTCAGAGACGGAACGGTGATTAACGGCGACGCCATGCGCAGGGGCTGGATCTGCGATATTAACACCGATGCCCAGGGGCTGCCGGTGGGAATTATCCAGTTCCGGGCCAATGACAACAAGGATGATCACCGTTATTTTTATGCCCGTTTTGACGGAAAGCAATGGACCGTCAGCATGCTGGCCTTTGCCGGCGGTCACTTCGGCAGTGACGGGCAGCCTGATTATACGGGCCTGGCGGCTGTCGACCCGTCGAATCCGGATACTGTCTTCATTTCGACCAGTGCTCACCCGGTAACGGGCGATCCGCTGATCAGTACCGTTACGGGGAAACGGCAGCATGAAATTTATATGGGCAAATCGCAGGACGGCGGCAAGCGATGGACTTGGGCGGCGGTCACAGAAAATTCAGCCTCCGACAATATCCGCCCGATTGTGCCCGAGTGGAAGCGAGGTCAGAGCCTGATTCTCTGGATGCAGGGCCGCTATCCCCGGTTTTATGAGTATGATACGAAAATTGTCGGTAAAATCATCATATATTGAGACGCCTTATCGGCAGGAGCAGGCAAAGCGGTGGACAATGACAGAGAATAAGATGCAAACATGCACTACAGGTAAATGGCAGATTGCGGCAGCCGTTCTGGTCTGCCAGGTGATGGTGTACGGATCCGACATAAAGCTTGCTGTTCCGCGGGTCTTTATCGCGGAAGGGGAGGCGATGCCCCGGGTACGGCAAATGATTCGCCACCAAAGCGGAGAGTACCTGCTTTTTACGGGCGCACTGGATGCGCTGCGCCAAGAGGCGGACAAAACGCTGAGAGCTGGACCGTTTTCGGTAACATTCAAAACCCGCCTGCCGCCCAGCAAAGACAAGCACGACTACCTGAGCCTTGGGATTTACTGGTGGCCGAATCCGGATACCCCGGACGGGCTGCCGTATGTCCGCCGGGACGGACATCGCAATCCTGAATTTGGAGAGGACGCTTTTGACGCGGCCTCCTTCCTGCAGCTTCAGCAGAGCGTTCAGGTGCTGTCGCTGGCGTGGTACTATACCGGCAGCAAGGCCTATGCCGAACATGCCGCGAGCCTGCTGCGGACCTGGTTTTTAGAGGCGGATACCCGCATGAATCCCCAAATGCGTTATGCGCAGGCAATCCCCGGCCGGACCGAGGGCCGGGCGGTGGGAATCGTGGAGGCCGAATTCCTGTGTTTTCTTCCCGATGCGGTCGGGATGCTGGAGGATTCCGATTAGGGAGCATTCTTCCCGGCGAACCCGGCTTTAAAAA
>CAZKAI010000024.1:21561-44651 GCA_964550565.1 uncultured Pirellulales bacterium
ATGCTGGAGGATTCCGATTAGGGAGCATTCTTCCCGGCGAACCCGGCTTTAAAAAGATCATCATTAAACCGGCCGTTGTCGGTGACCTGACATGGGTCAAATACGAATATGATTGCCCTTACGGAAAAATTGTCAGTAACTGGAATCGCGACGGCGATACGGTCACGATGGACGTTACCATTCCGGCCAACACCAGCGCGGAAATCCACGTTCCAGGTCCGGATGGCAGAATTCACAATGTCGGTCCGGGTCAGTACAGGTTTGAGGCCGCCTTACCATCTCAGGTTCCGGGGGGTGTGGACTGACAAGCCGCAGAGGGACTCATTCAGTATGCCCGGTTGTTGACGACTTCAAGTGGATGTCCTGGTATTTGTTCATCCAGTCAATAACGTTTTGGTCCAACCATTTTTCGCGGAAGGGGCGGGTGAGCATGGCGTTGGCGGCGTTGTCATTGACAAACCGTCCGTCGGCGGCGTCCCAGGAAAGTTTGCATCCGAGCTTGATTGCCGCCAGGCCCATCCAGGTCAGGAAATAGACATTGTAACCGACCTGCAGCGGCTCAAGGGTGGGCCGGCCGGTTTCGATACCCCTCAGGAAGTCCGCCTTGTCGCTGAGTGTGTCGGCATAGGAGAGGTCGTTGGGGCCGGACTGGAAGTTGAGAATGGATGCATCGCTTGCGGCAAGGGTCTGGCCGTGCTGGGCGTGGATCCAGCCTTTTTTCCCGATGAATTTGACATAGGGCTGGTCGATGATGTACTGCAGCGTCAGGCCGTCGGCGTATTCATACCGCAGGTCCATCGAGATGATGGTGTTCCACAGGCCCTTTGCGAATTCGCCGGTTCCTTCAACGCTGACGGGCAGCTCGTTTTCGCGTTTCATCCCCCACAGGGCGATGTCGTGGAGGTGGGCGCCCCAGTTGGTGATCATCCCGTTGCAGTAATCCTCGATGCGCAGCCATCCGGGCCGGGAGCTATAGTTTTTGGGTTCGTGGACCCGCTGGAGGGTGTAGGGGGCCTCGAAGGCGGGGCCGAGCCACTGGTCGTAGTCCAGTTCTTTGGGGACTGGCATGGTTTGCTGGGGGCCGACGACGTTGCCGCTGAGTTCTTTGGGGACCCCGACAATGACTTGTTTGAGGGGGCCGATCAGGCCGTTGTGGACAAGTTCGACGGCCTGGTTAAAAAGCCGTGACGAGCGGAATTCACTGTCGAGCCGGTGGATGACGCCTTTGGCCTTTACGGCTTCCACGACGGCTTTGCCGTGCATGGGAGCGATGGTAAAGGCTTTTTCCATGCAGACATGCTTACCCGCCAGGGCGGCGGCGACTGCCTGGGGAGCGTGCCAGTGGTCGGGGGTTGAAATCATAACGGCATCAATGGAGTCATCGCTGAGCAGCTGGCGGTAATCGGCATAGGTTTTCACGCCGCCGCCGTTCGATCTGTCTTTCGAGTAGGCTGCTTCGATGACGGCCCGGGCCTGGTCCATGCGCCATGAATCGACATCGTTGATCGCGGCAACGCGGCAGTTGGGTAGCTTGAGGAATCCCGCGTTCAGGTTAGCGTGGATTGCCTGCCGGCCCGTGCCGATCATGCCGATGGTGATGCGGTTGCTGGGGGCGTTCTGTCCGAAAACGGAGGAGGGGACGATTGTGGGCATGCCGAAGACGGTTCCTGCGGCCAAGGCGCCGGCGCCCTTGAGAAATCCGCGGCGCGAACAGGCCGCTTTCTGATTCTTATCGGTTTGGTTCATTGCTGGGTTTCCTTTGCCAGGTTTTGCCGGATGGATTTCCAGGCGTTGATTGAAGCCTTGAGGTTTTCTTCATTGTCTCCCGGGATGCTGTAGCACTGAAGCCCGACGGGCCCGTCGTAACCGGCTGCCCTGATCTTGTTGAGCAGGGCGGTCAGGTCCAGGGTGCCCTGGTCCAGCCGCAGGGTGTGCTTGGATGGCATATCGGCGCCGTTGATCGAGATGAGCCGGCAGTGCGGGGCGGTTTTGGCGATGACTTCATCAAGCCGGTCGGCGTTGCCTTTGATTAAATCATGGCATAAGTTAAAGGAAGCACCAACATTGGGAAGGTTGGTCTGGCGGCTGATCCGCAAGGCATCCTCCGCCGTTTCCACATAGAATCCTGCGTGGGGATAGATGGCGACATCCAGTCCAGCCTCTGCGGCCCAGGCGGCTACCTGGCGGACATTCTCTACGGCCTGTGCATCCAGGCCTTCCCGCTTGTTCTCCCGGCTGCGCAGGGTCATCCAGATAACAGTGTCACTGCCTTTGAGGATCTGGATGGCCTCACGCAGCTCGGCTTGGTAACGCTGGGGCTCAGGCTGGTCCACCCAGGTGTGGGCGTAGAGGCCGTAGATTTTCAGGCCGGCGTCTTTAAAAGCCCGCTGCCAATGTGCCAGGGCCTCTTTCGTGGTCAGGTTATAGCTGATGCCCTCGGCGCCAAGCTGCTTGAGGATCCGGGCCTGTTTTTCCGGGGCCCATTCGCCGCGTCCCACGCCGTTATCAAAGACAAAAAACTCGGGTGAGGGCGCTGGCTGCGGTGCGGCATAAAGGCTCTGGAGTATACCGGCATGATTTACCGCAAAAACAAGAAATAAAAGCATAAAGGCTTTGTTTAATGAGACTGAGGACATACTACCTCCTGAAAGTTGGACATTGATTTTTCTGTTTATTGCCAAAACGATCCAAATCTCGACAATCCTGAGAAATAAATAAGATTACTCATATATTGGGGATGAAAGAAAGCGGCGGTTTCACCCCTTCATCATGACTGCTAAAGATTGATTTATATCTCTTTTGGCCTGAAGAGGCAATAGACTCAAATAGCACGAAGATGCACAAAAATAAGATTTTATGCCATAAAGCCAAGTCTATCGCACATTGGTGGCAGGGAAAAGTGAGATATCAATCAATTTGAATTGGCGACCTGTTGCATCTTATTTATGGGCTTAAAAGTGTATCCCCTCAGGAACTTAAATCGAAAATTAGACAAATATTTTAACTATTTCTCAGTAATCACTTACAGAACAATTGCCCGCTCCGAAGTTGAAAGCAGGTAGTCGCAAACTCATTAAAAACTGAATACCGAACCTGTCAAGGCACAACGTGCCACCATAGATGTTTCACCTGTATTCGGCTATTTGGCTTTGAATATCCTGCTTTGCCAAACAAATCCAAATTTTCTTTGTGGTTCAGTCCGTTGGCGTAAGATGTTTTTCGTAAATATTCTCTAAGTCCCGGTTTATGTATTTTTTAATTCGGTTCGGCGGATACCCGAAAATATCCTTAAACACCCGGCTGAAATAGTACTGACTCGAAAAGCCCGTCTTCATCGCCGCCTGCTGGATGCTGAATCCCTGCTCATTAATCATTTTGAATGCCAAAATGGCCCGTTCCCGGTTGATGCACCGGGAAGGAGTCATTCCTAACTCTTTCTTGAACAGGTAGTTGACATGCTCCGGTGTATACGAAAAATGCTCTGCCAGGTCCTGGCGGGAAATGGGATGCTGGATATGGCTGCGGATGTATTCAATCATTTCTCTGGCCTTTGATGGCGCATGCACATCGCATCCGGCTGTCCAATGACATGAAACCTCTAACCATGCCAATCGGATGGCAGTGTTGACTATCTCTTCACGAAGTTTGTGATAGGAATTAAATTCTTTGCTGGCATACTGAAACAGAGTTTTTAAATGTTCAAATTCTCTTACAGCCACTTTACGCCTCGGAATGAGATCAAGTTGGCTGATTAGGCAGACATTTCCCTGTGGATCCAGCAGGTCAAAATGGGCACAGGCGTGAATTCCGATCTCCGGACCCGAGAGGTATTTGAAAACATGCTCAATCTCCGGCTCAATTAAAACTACGTCTCCCGACCCAGCCGATACCGGCCCGTTGGAATCGATGTACTGATAAACGCCCTCAACAATCAGTATCAGCTCGTAATCAGGAATTGTCCGCGGTCCCCAGGTTAGTCCTAACGGGTTTTCCTGGTACCTGCAATGCCTTACTTGAATATAAAGACTGGCTATGTCCATATAAAATTCCATCTTATTTTAGTATATTATAATGCTATTTGTCTCTATTGTAATCCATTGAAATATGAAATATTTTAATGGAAATAAAGAATTATAGCCTTATTTGCCTGGTAATTAGTTATTTCTAAAATCTTAGAATTGTTCTTAGCTTTTCTCTGTATCTTGCATGGATCGATTAAAGGCGGCTTAAATGCAGAACACTCAATCTCAATTGTCAGGGTATCGGTGGGTGATCTTGTTACTGGTTTTCCTGGCTACAACGGTCAACTATGCTGACCGGATTGTTCTGGGGGTTGCCGCCAACGAAGTTCGGGATAGTTTATCGCTTGATGATGTGAAGTATGGATATGTACTGACGGCTTTCAGCGTGCTTTACACTATCGGGTTTCTTTTTGCTGGTCGGATTATTGACCGGCTTGGTACAAAACTGGGCTACCTGATTTCGATTATCACTTGGTCTTTGGCGGGAACAATGACCGGCCTGAGTAGCGGTCTGGTTTCACTGTGTTTGTGGAGAGGACTGCTCGGTATCACGGAAAGCGGTAATTTTCCCGCCGCGATCAAAGCAGTGGCCGAATGGTTTGAACCCAAACAGCGGGCCCTGGCAACGGCCTTGTTTAACAGCGGCCCGCACATTTCCCTGGTCGCCGGACCGCCGCTTATAGCGGCGATGACGCTAACCATCGGATGGCGATGGACCTTCGCTTTGGTCGGACTGGCGGGGCTGCCTCTGGCATTGATTTGGCAGTTTCTGTATCGAAATCCAGGGATTTGTGAATCCGATGGTGCAGTGCCTCGGAAGGGGATTGTCAAATGGCGAGAGATCATCCGGGAAAAGCCCGCATGGGGAATCCTGACCGGCAAGTTTCTGACCGATCCGGTCTGGTGGTTTTACATTTTCTGGCTGCCTCCATTTCTCAAGGACAAATACGGATTCAACATCAAGGATATTGGCTGGTCGATGCCGGTGATTTACGCCTTGGCGATCGGTATTTCCAACCTGGCCGGCTGGTACGCGGGACATCTGATCGGGAAAAACTGGAGCCAGTTCAAGGCTCGCAAATGGGTGATGTTCCTGTGTGCCGCCTGCATGCCGTTTACGGTTTTCAGTGCGTTTACGCCGCATCCCTGGGTGGTGATCCTGCTGGTGGCGCTGGCGGCAGGGGCCCACAGCGGTTGGTCCGCCAATATTTTTACCCTGGTTTCCGACTGTTTCCCGAGCCGGTCGGTGGCGTCCGTAACCGGCCTGGCCGGCTTTGCCGGCGGCTTGGGTGGGATACTGCTGTCTTCGCTGGCGCCGGGCTTTATCGTGAAATATTTTGGTTATACCCCGATTCTGATCATGATGGGCCTGCTCCATCCACTGGCCATTCTATGTATTCATCTGACGGTACGCAAAAACGAACAGGAAACAAACGAAATTAAACGGAATTCGACTGAAATTGGAAATTGAATAAAAATGAAGAATACTATGACAAGCAGAGAACGGGTCAACAAGGCATTAAATTATGAGCCGGTCGATAAGGTGCCAGTGGATTTCGGAGGCACCCGGATTACGGGGATCGGCGCCCTGGCCTATAAAAAGCTGCTCGATTACCTGGGCATTGAAGAGGAGATCCAACTGTATGACATCAAGCAGCAACTTGCCTATCCGTCCCTCCGAATGATCGATCGCATGGGCGGGGATGTGGTGCAGTTGAACCGCCTGGGGCCCACCACGGGCATGCCTTTCCTGCGGCTGGATCGGTGGAAAAAAGGCAAATTGACAGACGGAACGGACTGCCTTGTGCCGGAGGACTACGACCCGGTTTTCCAGCCGGACGGAAGCATCGAGATCTTTCATGAGGGCGGAGTCTTTGCGAGGCGCACTGCCTTTTCGCCTTATTTTGATGTCTGTTCGGCCCCGCTGAAGGGGGCGGAAAGCCGCCGGGATATTGACGCCTATGTGTTCCCGGATCCCTGGACGCCCCGGGAGGAAGTCTTCCTGAAGCGTGAAATTGAGCGGCTTTATCACGGTTCGGATAAAGCCCTGTTCGCGGGTCTGCCCCTGCTCAACAGCTCGTTTCTTGAGATCAACGCGGTCCTGTTCGGCTATGAGCAGTTCATGATGAATCTGATTCTGAAGCGTGATCTCATGGAGTACTGGCTGGACCGCATGCTGGCCCATGACCTGGAGATACTGGAGACGTTTCTGAAAATTGTCGGTCCTTATATTTCTGTCATCCAGATGAACGACGATTTCGGTGCCCAGGAAGCCCTGCAGATTCCCCCGGAGATGTACCGGGAGATTTTCAAGCCACGCCAGAAAAAATGGATTGAATTTGTCAGGGCACGGACCAATGCCAAAATCTTTCTTCACTGCGACGGGGCAGTGGAGCCGATTCTGAAGGATTTTATTGAGATCGGGATCGATGTTCTCAATCCCCTTCAGACATCCGCCAGGGGCATGGAGCCGGAGAAAATCAAAAAGCTGTACGGAAAAAACCTTCGATTCTGGGGCGGCGGTGTGGATACCCAGTCGACGCTGCCTTTCGGTTCCCTGGAACAGATCCGAAATGAAGTGCGGTACCGGCTGGAACTGCTGTCCGAGGGGAACGGGTATGTTTTCGGCACTATTCACAACATCCAGCCGGATATACCGCCTGAGAAGGTTTTAGCCGTTTTTGAAACCGTATGCGAGTATAACAGCAGGTAAATGAAAAGCTGATTAACCGGGACCGCTTTATGCCGGTTCTGCAAAAGGCATGGGTGGCCCTGTGCAATCATGTGCAGGCGGATGGGCGGTTGATCTGACGCCCGAGGAATTTGCTGAATGTTGTATTCCTTCGGCTTCGCCTCCATTACGCCCTGACATCCTTCAGTCAGATAGATATTTTGTTATTCACGGGGACAAGAAAAAGACAATGCGAGTCTGAATATCTGAAAATTACATAAAAATACGTTTTGAGGATGTTAAAAAGGATTTTGTTAAAAGGAGAATCATTATGCCCAAAAGACCCAGTACAAAAGAGCTAATCCGCAAAAGACTTCGTCCTTGTTCACTCAGCATACTGATAATCAGAATAGCTGCCGCTACAACAATCATATAGACACCCAGAATAATCTGAGGTAAACGTGATGCTTTTTGAGTACTTCGACGGCCTGCGGTGCTGCTGCTTTTAGCCTGAACCGCATAAAAACCATTCGATTCCCGGCGTGCTGAGAATTCCAGGATGAATAGTGTCACTAGTGGAATAATGATACCGATGATACAGGTTTCTACGATCCGATTATTTTCAATAAACCATGGAACATCCCTGAATAGGAATTTAATGATGAAAATGCCAATCAGGCTGACACCAAAGGTTACCCAGACGCTGCTTTGTCCAATACGTTTGGAGAATAGCCCCCAAATTGCGGGCAAGACCATTGGTGTTACCATCATACCTGTTAATTTCAGGACGATATCTTCGGCGCCGCCAATAAAAGGAACTGTTAAGGCAATACCAATCGCCAATGCTCCCAGCAGCAATGTAAAAATGCGACCCATAAAAACCAGATGCTTTTCCGTGGAATCAGGGCGGAAAAGACGGCCATATATTTCTCGTGTAAATGCTCCGGCAAAGACATTAATTTCTGCGTTGACGGTGCTCGCTGTTGCCGCGAACATGGACGCCATGATAAAACCAATCATGCCCGGCGGGAGCACTTTCTGGCAGGCAAGTATATAGGCTTTTTCCGGATTTGCAGCCGGATCAATAACTCTGTAAACCATTGGCGGAAGCATCCACAGGAAAGGGCTAATAAGAAAAAGCACCCCGAATATATAGGCCGATTTTTGAGACTGTCGTTCATTGGGAACACACAAAAAGCGCTGTACAAAAGCCCATTCTCCACCAATCTTAAAAAAATGAATAATAATCCAGCCGGCAAGAAATACTACTGGAAACTCACTGCTGTAGGGAAGGAAGAAACCTTTCGGGGCTTTTGATACAAATGCTCCAAAACCGCCGACTTCTTTTATGATGAGAGGAACGACGATAATAACAGATGTCATAAGAACAACAAACTGTACCACATCAGCCATCAAAACTGCCCAAAGTCCCCCAGCGGCAGCGGCAATTGTAATCACCGAACCGCATAGGATAACTGCTGATGAAACTGAAAGTGTGCCGCTTTGGGGATTCATAAAAAAACTGCCTTCGGGCAGTGGAATCAGCGAAGAGAGTATAACCGAAATCGCATATAAAGCCACACCTATTCCAATCATTCGAAACGTCATGGCAAGCCAGGAATAAAACTGGACAGCGCCTTTCCCCAGCCTCAATTCAATATATTCGGCAGGAGTAGCGCATCCAGAAAGCTTCCACTTTTTAGCAAGTAAGAAACCAACCAGACAGGCTGAAATGCCCAACATTAGCAGAATGGTGATTCCAACAAAGCCCTGTTTGAAGGCAATTCCCCCCCAAACTACAAAGGTTCCCGATGTAAACATAGCCATATAGCCGGATATGCCGGCCATCCACCAGGGAGACTGGCCGCCGGCAGCAAACATATCCTCAGAATTTTTTATCTTTCGGGACAACAGCATACCCAGTATAACAAGCCCTGCCATATAACCAAAAAGAACCGCGAAATCTAATCCCTGCATTGAATTTCCTTACAAGCTTGACAATAAAGATGTTTAATAGTGCGGACGATTCTTTCTCCTGTATTGCTTGGGAGTCAATCCGACAGCCTGTTTAAAATATCTCGAAAAGTGTTCCTGCGTAGTGAACTCAAATGAATTTGCGATACTATTTATGGAGATATTGAGATTTAACAGTTTGTCTTTAATCATATCGATGCGTAGCCTGGTTATCTCATCTGCAATAGTTTTATTCAGGCATGCCTGGAATCTGCCTTCAAGTGTATTCCGTGAAACCGCAAGGTAATCGACAACGTTGCGGACTGAAATCTTTTTATGAAAATTATGTCGAATAAAGGTAAGTGCATCTCTGACTATTATATCTTCAACAGCCAGAGAATCCGTCGATTCCCGGGATACGACACCCAGAGGTGGTATTTTAAGTTCCTGGCCAGGTCCATTAGCATCTATCTGGTCATTCAGATGAACAGCAGCCCTGGAGCCGTATAACCTGAAATCAAGTTGAATACTCGATAAAGGCGGCGAGGATAACCGGCAGATAAGCTCATCATTATCCACCCCGAGGATGGCAACATCGTCAGGCACTTTCACTGCTCTAAGCTTACATGCCTCCAATACAAAGACTGCTATGTCGTCGTTACAGATAAATAATGCGATAGGCTTTGGGAGGGATGATATCCAGTTGGCTAGATCTGCACGCACCTGATTAATATCATCTTTGATGGATAAATGGAAATGATAGTCAAAAAAATTGCCGCCAAATCGTTTGATTTCTTTTTCAAATACTTCTTTTCTAGTTTGTGACCAGTTTAAATCGACACAACTGCAATATCCAAATCTCTTATACCCTAGATTTTTCAAATAATCTGCGGCCATTTTAGCAATCGCAGCTGAATCAGTAGTCATCACTGTGGTTTTTTTATCTTCTTTGATTGCATGGTGCATAACTACTTTATGGGCGTTTATTTTCAACAATTTATCGAGATGATAATAACCGAACAGAATCATGCCCTGGGGTTTCTGAAGCTGGCACCATGCATTCAGATCAAAGGCTTGTTCATTCAGATATTTTGGAGGGGGGACAACCACTTCCCAGTTTGCACCTGAACCAATATAATCTTCAATCCCTCTTAAAAAATCCCGCCCAGCACCTCTTGAGGTATCGACAATGACAAGTATTTTTTTTATCCTGTGAATTTGTGCAATTCCTTACTCGAATTTTATCAGGACTGATTTTCGGTCAGCCATTGATTATACGCATACACCCTGAGAAAGCAAGACCGCCTGAATATTCTTATAGTTAAGCTCTCGTGGAAAAACGCCCTGTTTTACTGCCAATGCTGCAGCAACTCCGACGCCGTGCCCCATATTGATGCAAATTGGCATCACCCGGAAATTCGAGTGTGCCAGATGCGTACCGGAAATATTTCTGCCGCAAAGATAAAGACCTTCCACTTTTTTGGGGATAAAGCATCTGTACGGAAGCGTATATCTGGGATGCTCATTAAAATTCGACTGGTTGCCCGATGGATCCAATCCAGGTCCCGACAGGCAGTGCACATCAAAGGTAAAGTGCAATCGTGTAGCAATCCAGTCTTCAAATACTTTTCCATTTTTGATATCTTTATCTGTTATCACATATTCGCCTTTGAAATGCCGGGTTTCGCGAACTCCCAACATTGTCGCCGATATTAAAACATAACAATGCTCGTATCCAGGAATATACTTCCTGAGAAAGTCGACGATCTTATCAATCTGACAGCGGCATTCATAGTCCCCTTTTGTCAGATCTTCAACTTTTGTTCCATCAATATTTAAAGCATTGGTCATATTTACCGAAACGACTCCCGGCAGTGTGGAAGGATAAAGTAAAACATGACCGGTCGGATGGGAAAGTATTTTTTGCCCAATATCCTGTATTTTTCCCGCTGGAATCGTTATATTATCATCAAATTCCCCGGGGAAAACCGCTCGATTATAATCCACACCGCCGACCTTGAACATGATCGTCACCGGCTGCATTTTGCCGTCTGATTCACGTCCCAGAACAAAGGGAGCACCGGCTTTGGCGGCAATATCTCCGTCGCCGGTGGCATCGACAATCACTTTGGCCAGAATGGCTTCACGCCCGGATTTGCTTTCCGTAATGACTCCCTTAATTTGACTGCCCTGCATTATTGGGTCAGTCACAAACGTATATAACTGCACCCGTGCTCCGGCTTCATAAAGCATTTCAAGCATAACACTCTTGGTCTTTTCCGGATTAATGATTCGTTTGCCGTGCAGAATTTTTTCACAGCAGTAATTCCAGTCCCGGTCCATATCCCGGCAGCGTTCGAGCAGTTCATCATAAAATGGACCTTCAGTCAGTCCGGTCCAGTGGCTCATCAGGCCGGAGGTAGCCTGCCCACCAATCATCCCGCTCTGTTCCAGCAGCAGTACATCCACTCCCTGTCTTGCGGCATTAACCGCTGTTGAAAAACCAGCAGGACCTCCGCCCAGCACCAGTACATCAACTTCATACTTGACCGGAATCTCCTTTGCCGGTTCCCAAATTGTTTTTTTGTTATTGTTGTTTATCATCGCGTCCAATAATTTCTCCAATAAATCCTTTTCTGACTGTTAGATTTCGTTTCAAAATAATCTCTGAAAGGATTTCAATTTTCAACTTGTTATTATTCTTATGTCACTTCATTACTGTTGTACCCAGAATTCCCATGCTAAATCCGGTACAGTTACCGCCAGATCCGGGCCGATTAATTCACCCACCTCAATCCCCATAAAATTTCTTCCGGGCTGGTCCGGGGTATAACGATAACCTTTGAACTCAGCATTCCTCAGTCCGGCTTGAATTTTAAAAGTGTAAGCTTTGAAACTTCGATTGGACATAACAATTACCAGTTTACCATCCGGTCTTTTATATGCCAGAATTCGCATATCGGGGTCGAAATAGTCTTCTTTTACGTCTACTACCCGGCTGTCCCAAGGCATATACTTCAGGAAACCGACTAACGCATGCCAGTTGTAAGGATTCCAGGTCCAATGCCCAGGCTTCAGATCCTTGAAGGAGTTTTCTTTCACCTTCACGGTTCCGGTTTGACCGTGAAGGTCTTCCGGCAGATCCGATAGCTTCAGCACCCTGGTTTCGCCTGAAATATCTGCTACAAAAGCCATATTCGGCACTCCATAAACGCCTTTATCATCTCGGCCGTTGTGACCAGGAATACGAACAATTCCTTTTTCAAATATCTTGACGTATACCGAATCGGTATACCGGCCTTCCCATTTGATTTTCAGGTTTGTTTTGTTCCAGTCGCCGGGAATACCCGGATTACCCCGGTCATGCACGGCCAAATATACTTTGACCTTTTTGTCGATTCGAAAGGTGTATTCTACCGCCGGCTTGTTTGCATCTCCGCGTTCGACCGTCACATAGAAAAGGCCGACCAGTTCTTCCGGAATCTCTGAAATCCTGTATTTATCACTGTTTCGCGGGCAAACGGCCTTTATTCCAAAGGATTCATCGGCATTGTGTGTTTTTGCATAGTCCGGATCTATCGGTTTCCAGAAGCCCAGAGAATAACCGCTGGCTTCGGCATTTTGAAATGGTTTTAAGATATGAATCCAGAACCATGTCGGAGACTGAGCCAACTGATACCAGTTCAGGATACATTGGACAGTATTCAGGCAGCGGTCCGGACTGGTTGGTCCTTGCAGGTACTCGTATTCATTTTGGAAAAGGGGCAGCTTTTGTTCGATATTTTTACGGGTATTTTTAACAATCTCCGTTACGACCTTCGAATCTTCCCCAACTGCGTGGACTACCAGAGCATCGACATATTTGGCATATTCGGATTCTTCCATCACCGGGGCAATAAACTTCAGCCAGGTGTGCCCTGTGTCGGCGATGATTTTAATCTTGGGATTATGTTCCCGAACAGCCGGAGCAACTGCCTTAAAGGTCTGCACATATTGTGACTCCGTAAATCGGCAGCTCGAATAAAACTGATCGACATGAGGTTCATTGGAAAGCCCCCACATGGAAATTTTTAAACCGCCATTTTCAAGTGTTTTGAGATCCCGTACACAGGCCTCCGCAAAGTCCTTCAGAAAAGCCTCTGTATCGCCATGGTAATCCGGATCATTGGCAAAATCCTTACCGAAACAGCGAAGTATGTTCTCGCTGCCGTCGCGGCCTGTATATTTCCGGTTTGCCTTCCAGAACGGGGGCGGTGACCAGTACTCAAAACTCAGGCCTTCGACGTCGGCCCAGTCCAGCAGTTCTTTTAATTCATGCAATTGCTCCGGCCAGCGGGGCTGCAGATATTTCCCTTCAGGTTCGGTTCCACGCCAATACAAACCGCCGGCCAATCGGCAATACCGGAAGCCTTTAAGCATTTCATCAGCCAGGCGTTTTCGTTCAGGGGCAGTAAGGTCATGAGGGATGCTGGTCGTTGCTTCTGGAAGTCCCATGTTGCCCGAGGCAATCGAATCGGACTGGATTTCAAACCCCAGACCCCACACAATCTGTTTTTCCTGTTCTGGATCAATCGTATATCGACCCGAATCTGGTGCCGGAATTTTCCGCTCAGGTCGAACAACAGGATACTCTGCCGGGGCAAGGCAGTTAAATCCTGTGATAAATAAAACGCATATTCCCGCTAAATATCTCTTAGGCATATCAATCCTTTTTTATTTATCTTTTTAAAAACGATTTATTTCAGCCAGCCTTGAGCCATTTGAACCAAATCCTTAATATCAACCTTGCCATCCATCGTCAAGTCCGCTCCATTGCAATAACCACAATCTGCCTCCAGCCAGGCTCTTGAAATGCAGGCGATATCTTCCATGTCCCCTGAACCACTGCAAAGAGGATTGTAGATAAACCATGCAGTTGCGACACAATCTTTATCGGCCACAACACGAACCCAATGGGCATTATAACCATCCGGAAAGATATATTCAACCATCTGACCGGCTGGCACAGTAATAGTCTTGTAATTTTTCCAGGAACCAGTTGCCAGAAAGTCCACCTGAATGGTCATATTTACATCCTGGGTCAGGTTATGAGACAACTGAACAATCTTTTTATCATAACCAGCCATCAAATAAGGAGCTGATGGGGTATTGGCAATAACGGAAGTATTTTTCCACGGCCCGCCTGTGCCTCGGGGAATGCCCATTGCAAACAAATCATCGACATTGCCAAACCAAAGCCCGGTTTTGCCATCGATGGAACGAACATAGTGTTCGTCATTGACGGCGTCCGTGAAATTACCGCTCATGACCAGCATGCCTCGCCAGGAGCAGAAGTCAAATATGTTTTTATGGTGAGTTGTGATTGGTCTTATTTTTAACAACACATTTGTTCCATCCAGTGACAGAGGATACTCATAGAATGTACCATGAATATTCATCAGGTTACGTTCTGTAACGACTTCGCGTTTTCCACGCGGCCAGCCAGACGGCATTGCTGCATCATACGATGGATCGGCTTTCGGCAGACGGAAACCACCCAGAATGACCGATGCATCATCCTCTGAAAAATCCAGTGTGGTTGCAAAAGTCGAACGCAGTGCCGATTCCGCGGATGGATTATTGTCCGGATTAATCGACATATCTGCCCCGACAACATAATAGCCAGTATCCACAATCGCACTGTTAGCGTCAACAATATCCGCCGCATATTCAAGCTTCAGTTCGCTGCTGGCAATCGGATGAATAATACCTGCCGAATACGGGGCGGCACCGTCAGCATCCTTCAGGCTCCGGAACATCGCGGCGTCCAATCGCTGTGGATCAGAGCTGCAATTGAGGTATGCCGTCGTTGCATTGACATCGACATCGGTCTTGAAGCGAATCCACTGAGCCTGCAGTGAGGATGGCACGAGATAATACCCATAGCCTCCCGTTCCTACTGTCACTGTATCATAAATGGTCCATGTATCGGTGCCGTTCTTGTCAACTTCGATTGTGAAGATGACTGGGGTTCCTGCATTATGGGCAAAGTGAATGCACCGTCGGGTAAAGCCATTGATCAGAAACGCCTCGGAAGGTACACCAGCAACAACCGCGTCATTGATCCATGGGCCGCCCCAGCCGACCGGCCGACCGAGCTGATCCAGCTCATCCATGCTGGTAAACCGCAAATTTGACTGGGAAATGCCGCCCAGGGATCCGGACGAGAGGATCGAGTCATCATTGCAGGCCAAGACCAGCTTTCCATTCCAATATTGCCAGTCGACGATCATTTTCAAATGGGTGGCCAGCGGCGTAATCCCGGCAGTATTCGAATGGCTAAATGTCATGGGAAATTCATACAGAATACAGTGCATGTCCATCATCAGCCGCCCCGGTTGTGCCTCGCGGATGCGCGGCCATTCAGTAAACCAGCCGTCCGCATCGTCCTGCGTGAAACTCGCCTTGGGCAGGCGGAAGCGTTTCCAGCTCCCATTGTCACAGACCTGCAGCAGGACGGACTTGCCGTCCCAGCCGATCGACCAGAGCGGATCGTCGGCCGCATTGGCGTTGCCGTATATTCCTCCAGGACCCGTTACATCCGTATATTGATTGCGGTCAATTTCTGTCCAGTTTGACCAGACGTCCGGATCACCAATTCCGTTCCATTCCGACAGGGTTCCATCTCCGCCGCCGTCCATGCCGTTATTGGCAACGACCAACCGGCCCTGCCCGGAATAACCGCCTTTGCCGTGGTCGCCGGGAACCATATCGTCACCCACTCCATAAGGGTTGCCCCCCGTTGAGTTTCTGTCAGGGTGCAGACATTTTACGGCCAGCGTGTTGACATCCACCTCATAAAGTCCATCCTCCATCGTAAAGAAGTAGACTTTATTCGCCGGATCAGTGAGATGCCGGGCGTTGGCGGTCATGCGGCCATACAAGGAAGTAAACGGTATGGCCCGAACATTGCCGTTGCTGTCGATTAAATAGTTGGAGATGATCAACTGGTCGGATTCCGGGTGGATCATCCGGTTGGCGGGCGTTCCTCCGATGCTTTCCGGACGGACAGTCACCTGAAGATCCGGACTCAACTGGTATAGTTTGTCGCCGCTGCTGCCCTTGGGTGCATGCGGCATATAGGTCACATACCAGAGGGAGCCTGCCCAGTCCACAATAGCGCCAATCCCGCATTCGCCCTGACCATTCATGACTGCCAGGTGCGGGTAGATGCCGCTGAAGCACGGATATGACGGCGTTGTTTCATTATCAGCCACCGTCACCAGCAGGTCCGGTACCGCCAAGCCGTTATAATCCGCACCCGTGCTGGAAACGGTAAAACCAATCCGGGCGGTATGCAGGTAAGTCTCTGCTTGTGCATCGTCAATTGCCGTGACTGTCACCGTTTGAGTCGTGGCGTAGTTGCTCGAATCAAAATTTAAAACCGTTTGATTCAGTAACACTTGGTTGGGTGTTTCCAGTTCATTTAGAGTTATTTGGACTGCAGACTGCGGCGCCGTTGCTAATGCTATGGTAAATGAATCAGAAGTTGAACCGGTCTCATAAACCTTCGTATTTCCGCCCGATTCGGATATCAGTACGGCCGGCGGGATGACTCCGGATGCATTTACATTATCCACGCTAAAGCCCGGATTGGGCCCGTAACGGTCATTGAAGTTAAAGCCGCCGGCCTTGCTGCTGGTAGCTGAACCTGCATTATGAAAATAGGCAATTCCTGTCTGGGTAATTCCGTTTACTGTTACATCATATTGAGCGATGGCAGTTCCAAAATGTCGTCCCACAATGGTGACGGTGTACCAAGTGCCTGCAATGATATTGGAAGGCAAGCCGGTCAGGCCCACCCAGGAACTCCCGTTATAGGCCTCAAAACGGTTATCTACGCCGTCATAAGCAAAGTTAATAAAAATATTTGAGCCGCCGTTATTGGTCGTTGCTACTGCTGAAGTGCCAATTTGGAGACACATTTGGCGTTCGCCGGTATCCGCCGCAAAGCGAAATCTGAATTGGATGGAAAAATCCGCAAAAGCTTCCACCGCTGAACTGCCGAGGTAGCCCCCAAGAGCGTATCCATCTCCTGCTTCAGCACCGGCAAGGTAGGCATATTTATTGCCGGTCTCGCTCCGGATCGTCGCAATGTTTTTAATAATCCAGTCCGAACCGAAAGAACCGGATTCAAAATTATCTATTACAGCAGCATAAGACAATGGTGCTGCAAAAAAAAACAGGGACAGTACATGATAAACAATAAGGACTCTCATCGGTGTACCCCTATAAAAAAGATTAAATTTTATTTTCATGTTTTTTCCCCAAGCTTTAAAATACCTGACAGATACCTTTGTTTTTCCTTTTTCCTGCGGTTTTAATCCTGCCCAGAGAGGATCAGGCATTCAGATCGGCCAACTCATGAGCCCCAGACAAATGAGCTTTGTTTACCTGTAACATTTGATAAAACGGAAAAGGGTCAGGCCCATTGTCAAATTAAACCTGACCCCCATGTTTACCGCATTGTTAATCCCTCAATTAATGGGTCGATTAGTTACAGGCCGATTGGGGATATACACCGCATTGCATCCATTGTTTTGCAAAATAGGCAAAGTCATCCATATTGATCCTGCAATCGGGTACAAAACCGGCGTCATCAGCATCCAGGCCGGTCTCGGTATTGGCCTTATCAACAGCTGCCGCATAATCGAGGATGCACAGGACTTTATCAGGTTCCACATAAGTGTTGTACAGATCCAGAACTCCGGTTATCTCAAGGTCATAGGTGTAAATTTCCACTTCATCAATCACCCCGGTCATCTTGCCGGCACTGCTGCCTTCTCCAAGGCTTGTCCCAAAGACTAACGGCTGGTCAGGTCCGATAGCCGAAGGGGTAATCAAGGTTGATGTGGTCTGCAGTTCGCCGTCAAAATAGAAGGCTGTTACTTTTGTATCCGGATTATAAGCCAACGTCAGCATGTGCCAGGTGTTATCGTTAGAAGACGATCCATTCAGAGCGATTGTCTGAAGCTGGCCGGCAGAATGATTTATAGAATCACCCTGTGCCCAGAGGACCCAGCCGTTCATTCCACCGATGTTTGTTCGCTTGCAAATGGCTGCATTGTAGGGATCTGCAGTAACCGGAGTCTTGACCCAGACATTCACCGTCAGTCCCCGCGAATAGAAGTTATAAAAGAGATTGGAGCCGGGGATCGTGATGAACCGGGCATCGCTGAAGAACTGATAACCCTGTCCCACCAAACCCGTTGTATAGTTTGGCTCAGCAATCGATCCGACATAACCTTCAATATCATCAGTCAGGTTATTTTCAAAGCTCCATTTGCCGGCCAGACGCTTTGTAATTAATTGTGCGGCGTTTGATTGTACTGAAACAGCCGAAGCGTTGAAAACTTTGCAGTAATAAAAGCCTTCATCAGCATGCTGAACATCCAGAACCGTCAGCGAATTGGCGTCAATGATATAATTGACACCGTCATTAGGCAAAGCGTCTGCAATGCCTTCCTTGAACCACTGATATCCGCCTTCGTCATTTTTAGCGGCCACAGCGAAGGTTGCCATGTCGCCTGCGGCGACTGTTTTGCCGTTCGGGTGCGAAGTGATTGACGGATCGGCAGCTATCGTGGTAAAGTTCCAGAAATCACCCTGGTGGAGAGTCGGGTTCGGGCTATTGGGTTCGTATGTGTCCACAACCCAGTAATATGTTGTCATATACCCCAGCGAGGGATCAAAAGAAGTGATATTCTGCTTATCAACCATCATGGTCAGACCGTAATTCGGCAGCAAGGCGTTCGGCTCGGTGGTCCCCAGGTAAACGCTGTAATACTGGGGAACATACGCTTTCGGTGCGGCCCATTCCAATAAAGCATCCTGAGCAATACCGGTTGCCGCATTGACGGGACTGACAAGTTTTGCCTTATAAGTAAGCAGTGTGGCTGTCACATCATCCACATCAAAACCAGGATTGCTGCCGAAGCGATCATTGAAGTTAAAGCCGTTCATCAGATAGGTCGTCGCTTTTGCTGTATTGTGAAACGTTTTAATTCCTGCCTGTTTGATTCCGTTAACGGTTACGTCATATTCTGCGTTTGTTGTTCCGAAATAACGCCCTTCAATCGTGACCGTATGCCAGGCATTATCCGCCAGATTGGTGGGCAGACCGGTCAGGGTAACCCATGCGGTTCCACTGTACGCTTCAAAGCGGTTCTCGGTTCCGGTCCCATCATAAGCCAGGTTAACTGCGGTCACGTTATTATTGTAAGCGGAATCAGACCGGCCGATATGCATGTTCATCTGACGCTGCCCGGTGTCTTTGAAACGGAATTTGAAGCTTACTAAAAATTCTGAAGCCCCATCATTGGTGTCATCACCCAGGAAGCCGCCCAGGACACCCAAATCGCCGCTGGTTTCCGCCAGTTCGACACGCGCATACTTATTGCCGTCGGCCGGATCCGTTTTGATCGTAGCGCAAGTATTATAATTCCATGCGTTAAATGTGCCGGATTCGAAATTGTCCGTCACGACCGCCTGGAGAATACCTGCCATAGCAATCATCATGAATAGAATAGCCATCTTTTTCATTGTATAATTCTCCTGCATCATTTTCGATTCATTATATCGTTTTTATCAATTACATCAGGTTTTAAAACACCTTCGCTTTAATTACAGTTGCCATCCGGATAAAGACCACAGCTGAGCCAGCCCGAGGCCAACTGTGCAAAATCCAGCAGAGTTACTTTGCAATCTCCATTATAATCCGCTTCTCCAATCGGATACAGGCAGGGAGCAATATCGACCACCGCTATCTCGTTGTATACATCGATAATCTCCTCGGGACTGAGTGCGTAATTGTAGATTCGCAGATCGTCCATGCCTCCGTTAAAGTAACGTTCGACATTGTTTTCAGCCAGACCAATCCAGATTGGATCTGTGTTTGCAGAGCCAAAAGTAAATGCCTGTGACAGGGTTTTTACGCCGTCGATATAGGCTGTCGAAGTTCCGTTGGCCACTGTCATGCACAGCAGGTGCCATTTCGTGTCAACGGTCAGTGTGATATTGGGACCATAGGAGTTGTTTCGAAAGAACTGCAGGGTGCTGTTGTTATTGCCTGTACGCCACATCCACTTATTGGTTGTATCCCAGGCGCTTGCTTTACCGACGATACCCTGATAGGTGGCAGCTCCTCGAACACCGCCCCAATTAATCCAGCAGCATACTGTCATTTGATTGGTAAATTCGGAAGGATCCCAGGTGCCCGCATTAGCCATGCTGCTGTGGTTCATCATAATCGCACTATTAGCAATACCATCCGCTCCGGTAATATAACTGCGAGTATATTCAGGATAGACCATCGTGGCATCATGACCCCCGGTGGCATCCGTATACGAACCGGCGATATCGGTCGCCTCGTCAAATTTGTAGCGGCTGTATTGTTTGATTATCAGGATAGCCGTGTTCGAAGAAGAAGTTCCTCCCCCGATGTCCGAATTCGTTACATTGCAGTAATAATAACCTTTGTCTAAAAGCTGGACATTGCTGAGGGTCAGAGAAGGGCTGTTGGTTCCGACTGAAATATCGTCGGCAAGAGTATCGTTGGCATTGTCCGCGGATTTAAACCAGGCATAACTCAGATTCGAGACATCTCCCGTAAAAGGATTGGTTGCCGACACGCTGAAGACTGCGGTTTCCCCGGGACTGACCATCTGTTTGGCCGGGGTGGCAGAATCAATAATCGGTTTGGATGGAACGATATTGAAGTTCCACACAAATCCAGTTATAGTCTTTTGTAATGCCGGATTTACGGGATCTGGTATGACTTCATCGACTCGCCAGTAATATACACCATCGCGATGGGTTACAATCGGTCCATACTCCACTCTTGCGGCCCCTGCAGGAATACTTGCGATGTGCACAAGATTCGGATCCCCCAGATTTCCGCTGCTCAGATATAATTCATGCCGGATTAAATTCGGATTCGGATAGGGAGGAGCCGGCGTGTTTGGGTCGTCAAGCAGGCTGGCATCCCAGGATAAGGTTACGGATAACGGCACATCGACTTCATCATTATAAGGGGAGGGTTTCGATGCGATCGAAGCGGATAGTCCGTCGGCAAATATCTGGACTTCGTTCAGTTGCAGCAAATAGCCGTCCCCATTGGCGGGATCCTGAGTGTACGGGATGCGGTGAATCCGGACAAGCTGGCCGGGAACCGTGTTGTCAATCGACAGTGTAATGGACGGGATAGTATAGTCGGTGATTCCCAAAAAATTACCCGGATTGACAACCTCGGACGTGTACACCACCTGCTCGAATTCGTCGAGGATTTCGACCTGGAGATCCCGCATCCGCGCCCAGCAACAGGCGTCATTGCGGTTCCAGAACGTAAATTCTTTGATCAGCTCTGTCTTGCCCAGGTCGATCAGCAGCCATGGATTGAGATCACCGGGAGCGGTGTGAAAAATCGGCCAGGGAGCAGCTGTAATGCCGTCAGTAGCCAGGCTGGGGCTGCTTCCGCCATACAAACTGCTGGCGGTTGCCGTCTTTCCGGCCGATACGTTGACCAGTGCCGCACTGGTATGCACGATAATGCATGAGAAAATCAGTATAAAAATTAATTTTTTCATCGCGATTTCCTTTCCTTAAATTATGTGAACGACTCTTTTTTTCAAAGCTATATTAAGGAAAGGCATAATCCGCATTAAAAGTTATGCCCTTCCCTGGATTATACAATAAGCAATTCCATGCCATCTTTTTCGCTATCCGATATCTCCCGGATTATTAGAAGGCCAGATGTAAAAAAGCGGCCCCTGTTTCTGTAAGGGCCGCCTCCAACATCTGGAATTATTTTCTTGTTCTTAACATGAAAGCACCCAGGCCCAGCAGAATAAGACTTGCTGGTTCCGGTACCAGGCAGGCATTTACATCATCCACATCAAAACCCGGATTGCTCCCGAAACGGTCATTGAAGTTAAATCCGTTCATCAGCGAGACCGTTGCTTTCGTTGCATTATGAAATGTTTTAATGTCGGCCTGTTTGACGCCGTTAACGGTTACGTCGTATTCAGCATTGAGGGTACCGAAATAACGCCCTTCAACAGTGACCGCATGCCAGACATTATCTGCCAGATTGGTGGGCAGGTCGGCCAGGACAACCCAGGCAGACCCACTGTATGCTTCAAAACGATTCTCGTCTCCGGTCCCGTCATAGGCCAGGTTAACCGTGGCCTGGTTGTTATTAATAGCCGATTCTGACAGACCGACATGCAGGTTCATTTGCCGCTGCCCCGTATCCATAAAACGAAATTTGAAGCTCAAGTAGAAATCCGAGCCGCCATCCAGAGAAGAATCGCCGAGATATCCCCCCAGCAGTTGCCCATCCGCCGCGGAGCCGGTAACATAGGCATATTTGTTACCGGTCTCGGTCATGATCGTTGCGATATTGGTATTCGCCCAGTCTGTGCTGAACGTACCTGATTCAAAATCATCCGTCACCCCTGCCGGTGCAATCCCAATTGAAGCCGTTACCATCATTGCCAATATCATTCTTTTCATCTTTCCGCACCTCCAAACAAAAATTAATATTTTTTTATTGTAATACGCAGTATACATACCTCTTCCATTTATTCGGGCAATCCTCTCATCCATTCCGGCCAGTTATCCGGGGTTCGCGACACCCAATTTTTGTGCCATCTGATTTGCCAAAGACGTTTTAATCCAATATGTTCCATCGAGCCATCCGCAAAGATCCAGTTTACTCCCCCCGTGTTATGTCGATTTGTGCAGATTCGCTTCATTTCATCGCCGGAAACCCAGGCGTAATCCCCATCCTCCTGCGGCGGATTCGCATTTTCTGTAGGTCTTGATAAAAATGCTCCGCAATCGCCAATTACTGGGACAGAGGAGGGACTGCGTATGGCACTTTTATTCTTATATTTATTGGCATCCGGATAAACATTGTCTGTAGATTGTGTGCTGGTCAACCACCAGTTTTGCCCAAAACTTCCTTCTATGCTGCGATTTTCAACCGTGCCGAATGATGCCGGAAATTGACCTTCCCACCATTTCGCTCTCCACCTCCAGCGGCTGTTACCGTAACTCGGTACGGGATCGGGAGAACTAATAGAGGACGGACATTCCAGTATTTTGGGGTCCTGATAATAGCCTTTCATCACCAGAAACCAAGTGCCTCCCCCGTAGGGTTTCCATTGACCGTCCTGGCAAGAAACAGGGTAATTGCCTTTATTTTCGGTCAAATACATCTCATAAATGGCACCCCATGATTTCAGATGACTTTGACAAATCGTTTTCCGTGCTTTCTCTTTCGCTTTACTAAGAGACGGCACGATTACCGACAGCAACAGGGCAATAATGGCAATGACAACCAACAGTTCAATCAGTGTAAAACCCTTATTCTGTTTCATTCTAACACTCCTTTAAAAAGTCGG
>CAZKAI010000025.1:0-8764 GCA_964550565.1 uncultured Pirellulales bacterium
ACCGATTCGAGCTTGTGGTAAAAATCCGCATCCGGCCGGACCGACAGGCTCCGGTCGGCAATGGCGACAATCTGAAAACCGCCGGTTTGAACCCGGACGTGCAGCGGGCTTTTGCCGCGATGGGAGCTGCACAGGCTCTTGATGCGATTGATTTTTTCCTCGCTGATTTCGTGACTGAACAGGTTGATCCAGACCTGGGCGGCCAGCTTGTCGACCACTTCTTCCTGGCCAATCAGTTCATCGGCCAGGATATTGGGGTTTTCCCGGCGGGTATCGACCTTGCCTCGCACGAAGACGACCTTGTCCACCTCGACCATGGCACCGAAATTTTCGTAGGCCTTGGGAAACAGCACCACTTCGCATTTGCCCTGCAGGTCTTCCAGTTCCAGCACGGCCATTTTCTGTCCGGCGGTCTTGCCGTTGCGGGTCAGCATGGTCCGCACCTTGCTGATCATGCCTCCAATAACCACCTCGGCGCCTTCTTTCATCCCCGACAGACGGGCGGTGTTGCAGGTCGAATAGGCATCAATCTGCTCGGCGTATTTGCTCAGCGGGTTACTGGTGACGTAAAAGCCCAGGACTTCCTTTTCATAAACCAGCATCTGCGTTTCGGGCCACGGCGGCACATCGGGCAGGGTCTGGGCATCGGATTTGTCGTCGCCAAAGCCGCCGGCACCGAAGAAATTCATCTGCCCGCGCTGGGTATCGACCTGCATCGAAGCCCCCGCCTGCATGGCCTTTTCGAGGGCGGCCATCATCTGGGCGCGGCTGCCGCCAAGATTGTCAAACGCGCCGGCTTTGATGAGGGCTTCCATGACCTGCTTATTAACAGCCCGCAAATCCACGTTCTCGCAGAAATGGAATAGGCTCTTGAACCGCCCAGCTTTCTGGCGGGCGGCGATAATCTGTTCGACGGCTTTGGCCCCGACGCCTTTGACGGCGGCCAGTCCGAATCGAATCACGCTGCCGGAGGTAGCGCCATGCTCTTTATTATAAACCACCGTAAAATCGACAAAACTTTCATTGATTTCCGGCGGCAGCACCTCGATTCCCATGCCGCGGCATTCGCCGATATACTCAACGACTTTGTCGGTGTCGCCCATTTCATAGGTCAGCAGCGCGGCCATGAATTCGACCGGGTAATAGGTTTTGAGCCAGGCGGTCTGATAGGCCACAAAGGAATAACGGGTTGCGTGGCTTTTGTTGAAGCCGTAGCCCGCAAACCGCTCAATCAATTCAAAGATTTCTTCGGCCACGGTTTCGGTCAGTCCCTTCTGGACGCAGCCTTCGACGAATAATTTCTTGGCCGAGGCAATCTTATCCAGCATCTTTTTGCCGATGGCCTTAATCAGCCCATACGCCTCACGCAGCGGGATATCACCCAGCCGGTTGCAGATACGCATGACCTGTTCCTGATAGACCATGATGCCGAAGGTCTCTTCGAGCACTTCCCGCATAATCGGGTGCGGGACGGTCCATTTGCCGCCGTGTTTGCGGTCGATGTAATCGGGAATCAGCGCCATCGGGCCGGGCCGATAGAGCGCGTTGGCCGCGATGAGGTCTTCCAGCCGGTCGGGCTTGAGCTTCATGAGCATGTCCTGCATGCCGCCGGATTCAAACTGGAACACGCCTTTGGTTTTGCCTTTGGCAAAGACGTCCTGATAAACCTTCTGATCGGCGATATCGATTTTTTCGATGTCGATTTTTTTGTTGTGAATCTGTTCGATTAAATCCACCGCCCGCTGGATGATGCTCAGCGTCCGCAGGCCCAGAAAGTCCATCTTCAGCAGGCCGACCTTTTCGACCATCGGACCTTCAAACTGCGTAATCAAATCATCCGAATCGCCCTGCTTATACAGCGGCAGGAAATTGGTCAGCGGCGAATCGGCAATCACCACGCCGCAGGCATGAACCGAAGCATGACGGCAAAGCCCTTCCAGCCTCTTGGCCACGTCGATGACTTCCTGATAATGCGGATTCTCGTCATAGGCCTTCTTCAAATCCGGCTCGACGTCCAGCGCCTTGTCGAGGGTCATCTTCAATTCCATCGGTATCAGCTTGGCCAGCTTATCCGCTTCGACCAGCGGCACATCCATCACCCGACATACGTCGCGAATGGCCGCACGGGCTTTCATCGTTCCAAAGGTAATAATCTGTGCGATATGACCATACTTGCCGCGGACGTATTCGAGCACCCGCCCGCGTCCATCCTGGCAGATGTCAATATCGATATCAGGCATCTCAGTACGCTGCGGGTCCATAAATCGCTCGAACAGTAAATCGTAGCGAATCGGGTCCACATCGCAGACGCCCAGGCAATACCCCACCACCGTGCCCACGGCGCTTCCTCTGGCGCCCACGGGAATATTATTGGCACGGGCATAATTGCAGAAATCCCAGACAATCAGAAAATAGCTGGCAAAACCCTTGCCCGAAATCACCTCCAGCTCGCGTTCGATACGCTCCCGGATTTCGGGAGTCACGGTACCATACTGCTGTTTGGCACCTTCGTACACCAGCCGGGAAAGGTAATCCTCCGGCGTGCTGCCGTCAGAGGGGGTATATTTAGGCGCGTGGCGGCTTTTCAAATCCAGTTCCACATTGCACCGCTTCGCAATATCCAGCGTCAAGTCGCAGGCATGAAGTGCATACGGGAAAAGCTGCCGCATTTCATCGGGGCTTTTCAGATACACATCCGGGGGGTACACCATCCGCTCAGGGTCGTTGACTTTCTTGCCGGTGCTGATGCAGCACAGGGCATTGTGGGCCTTGTAATCCTCGGCCTCCAGAAAATGCACGTCGTTGGTTGCAACCACCCCGACACCCATCCGCTGGGCGAGGTCGGCCATCATTTGGCCTAATTGCGGATGTTCATTGTTTTCATGCTCCTGAATTTCAACAAAGAATCGTTCTGTCCCGAAGATTTTGAGATATTGCTCAATCGCCCTGCGGGCCGCGTCTTCACCGCCCTGGAGCAACTGCACGGGCACTTCGCCGGCGATACAGGCCGAGGTGCAAATCAGACCTTCGTTAAGCTGGGCAAGAACTTCCTTGTCGATACGCGGACGGTAGTAAAAACCTTCGGTATATCCGATACTGCTTAATTTCATCAGATTTTTATAGCCGGTGTTGTTTTCGGCCAGCAACAGCAGGTGATAGGCGTTTTCTTTGACGCCGCCGCCTTTCTGTTTTTCGAAGCGAGAATCGGGTGCAATATAGGCTTCCATCCCAATAATGGGCTTGACGCCGGTCTTTTGGGCGGCGGTATAAAATTCGACCGCTCCGAACATGTTGCCATGGTCGGTCATCGCAACCGAATCCATCCCGAGTTTCTGGCACCGCTTGAACAGCCGGTCAAAGGAAATCGCCCCGTCCAGAAGCGAATATTGTGTATGTAAATGCAGATGGGAAAAACCTTTATCTGCCATAGTGTCTCCATAAATAAACGTTGCTTTTCATCGCGGTAATCATAGACCTTTTCCGGCATAAAGTCAATTAAAGACTACGGCCTGAAGCAATATCCATGCAACCATTTATCAATATGGAATGATTCAGGCTGGGATTATCGGGTAGAATGTGAAATGAAATAACAAAAAAGCCCGTCGGCATAGTGCCAGCGGGCTTTGAGAAATCGTAAAACCAACTCGTTATTGTTTTAATTTGTTGTGGTTTCCGTCTTTGCTGCATTATCTGTTTTTGTCGTGTTTTCAGTGGCAGGGGTTGTCGTATCCTGAGCACCCTGTCTTGTGCGTCCAGGCCGATTCTGACCCTGACCCTGATCCTGTCCTGCGGCACCCTGCTGCTGACGCTGTCTCATCAATTCGGTGAATTGGGCACGGCGCCGGTCTGCTTCTTCGGTCTGCTTTTTGTATTCTTCATTTCGCTTATCAATCATTTTCTGGATGGCAGCGACTGTCTTGGCGGCATTTTCGCTTTCAGCGATTTTCTTGAGGTCTTCCAGTTCCTTGACGGCTTCGTCATGCTGCTGCTGACGACGCTGCTGGGCATTCTGGTACATGTCCTGAGCGGTGCCGGCGGCCTGACCGCGCGAGGCGGGATCCTGCCAGGGGCCGCGACTGCGGATTTCCTGGCGGGCACGCTGTTCCTGGGCGTCCATATTCGTGATAATCGGACGATTTGGATTGGCGCGAGGCCGGGCCTGCTGTGTTGTTGTCTGGTCTTTGGTTTCCGTGGTTTGTTCATCGGCCGCCCAAGCTGCCAGCGACACGGTCATGACAGTAACTGCTGCTAATCCTAAAAGCATCTTTTTCATACTTGATTCTCCATTCTTTCCTATCTTGAATTTCCATTTTATTGGCACAAATAGGCCATTTTTATCTTAATTACCTTCATTTCAGAAGTTGGACGCCCGAAAAAGGGCATCCTATTGCTGAAAATTATTTTATCGACTTTCTGTACCCAAGTCCCTCAAAAATCGCGATGATTTGTCCGGTCTCATCGGTGATTTTGGCATGATAGGAGCCTACCCGGCCTTTTTCATTGACTTCCCGAGCCTCTGCATACAGGGTCTTTGATTCCGTGCTTTTCAGATAAGATATATTTACATTCAGGGCAACAGTTGGAATTCCTCGATAATTGGCCGCGGCGGCAAAGGCCACATCTGCCAGCGCAAAGATCATTCCCCCGTGAGGCATACTTAACCCGTTGAGATGATGGTCAGCAAGCGTGACTCTGGTTTTGGCAAATCCTTCACCGACCTCAATCAACTCGATGCCGCAATGCCGGGCAAACGTGTCCTTGAGGATAAACTCCTGTATCATCCATGCCACCTTTTCCGCGGCGGATTCAGCCGAATCGCGCCGCTTAACTGTCGACGAATATAATCCGGCGGGATTACGACTCGGGATTGGCCGAATGCACGACCACGCTGGAATCATCCAATTTCTGTTCGGTTTCCATCCCTTCGAATTTCAGGTGATCTTCGTCCTGAACACTGATGCGAATCAGCTTCTTGCCTTTGAATTTGCCGCGCAGCAGGTCTTCGGACAGCGGGTCTTCGATATATCGCTCGATTGCCCGACGCAGCGGACGTGCACCGAATTCGGGATTATATCCCTTGTCGATGAGGAATTCCTTGGCGCTATGGTCAAGTTCCAGATGCAGACCGTGCTCCAGCAGCCGCTTGAAGACTTTGTTCAGTTCGTAATCCACAATCGTCTGCAGGTCGTCGCGGGTCAGCGGACGGAAGACAATCTGTCCGTCCAGACGGTTCAGGAATTCGGGACGGAAGTGCCGTTCGATTTCCTTGTCCAGCATTTCCTTCATTTTTTCATAATTGGCCTGCTCGGTCCGTTTTCCGAAACCGAAGCCGGATTGATTTTTGATCAGGTCGGCGCCGATGTTGCTGGTCATAATCAGGATGACGTTCTTGAAGTCCACATGACGGCCAAAGGAGTCGGTCAGGCGGCCTTCTTCCATAATCTGCAGCAGCATATTATAGACATCGGAATGCGCCTTTTCGATTTCGTCCAGCAGCAGCACGGCATATGGCCTGCGGCGAATGCGTTCGGTAAGCTGGCCGCCTTCTTCGTAGCCGACGTATCCGGGAGGAGCACCAATCAGACGGCTGACGTTGTGCTTTTCCATGTATTCGCTCATGTCGATCTGGATCATCGCATCGGCATCGCCGAACATGAATTCAGCCAGGGCACGGGCCAGCAGGGTCTTGCCGACACCGCTGGGGCCGATGAAGATAAAGCTGCCCATCGGACGGTTCGGGTCTTTGAGACCGCTGCGGCTGCGGCGGACGGCCTTGGCGATGGCGTTGATGGCCTCATCCTGCGAGACCACTTTCTTGTGCAGTTCGGCTTCCAGTTCCAGCAGTTTCTGGGCCTCTTCTTTTTCCAGACGGGTCAGCGGCACGCCGGTCATCTTGCTGACGACTTCGGCGACGACTTCGATATCGACTTCACCGACGACTTCGTCGTTCTTTTCCTGCCATTGGCGCTGAATCTCGGCCTTTTCGTCGAGAATCCGCTGAATATCGTCACGCAGTGCGGCCGCCCGTTCATAATCGGCGTTGCGCACCGCTTCATCTTTTTCCAATTGCAGCTTTTCGATGCGGGCCTCAAACTCCGCCAGGTCCGGCGGCGGCGTCATGTTTTTCAGACGCACGCGGGCACCCGCTTCGTCAATGACGTCAATCGCCTTGTCCGGCAGGCATCGGCCCGAGATATAACGGCTGGACAGCTCCACTGCCTGGAACAGGGCTTCGTTGGTGAATTTCACACGGTGATGCTTTTCATAGCGGTCGCGCAGTCCCTTGAGAATCTGGACCGCTTCGTCTTTGCTTGGGGGTTCCACAATAATCGTCTGGAAGCGGCGTTCGAGAGCGGCATCCTTTTCGATATACTTGCGGTATTCGTCGAAGGTCGTCGCACCGATGCACTGCACCTCGCCGCGGGCCAGGGCGGGCTTGAGCACGTTGGAGGCGTCAATCGCGCCTTCTGCCCCGCCGGCACCGACCAGCGTATGCAGTTCATCGACAAACAGAATCACATTGGCCGCGCGACGAACTTCGTTAATCACGGCCTTGATGCGTTCTTCAAACTGACCGCGATACTTGGTCCCGGCCACCATCATCGCCAGGTCCAGCACGACAATGCGCTTTTCTTTCAGAATTTCGGGCACTTTGTGCTGATCAATTTGCTGGGCCAGCCCTTCGACAATGGCTGTCTTGCCGACGCCGGCTTCACCGAGCAGCACTGGATTATTTTTGGTTCTGCGGCAAAGAATCTGAATCAGACGTTCGATCTCATTGGTCCTGCCGATCACCGGGTCCAGTTCACCTTTGGCGGCAAGCTCGGTTAAATCACGACCGAAGCTGTCCAGCGCCGGGGTCTTGCTCTTGGGCTTGACGCCGGCAGCCGTTCCGCCATTGGCCGGAGGATTCATCTTCATACCCATCGGAGGATAGGTGCCCGCGTTGTCTTCCACACCCGCACCCAGCAGATTGAGGACTTCCTGGCGAACATCTTCCAGTTTCAATCCCAGACTCATAATCACCTGAGCTGCGATGCCTTCTGTTTCTCGTAAAAGACCCAACAGGATATGCTCGGTACCCACGTAATTATGGTTCAGAGAACGGGCTTCCTCGATAGCGAATTCAATCACCTTCTTGGCACGTGGTGTCTGGGGCAGCTTGCCCATGGTCACCATATCCGGGCCGCTCTTGACCAGCTTTTCAATTTCCAGACGCAGCTTCTTAATGTCCACGTCCAGATTCTTCAACACCTGCGCACCAACTCCGCTGCCTTCTTTGACCAGGCCAAGGAGGATGTGCTCGGTGCCGATGTATTCGTGGTTAAAACGCTGAGCCTCCTGATTGGCCAGCGCCATCACTTTTCTTGCACGGTCGGTAAAACGTTCGAACATAGATATTTCCTTATGATTGCCCGGTTGCCCGGCGGTAACATTCAGGCATTTTTCTGCCGTCTTTTACCGCAATTATTCCATTTCCAATATAATTTCTATTCTTTTCTCATCCACTTTTTAATCACGCAGTATGCTATTGTAGGCCATTTGGGCAGAGCTGTCAAATTCTGCTTTGTCCCCCATTTGGACGGCCTCAATACTATACCCCATAATGCCAATCTTGTTCGTTCCCATAAAATCGGTCTTTTCCTGCATTCTGCGAATTTTAGTGCCGTTAATGCATTTAATCCGACAACGACACACTCCACCTGACATTCTGTTCTGACTTTACCTGTATTGAAAATCCACTCTTTATATCGACAAAAAACAAGCCCCACTTTGAATTCGACCTGCAAAAAAATGTAAATGATTCTGATTAAGCTTTATGGATAATCTATAGCCTGTATAGCCACAGATAGATAGTTATAAGACTTTCATTCAATGAAATTATTCCGAGAAAATAGATATTTTCCTGTTCAGCTTTTACGCAGCGTAAGAATATAATTTCCAAAAGGCGTCAATGAGAACGCCAAAATGCTCAGTCAACACGATTGTGAGGGACAAGTATGGCACACCAACACACCCACTGTGCAGGGCATAGCTGCTCCTGCTGCACGTCGAAAACCTGTCATCTGTTGAACCGGAGAGATTTTATGGGCATTGCGGGGATGGGGCTGGCCGCCGCTGCTATTGGAAGTTCGGCCATGAGTTCCATGGCGGCGGCGATGGGCAATACGGAGTATCTTCCGCCGGCCCCGTGCAAACTGGTTATCCAGCCTGTGCTGACCGCGGCGCTTTCACAGCGGCGGGAGAAAACATCCTGGCGAAACTGGGGCGGTTTTCACACTCAACAGGATATTCTCGATGAACAGCAGCGGATTCAAAAAGAACTGGACGGTATCGCCGGCAAGGTGGAATTCGGGTTGGAGATTCGACCGCTCATTACCCTGAATGATAAAAACAAGGCTGCTGAAGTTGCCAAACAAGATCATGATGTGACCCTGATTTATGCGGCCACCTCCTGGGTGGATGTCCTTGAGACACTGACCAACCCCGCCAAATGGACGATGATGTTTCTGCGGCACAAATCCGGGCCGGTCTATTTGTGGTACGAAGTTGCCCATAACCGCTACCTCCGCAAAACCGTGGACCAGTTCGGCCAGCCGGGCATAGATTATCAGGATGTGGTGGTGGACAGCACAGACGAGCTGCTCTGGCGGATGCGGGCGCTGTATGGACTGAAAAATACCCTTGGCAAAAAGATCGTCTGCATTGGCGGAGCGGCCGGCTGGGGCGAAGGCGGGCAAAAGGCCCCGGATATCGCAAAGAC
>CAZKAI010000025.1:8864-43880 GCA_964550565.1 uncultured Pirellulales bacterium
GCGGAGCGGCCGGCTGGGGCGAAGGCGGGCAAAAGGCCCCGGATATCGCAAAGACTACCTGGAAGATGGATTTGCAGTCCGTGGACTATCCCGCCCTGCAGGTGGTGATTGACAAAGCCCGTCAGAATTCCGAACTGGTCAGGCGATGCAATGATGAGGCTGCTAAACTGCTCAAACAAAACGGTGTCTCCATCGACACGAATCCGGAATTTCTGGGCAAGTCGTTTTTGCTGACCCAGGTGTTTAAGGAATTGATGCAGCAGGCAGGAACTGACGCCATCACCGTCAATAACTGCATGGGGACGATTATGGGGGCCTCGGAGACTACGGCGTGTATGCCGCTGAGCCTGCTCAATGACACTGGCTTTTCAGCGTACTGCGAGTCGGATTTTGTCGCTATTCCATCGGGCCTGCTGCTGCATTATATCTCATCCAAACCCACATTCCTGAATGATCCGACCTATCCGCACGATGGCATGGTCACGCTGGCCCACTGCACCGGCCCGCGAAAAATGGACGGACAGAATCTTGAGCCGGTTAAAATTCTGACGCATTTTGAATCGGATTACGGCGCCGCCCCCAAAGTCGAAATGAAACTGGGCCAGAAGATTACCGTTGTCGATCCCGACTTTGACAACAAACAGCACCTTGGCTTTGAAGGGGAGATTATCGATAATCCATTCCTTGATATCTGCCGGACACAGATCGATGTCCAGATTAAAGGCAGTGTTGATACACTCAATGAACAAACACGGGGATTCCACTGGAACGCCTGCTATGGCAATTACCTCAAGGAGTATGGTTACGCCCTGCGCAAACTCGGGGTCAACTGGCTGAATTTAAGCGTTTAAAGGAAATAAAAAACCGGGCTGCCAATCCTATTCGACAGCCCGGTTTGATTTTTAATGCTAATCTTGAATCATCATTGCACAATCGGCTTCTGAGCGGACAGAATCTTGCCGGTAATATAATCGGTAAATCGAACTTTGACCGTCAGGCTTTTTTCATCTCCTTTGACGATTTCATCCACTGGAAAACTGAGACGATAAAAACTGCTCATCAACGTTCCGGCCCAGAGTATTTTCAACTGCTCCGGCTCAATAATCCATTGTTTGAGCAAAGCTCCCTGCGGATTGGCGGAATCCAGATTCCATAACTCCACCTCCACACGCCCGGGTGCCTTGATTTTATCCTGCGAGGAATCAATCGATTCCAGGTAAATCGCCAGGGTTTCTTTGGAGCCATTGTTGTCTTTATCGTACAGGCCGGAGCGGCTGCCGATCTCGATTTTGGTCAGGGTGTCGAGACTTGCTGCACGCTGTTGTCCATCAATCGCCTGCAGCGCCTGGACCTGCCGGCGGAGCTGCTGATTTTCCTTCTCGAGCGCTTCGGCGCGGGCAGCCAGCGTATCTTTTTCACTGTTGAGGCTTTTGACCTGCCCCCAGAGGGAGTCTTTCGGGTCCGAGCTGGAACACCCGGCCAGAATCATCCCCACTGCCAACAGGACCCAATACACTCTTTTCATACGTCCGCCTGCTTTATGAATCGATGATTTATTCTTCGATCTTACTGTGCTTGATTTCCGGTTCTTTACACAGAATCGCATCGGCCAGGCCGTACTGAACGGATTCTTCGGCTTCCAGCCAGAGGTTGCGGTCGCAGTCTTTCTGAATCTGAGTCACGTCCTTGCCGGTGTGCTCGGCCAGAATCTGATACAGCCGGCTGCGCAGCCGCAGGATTTCTTTGGCTTCGATTTCCAGATCGGTTGCCGGAGCCACCATTTCGCCGTGCAGCAGAGGCTGATGCAGGAGGACGCGGCTGTTGGGCAGGATAAACCGCTTGCCCTTTTCGCCGCCGGCAAACAATACCGCCCCCATGCTGGCCGCCTGGCCTACGCAGTATGTCGCCACCGGGCAGCGAAGGAAACGCATTGTATCGTAAATCGCAAGGCCGGCCGTAATCGACCCGCCGGGGGAATTGATATAGAAATGAATATCCGAACTGCTGTCTTCGTTGCTCAAAAACAGCATCTGTGCGATAATCAGGTTGGCCGAATCATCATCGACCTGGCTGCCGAGGAACACGATACGGTCTTTGAGCAGCCGTGAGTAGATATCATACGCCCGCTCGCCGCGGCCGGTCTTTTCGATTACAATCGGTACCAAATTATTGGAAAAGGTCATAGTCGCCTCGTTATTTCAAGCCGGTGTTCGGCGGTTATTTCTTGTCTTCTTTGGTTTCGTCCTGCTCGCGGAGCACATCGTCAATCAAACCCCAGGTCTTGGCTTCTTCGGCGGACATGTATTTATCGCGTTCGGTCTCTTCAGCCAGTTTTTCCTGGGTCAGGCCTGTGTGTTTGGCAAGCACTTCATTAATCATCTTCTTGGATTTGATGATTTCCTCGGCCTGAATGCGGATATCTTCGGCCTGACCGGTGACGCCGCCCCACGGCTGATGCAGCATAATCTTGGCATGCGGCAGGGCATGACGCCGTCCCTTGGTGCCGGCGGCCAGAATCACCGCCCCGCCGGACTGAGCACGACCGATGCAGTAGGTCGCAACGGGGGAACCAATAAACCGTATCGTGTCGTAAATCGCCATCGTATCATCCACGGCGCCGCCGGGAGAATTGATATAGAGGCTGATTTCCACGCCGCGTTTGAGATTATCCAGATACAGAAGCTTCATAATCACTTCTGAGGCAAGGCGATAGGATATCTCACCTATCAGAAATACAATTCGATTTTCCAGCAGCAGGTCATCAATTGTCATTTCACGGGTTCGCTGGTACTGAACCTGAAGGCGTGCGTCGGTCATCTGCAGCCTGCTATTCTGTTCGAACTTGTTTGAGGGCTGATAAATCATCCAGACTCCTTTTTGTCTTTTCTATTAGCTTTTTTATGTTTTTCTCGGACGAGGGTCAAATGAGACCACGCATTCCGGACGGATTTGCCTGTCTTTATATCGGAAAAAGACGGCCTTGACTTTCCATTTTCTTCAAAATCAGTCGGGTTTTCCCGGCCAGGGAAAGACAGGATAGTATAACACAAGATGCGCACAAAAAAAGCCTCCCGTCTGGATCGGGAGGCAAAATTCTGGGGAATAGGGACTCGAACCCCAACTAGATGGTCCAGAGCCATCCGTGCTACCATTACACCATTCCCCAATGATCTCAATCATCTTAAGTTGCCGCAAGAAAACGGCTTTCTGACCTCAAGGAGGTGCTAATCCGGGATAATATAGCGGCAATCTGTGAGAGCGTCAAGTATGAAAAATGACCAAAATAGGAGAATATTCCCTAAATTTACGGGGTGACATCGGTAAATTGGGCATAAAACGCCGAATGGTCGTAGAGTCTCTGCAAATCGATATCCTGAAGTTTCATGGCTCGCTGAATATGGGGCAGGTATTCCTTGACCACGGCGACATGCAATCGCATGAGCTGGCAATATTCGGACAAACGCTGTCTGGATGCGGTCAATCCCTCTACCGGGCAGCGTCCGCCGCAATAGGGATGTACCCCGCACGAACCGCAATCCAGTTCATTTTTATAGGCAATCAATTTGGATAATTCTTTGGGCTGAATTTCCGGGCTGCCGTCCGGATTCACCAGGCCAAGCACCCATTTGGGTCCTAAATCCGCACAGGCCATGATTTTGCCGCCGGCGATATCGTAATTTTTTTCCAGTTCCACACCGCAGGCCGTGGAGCCGCGGAGCTTGCCGGATAGCAGATATAAAACCAATTCGGATATATGCACAATCGACAGGATTCGCCCAAGACCCAGAAATTCCAGATAGATATGCATCACCTGGCGAAGCTGGGATTCATACTCCTGCAGATAGCGGTTGAAATCCTCAAACGGCTTATCGGTTTCTATCCAGTGAAAGAACCAGTGGTCGGCCAGGCCGTGTTCATATAGATACAGAAATTCCTCAAAGCAATCGGTCAATGACTGCCCTTCGCGCAGCGTGGACCACATCAGCACCGACGCAGTCGGATATTGCGACAGATTCCGCAATCCGCGATGAATCCGGCTCAGATCCGTGCCGGGACGATTGGCGTTATGCTGTTCGCTCTGGCCATCAATGGAAACGGAAACCAGCCAGAGCTTGCTGAATAATTGCGGAAACTGGCGAATAGAATCTTCCAGAAGCTGACCATTGGTATAAAGCATATAGCGTAAAGGCAATGGCGGGTTTACCGAAAGCAAATCTATCGTTTGCTGGATTTTTTCGCATTCCAGAAGCGGTTCGCCGCCGTAAAGGCAAATCACAGCATAGTCTTCTTTCCTGTCGGCCAGAAGCTGGCGAATCGCCATGCTGTCCCGCTGAGGCTGAACATCAAATTCTTTGGACTGCGGTTCGGACGGGTTGTCTTTAAATGTGATGGATGAACTGATACAGCCAATGCAGTGAGCATTGCATCGCCCCGTCACCGACAGGTGGAGCATATAGGGATTGTCTTCGAAAAATGGCTCTGCCTGCGAGAGATTATGACGCGTATTGACTGAGCTGGGTGCACCCAAGTCGCCATATTGGGGATGAACGTAACCTGAGCCTGTCCCGTCTGGATTGCCGGAATTTGCCTGTTGTGATTGTTCCATAGTCGAACCTGCCATTCAACAAGTCATATTCTCACTATGCGGGTATTATACCAGACAAACAGGCTCGCTTAAAGGAAAAAATCTGCCAATTAACGACTCTGCTAATCCAGAGTATGAAGCTGCGGCACAACCGAATCTGCCTTGATATCCACCATCGCATATCTCCCCTGCTTTAACGGGCCTGGATTAACCAGGACTGTTGAGCCGATTTTGTCTGTCCCGAAAGCCTCGTGAATATGCCCGGAGACTGCCAATACCGGCTGATGGTTCTCGATGAATCGGCGAATCGAGGGGCTGCCGGTGCTGCGTCCTGCAACGGTATCGACTGCGGTTCCAAAGGCCGGCTGGTGGGTCACCAGAATCAGCCTTTTTGACACTGAAAACGAAGAATTGGCTTCGTTTCGATACAAAGCTTTACTGAGAATTGTTTCGAAATAGCTGTCATTGCATTCATTGGGTGTCATGCCCGGACAAGGGAGGCTGCCGCCGGCACCAACGAACAGATATCCTCCCTGATGCAATGAGCGACCCAGCAGGCTGATTTGTTTTGATTCGAGATATTGACTAACTCCTTCCGGGTCACAATTGCCGGGTACGGCCAAAACAGGCACCGAGTGGGACAACAGCGGCTCAAGGACAGCCGCGGCATGGTCTGGCCCACCGAAAGTTGTGATGTCGCCTGCAATCAGGACTAATTCCATCCCCTTCAGTACAGAAGTAAGCCTTCTTACCTTATCTACTTGACCGTGAATGTCTGAAATAATTAAAAGCCGCATAAAAAAGTCCTCAACGATAGTCTTCCACTGGAAAAACCGTATATATCCGGTATAATCAGACGTTTACTATAATAGAATGGTTAGCTTAGGAAAAGGCAAGAATATGATTATTGTGATGAAACCCGGTTCCGGCAAGGAGCAGGTTCAGCATGTGGTGAAGCTGGTGCGTGAATACGGCCTCAAGGAACACGTGATTCAGGGTACCGACCGTACCGTCATCGCCTGCATCGGCGACAAACGCGGCATCGACAAAGGTGCGATTGAAAACGCCCCGATGGTCGAAAAAATTGTACCGATTCTGGCACCGTATAAAATCGCCTCGCTTGAGGTCAAGAAAGAAAAGTCGCAGATCGCCATCGGTCCGCAGGCTTTTCCCGTGGGCGGCAAAAAAATTGGCATTATCGCCGGTCCCTGCTCGGTTGAAAATCGCAACCAGTTGATTGAAACCGCCAAGGCCGTCAAAGACGCCGGCTGTATCGGCATTCGAGGCGGCGCCTTCAAACCTCGCACCAGTCCGTACAGTTTCCAGGGGCTGGGCAAAGAGGGCCTTGAGATTCTGGCTGAGGCGAGGGAAGTGACCGGCCTGGCGGTGGTGACCGAAGTGGTTGCCGTCGACCAGGTCCTGCTGGTTTCTCAGTATTCCGATGTCCTGCAGATTGGCGCCCGCAACATGCAGCATTATCCCCTGCTGGAGGCTGTGGGAAAAACCAGCCGGCCGGTTCTGCTTAAACGCGGCATGAGTGCTTCGCTGGAAGAGCTGCTGCTGGCGGCGGAATACATCATTAATGCCGGCAACAAAAATGTGATTCTCTGTGAACGCGGCATCCGGACGTTTGAGAATTACGTCCGCAACACCCTGCCGCTGGCGGCCGTAGCCGAATTACAAACAATGACTCATCTGCCGGTGGTGGTGGATCCGTCTCACGGGACTGGACATGCCCACCTTGTGCCGCCGATGTGCCTGGCCGGCGTGGCTGCCGGTGCGGACGGGCTGCTGATTGAATGCCATCTGGATCCGGAACGGGCCGCCTCCGACGGGGCACAATCCATTACGCCGGCAACACTCAGGGACTTGATGAAACGGCTTAAACGCATCGCTGAAGCTGTGGACCGGGACATCTAAAGAAAGCACATCACATCGCAAATGATAGACCTGCAAACAACACAATGTTTTTTGCGTGAGATGATCCTCCGGGCCGGGCAGATCGCCGTGGAGTATCGCAAAAAGCTCGAAACGCTGCACGTCAGCCGCAAAGCCATGCGGGATGATGTCACGGAAGCGGATATCGCTGTTGAAAAAAATATTGTTGAGCAAATCAGGCTCCGGTTTCCCGAGCACGCCATCTATGGAGAAGAAAGCGGCCAGACTGACGGCAATGAATACCGCTGGGTCATCGACCCGATTGACGGAACCACCTCTTTTCTGCACGGACAGCCTTTTTACTCGGTCTCTATCGGGCTGGAATACCAGGGCGATGCGGTTCTGGGTGCTGTTTATCAGCCCTCGATGAATGAATTGTTCGAAGCCGTACAGAACGGCCCCGCAACACTCAACGGCCAGGCGATTCATGTCTCCCAGCAGGAAGAGTTGAGCGAGTGTGTGATGGGGACCGGGTTTGCCTGTCTGCGGCTGGCCGATGCATGCATCAATCTGGCCTGCCTAAACTATATTTTACCGCAGATTCGGGATGTCCGCCGCTGCGGATCGGCAGCCATGGATTTATGCTATGTGGCCTGCGGTCGATTCGACGGTTTCTGGGAATTCAATCTCAATCCCTACGACATTTCCGCCGGCGCTTTCATTGCCGAGCGGGCCGGGGCCAGGGTCAGTGATATGCGCGGCACACGCGACGGATTGCCCAAACAGATTTTATGCACCAACGGGAAGGTTCATGCCGATATGCTGAAGCTTTTTGAGGCGGTACTGTAAGGCGTCGTAATTATATTACAAGTTGTATTCTTTAATCTTGCGATAAAGGGTGCGTTCACCGATTTTGAGAATCTTCGCCGCCTCGGTGCGATTGTTGCCGGTCATTTCCAGCACGCGACGAATATGTTCCCGCTCGATTTCTTCCAGCGATTGGTCGGCTGCCATATCGGATACACCTGAAGGCAGAGTGCCTGCTGCGGCCTCGGTCGGAGCCGCCAGTTCCTTGACCCGGGCGATTTCCGGCGGCAGGTCCCGCAGGTCCAGCGTGTCATGGTCACACATCACGACCATCATCCGTACGGTATTGCGCAACTGACGAATATTGCCCGGCCACGGATAGCTCATAATCGCCCGCATAGCGGGTTCCGTTATCAGGTGAATATCACTGCCGACTTCCTGGCAGGCCTGACGCAGAAAATAGCCGAACAATTCGGGGATGTCCTGCGGACGATTTCGCAAGGCGGGCAACGTGACACTGACGCCTTTAATACGGAAATATAAATCCTGCCGGAATTTTTTCTCTTCGACCAATTTCGCCAGGTCCTGATTGGTGGCACTGATGATGCGAACATCGACTTTAACGGCGCTGGTGCCGCCGACCGGCAGAATCAGCCCGTCTTCCAGTACCCGAAGGAGCTTGGCCTGCATCGGCAAAGGCATGTCGCCGATTTCATCGAGAAACAGCGTGCCTTTATCAGCCAGTTGAAACAATCCCTTGCGGTCGCTCAGAGCGCCGGTAAAGGCCCCCTTGACATGGCCGAATAATTCGCTTTCCAGCAGACTTTCGCTCAGGCCGGCACAGTTGATCGGCAAAAACGGCTTATCGGCCCGATGGGAGTTTTCATGAATTGCCCGCGCGGTCAGTTCCTTGCCGGTGCCGGATTCGCCTTCAATCAGGATGCTCAGGTCCGTCTTACTGACGCGCCGCAAGACGCGGAACACGCTCTGCATCACCGGAGATCGGCTGATGACGCCGGGGAAGACATAATCCAAAGATGCTCCCTTGGGAACCGCAACCGAGGGGATCGCCCGTTCCGCCAGAGCGAGGATGCGTTTGGCCTCCACGGGCTTGACCAGAAAATCCCATGCCCCGCGACGGATTGCGTCTTTGCACGCTTCGAGGTCGGGGCTGTCGGCTGTTAAAATCACCGGAATTGAGGTAAAATCTCTGCGTACCGTATCCAGGAGTTCGATGCCGTCGGGATTTCGACCGGCGAATAAGTCGGAAATAATCAGGTCAATTCGTTTTTGTGAAATCAATTCAAGGGCATGCGAAACGGCATCCGAACGAATCACCTTGACACCGGCCTTACCCAGAGCCTCGGCCATCGCCTCGGAATGATGTGAATCCTCCTCAACAATCAGTACAACCGCATCTTTTCGCATAGGGTATTACTTTATTTTCGCCACGATCCGGCCGATAGTAAAAATGTACCACATCAAACTGAGACATAACCTGTTCGGTCTATTTTGTTCGACCGCATCCAGAATTACATCCGTCATTATTGATTTTGATTCGTGGTCTTATCCTTAGAAATCGAAGAAACAACCACCTGGACTTCTTTGCCCTGCAATCCTTTGGAGGATTTCAATTCAGCATATTCCACCAATTGACCCGGCCTCAGTGTCCGGAATCCATCACTTTGGATACTGCTGAAATGGACAAAGACATCCAGCCCTTCTTCGTTTACAACAAAGCCAAAACCTTTTCGATAATCGAACCACTTGACAGTACCTTGTGGCACACAACCTCCTTGCGCATTGCGCAATCCGACCGTTTTCTCACGAAGTTGTACCTGTGCCGCAGAGCCAGAGTTCCGCAGCTATTATTAAGGGTACTGCTACGACCCCTTAAATCCACTTTACCACACCATTCCGCGCTACCGCCCTCAAGACCTCCGTCTGTCAAAAACGGCAAATCCGGCGGCGTTTGTCACACCGCCGGATGTAATTGGCGCCGGTGTTTTACTTTTTCTCTTTATTCATCTCGATCATTGCGGCTTTGCGACTCAGTTTAAAGCGACCCTGGTCGTCAATGGCCAGCAGTTTGACCGAAATCATATCGCCTACCTTGCAGACGGCATCGACTGTCTTGACGTAGGAATCTGAAATTTCACTGATATGGCAGAGGCCTTCGACACCGGGAGCGAATTCCACGAACGCGCCGAATTCCTTGATCGAGACCACCTTGCAGTTATGATAAATGCGACCCACCTGGGGCGGCGTCGTCATCGCTTCAATCATATCGCGAGCCACGAGGTGACCATTGCCGCCGACACAACTGATGGCCACGGTGCCGTCTTCTTCGATTTCAATCAGCGAGCCGGTCTGTTCCTGGATGCCCTTGATGGTCTTGCCGGACGGCCCAATGACCTTGCCGATGTATTCCGGATCAATCTTGATTGAGACAATCTTCGGGGCATAGACGCTGAGCTGTTCGCGCGGTTTGTCAATCGTCTGCTTCATAATCCCGAGGATTTTCAGACGTGCCTGACGGGCCTTTTCCATGGCGGCAACCATGATATCATGCGGCAGTCCTTCGGCCTTGATGTCGAGCTGAATCGCCGTGATGCCTTTTTCCGTTCCGGCAATCTTGAAATCCATATCGCCGAAATGGTCTTCGTCGCCGATGATATCCGTCAGCAGCTCATAGCGGCTGCCTTCGGTGACCAGGCCGACTGAAATCCCCGCCACCGGCAATTCCATCGGAACACCGGCATCCATCATCGCCAGGCAACCGCCGCACACCGAAGCCATCGAACTGGAGCCGTTGGATTCGGTAATGTCGGAATTAATTTTGATGGTATAAGGGAATTTCTCGTCCGCAGGGCGAAGCTGTTCGAGAGCCTTTTCCGCCAGCGCTCCGTGACCAATTTCACGGCGTCCAGGACCGCGTATCGGCTTGACTTCGCCAACCGAATACGGGGGGAAGCTGTAATGCAGCATGAATTTCTGGCCGTATTCTTCCGTCAGGCCGTCCACTAACTGTTCATCTCTCCCGGTACCGAGGGTACAGGAAACAAGGGCCTGGGTTTCACCGCGGGTAAACAGGGCCGAACCATGCGAACGGGGCAGAACACCCACTTCGCAGCTAATCGGCCGAACTTCATCATATCCTCTGCCGTCAGGCCTGCGGCCTTCGATCAGCAGTTTTCGGACGGCTTTTTTCTGGACAATTTCCAGAATCCGGCGGAGCTGGACATTGGTACATCGGGGTTCAGCACCCTCGGCTGCAACACAATATTTATCAAACAACGGTTCGGTAATATCGCCGATGGCTTTATTCCGGTCCGCTTTCACCTTGATTTGGTAAGCCTTATAAAGCGGCTCAAAACAGGTCTGCTGCACTTCATCGATCAGCGCCTGTTCGAGTTCAAAGACTTCGACTTCCTTGGCCACACCACAGAGTTTGACCAGTTCGTCAATCAGATCGCAGACCTGGCCGATTGCCTCATGGCCGGTCTTGACCGCCTCGGCGGCAACTTCCTCGGACACCTGACGGGCATCCACTTCAATCATATTGATCGCATCCCGCTTGCCGCCCAGGATGAGATTCAACTCGCTGGTCTCGACTTCCTTATAGGTCGGATACAGCACATATTTCCCATCGATCCGGCTGACGCGAACGGCACCCAGGGGCCCCTGGAACGGGATCTTGCTGATGGACAACGCCGCGCTGGATGCAATCATCGCCAGCACATCGGGGTCATTGTCGGTATCGGCACTGATGACCTGCACCATGATTTGCACTTCATTAAAATAGCCGTCCGGAAACAGGGGGCGAATCGGACGGTCAATCATGCGGGCAGTCAGGACTTCTTTGGTGGAAGGACGCCCTTCACGCTTCATAAAGCCGCCGGGGAATTTGCCCGCGGCGCTGTATTTTTCACGATAATCGACACTCAGCGGAAAATAATCAATTTCGTCCCGCGGGGGGGCCGCCACGCAAACCGCAGCAAGAACCATGGTCTGGCCGCATGACGCTATCACTGCACCGTGAGCCTGACGCGCAATCCGTCCGGTCTCGAGTGTAATCAACTTGCCGCCGATTTCTTTTTGTACTCGATGAACATTAAACATATATCTGGTACCTTCTAAAGTATGGTTTTTATTTTCTATCTACAACGTCGTATTTTCACCCATACATGCATACGGGTTTGAGTAACAACGCTGACGGACCGCTGGTTTATTTGCGGAGTCCGAGCTTGGAAATAATCTGACGATACCGATCCAAGTCCTTGTTGCGTACATATTTAAGTAACGATGTACGGGTACCGACCATCTTCAGAAGGCCTCTGCGTGAGGAATGATCTTTGGGGTGAACCTTGAGATGTTCCGTAAGCTCATTGATCCGGCCCGTCAGGATGGCAATCTGCACTTCCGGCGAACCGGTATCATTGGTTGCGGTTTTGTTACCTTCGATAATCTGCTGCTTTTTGTCTTTCGTTAACATACTGTAAAAAAACCTTTCAGATACGTCAAGCCGCCCTATGCGGCCCATTCAATTTCCCTATTTTCAACAGGGTTATCATTATAACAGCGGTTATTGGCTTTGCAATGCTTTTTTTGGGCAGAACAGGAACGATTTTGGCGACAATTCGTGTGACATACCCTATTAAGCATTATTATCCATACTTTATCTTGTAATATCTAATAATGGTTTTATTGATTATTCATCGGAATAAGAAATTGGATCACCCGTACTGAAACGGAAACTTTCAAGTTAGGCTCAGTATAAATCGCCTGCAAGTAAGAGGGGTTTAATTTTTGTTTTATCAGTTTTTCCAGAATTGCCCTACTAAGTTCAGGGCAACGGGGCTTTGGGGTGGAAACTTCTTAAATCCGCACCAGTTTCTTTTTGGAATAGCGATATGTGAAGGCTATAATCGTGCCTATAGGCTTTTAAAGCAAAACATCAACAGAATGGGAAACAAGCTTTAATTGAAGGGATTATGAAGATGACACGTCTATGTATTGCCCTGGTGCTGCAGGCCCTGGTTGGATTTGCGTTCGGGAACGAGGATTTGGCGAAGAATTTTGCAGCACCACCCGCAGAGTCCCGTCCCTGGGTGTACTGGTTCTGGCTGAACGGAAACCTGACCCGGGAAGGAATGACAGCTGATTTAGAGGCAATGCAGCGGGCGGGTATCGGCGGCGTGCTGATCATGGAAGTCGATCAGGGGGCGCCGGTGGGTCCGGTGGCTTTTATGAGCGATGCATGGCGAGATTTGTTCAAGCATGCGGTATCGGAAGCCCACCGGCTGGGGCTTGAAGTCAATATGAACAACGATGCCGGCTGGAACGGCAGCGGCGGCCCATGGGTACCGCTTGACAAGACCATGCAGGTGATTGTGACCACCGAAAAACAGATTGCGGGAGGCACGAAGTTTGAGGGCCAGTTGCCTGCACCCCGCGCCAATGAGGGCTTTTATCGTGACATCGTCGTGCTGGCCTTTCCCACGCCCAAAGACCCTGATAATCCCGCCAATCGCATCCAGAATCTTTCTGCTAAAGGCATGTACTGGAATGGAATCTATGGCGGCAGCCTTAATGACGCTCCGGCCGCCGGGATTCCAGCCGAATCCATGATTGCCCAGGATTCGATTGTGGACCTGACGGATCGAATGACCACAAACGGTGTGCTGACCTGGGATGCACCGCTGCTGCCGGACTCCGGCACATGGACTGTCATTCGTTTCGGACATACCTTCACCGGAGCCAAAAGTCATCCTGCACCCGCCACTGGTGCGGGGCCGGAATGCGACAAACTAAGTAAGGAAGGGATTGAGGCCAACTACAACGGCATGATAGGCAAGCTGGTTGGCGATGTGGGTCCGCTGGCGGGAAAGACCTTTGTTGCAACCCACGTTGATAGCTGGGAAGTCGGTTCGCAGAACTGGACACCGAAGATGCGTGAAGAATTCAAGAGGCTGCGGGGTTATGATATGACGCCGATGCTGCCGGTATTGGCAGGTCGAATCGTGGGCGGCCTGGACATCTCCGAACGGTTTCTTCGTGATGTCAGGCAGACGATATCCGACCTGCTGGCGGAGAACTATATCGGCCACCTACGGACGCTGGCCAACAGAGACGGCTTGAGACTCTCGATGGAAGCTTATTCAGCACCCGCTAATGATCTTGATGTTGCCAATCACATTGAGGAACCAATCTGCGAATTCTGGTGGCCGGATGGAGGCGGATTTTACTGGTCGGTCAAATCCATGGCTTCCGTCGCGCATGTCAACGGTCTGCCGGTGGTCGGCGCCGAAGCATTTACGGCTGCCGATGGAGAACGATGGCTGGCGCATCCAGCCAATATCAAGGCGCTGGGAGACCGCGCCTTTTGCGACGGCGTTAACCGCTTCATCGTCCATCGTTATGCAATGCAGCCCTGGATTACCAATCGCTGGCCGGGCATGACCATGGGACCCTGGGGTGTGCATTATGAGCGTTCCAATACATGGTGGGAGCAGTCAAAGGCATGGCATCAGTATGTTGCCCGCTGTCAATACCTGCTGCGACAGGGACGATTTGTGGCCGATGTTCTCAGCCTGCAATCGGAAGAACCGATGCAGCGGTTCAAACCGCTGAAGTTGACGGGGTATGACTACGACGCCATCAGTCCGCAGGCTTTTCTGGAGAAAGTATCCGTCAAAGATGGGTTGCTGGAATTGCCATCGGGCATGAAATACCGTCTGCTGTGTTTGCCTGAAGATGAATCCATGACACCGCGGATGCTCGAGAAAATTGCGGCCCTGGCCCAAGCCGGGGCGACGATTATTGGCAATCCGCCAGTCAAGGCACCGGGCCTGTCCGGCTATCCGCAATCTGATGCACAGGTAAAAACGCTGGCAGCGAAGTTGTGGGCGACCGGCTCGGATTCCGAAGGTAAGGCGATCAAAGGGGCAATTGTGTCCGGGAAATCTCCGGCCGAAGTATTGGCTGCGGCAGGCATTGGACCTGATTTTCTGGCCAGCCGGCCCATCCGTTACATCCATCGTGTCGTGGCTGACAAGGACCTGTATTTTATCGCCAATCCTGCCCGCATGGCGGTTGAAGCCGTCTGCACCTTCCGCGTCAGCGGCAAGACACCGGAAGCATGGTTTCCCGACACCGGTCGGATCGAGCCGATTTCGGTGTTTCAGGAAAACGACGGATGCACGCGGATTCCACTTCGTTTTGAGCCCTCTGGTTCGATGTTTATCGTGTTCCACCAGGGCAAATCCCAGGCATCCGAGCAGATCGTTTCCATCAAACACAATGGTCGGGAACTGGTGCAGATGGATAAGGCAGACATCCCAGCTCAGAACAGCGATGTGGCCAACACCTTTACCATGGCGGCCTGGGTCAAGCCGACTATTGAAATTACACTTCCGCAGGAAACCAACGAGGGGCTTGCGGCCCTCAGTGTGGAGCGGAATGATGTGCTTTATCCAGCACCCGGGCATGAGGTCTGGACGGACAAGGATTCCGGAGCGGGTTTTGGAGTCGGGACAAATGGCGTCTGCGTGTGCGTGCACGGCGACACCTACTTTCCCTCTGTGCTGGTGTATAAGACACCTATCACCGATTGGACACATGTAGCAATTGTGTATCATGACGGCACGCCGAGTCTCTATCTGAACGGCAAACTTGTCCACACGGGTATGAAGAGCAGGAAGGTTGTGCATTCAGGCGTGAGCGTCATCCATGGCCGGGAGATCAAAGAATTCCGCGGACAGGTTGCCGGACTCCAGGACTTCCCCAAGGCGTTATCCGAGGAAGAAATCACAAAACTGGCTCAATCACAGCCATCTATTGCAGAGGCCGAGCAGGGACCGGCAATGGATCTTGTTCGCCAGGAAGTTTTCAAAAAGGGATTATACGAGTTCAAGACAGCCGACGGCAAGACCCGGCGTGTGAACGTTGCCGATCTGCCGGCGCCAGTTGTTCTCCAGGGGCCGTGGGATGTGCAATTCGCACCCGGGCTGGGGGCACCTGAAAACATGGTGTTCGAAGACCTGATGTCGTGGAGTGAACGCAGTGAGCCGGGCGTGAAGTACTTCTCCGGGACGGCCACGTATCGGAAGACCTTTGATTTCAAGCCGGTCACGATGTCCGATCCGCAGACCAAACCGGTCATTACGCTGGACCTTGGCAAGGTTGCGGTGATTGCCGAAGTAAGACTCAACGGCAGGGATATCGGCATCCTCTGGAAGCCGCCGTACCGCGTGGACATCACCGACATCATTAAAAGCGGGCAAAATAATCTCGAAATTCGCGTTGTCAACCAGCCTATCAACCGCATGCTCGGGGATGAGCTGCTACCCGAAGACAGTGATCGGCATGCCAATGGCACGCTCAAGCAATGGCCGCAATGGCTGCAGGACGGCAAGCCAAGCCCCACCGGTCGTTTTACCTTCACCAGTTGGCGTTTGTGGAAAAAAAACGAACCGCTTCAGGACTCCGGCCTGCTCGGCCCGGTGACGGTGGGTACAAACGCCCGCATCAATTGACCTATTTTTTGGGGTCCTGTCGGGTCACAATCGGCACATAACCTGCCTCCAGACCACTTGGCGGTGTCACAATCAACGCCGGAGCAATCTCCGCCAGCTCTCCTATCGAAGGTGGTGCCAGATACGTCCGATCGCTCTTCCAGTGACGATGGATTTTCTCTACCCGTTCCTGCAGGCGTTCTCGCTCCTGCTCAGTCAAATCGGCGTTCAGCAGCGCCGGCTGATCGGCAAAGCGGTACCAGTAATATGTCACCACACTCCCATCCCCCGGATACGCGTAAAAGGGCCCCGCCACCGGCCCGGGCTTTTTCCAGCAGCACTCCGCATCCTCTGGCGTCACATAAGCCTCAGAGGGCTTTGCTGCCGGTCGCGTAAAACGCATCTTACCCAGCCCGGTTTCAGCAGGAACCTGATCTTCTTTTACTCCAACCCACCTCTGGCTTTCTTCAAGACGATAAAATTCCGGCAGTGTAAACAATGGGCCATTGTCGGAAGCATATCTCGTTATCAACTGCTCATCCCAACGGTATCCATAAGTTACCTCATCGATGGCCGTCGGACTGGCAAAGGCCTTCCACTCAAGCGGCCGCCTTTGCTCATTGGGAATATCATTCGTATAAATCTTCCATGTCGCCCCCCCTTGTCCGGAAAACGTATGCACCACTGCCCCGGCCGGATCAATCCGGCCATCCGCAAGCGGCCCCCCCTTAAACCAGGCCTCCACCTTGTCCCAGAGCGCCTTTTTGTTATAAGAAGTCACCCGGTGGATCAGCGGCGAAACACCCGCGTCACTGCGTGGAAATGAAACGGGTGCGATCCTCGCGTAGGCCTGCCCTTTCCCATCCTCCGCCAGCGCACCCGGCACATATTGGGTTTCCATCTGTAATGCCCGGTTTGGATTGGAAGGCCGCGTATCCAGAAACAGCCCGGCCAGGTTCGGATCAACCACTGTCGGTCCGGACCAGAAATATGGCGTAAAAAATGCCACCGGCCCCTTGAAATTGGCCGTATTCAAAAACAGCGTCCAGCACTGATTTCCCGTCGGAACATCTTTCCCGGCGGTCCTGGCTTTCGGTTCGGTCAGCGGCAACGGCAAATAACCATAACCAAACAGTTGTCCGCAGGTACCCTGTTTCAGATTCAAACCATCTGGCGGCCACAACACCCACGGACTCAACTGGGCCACCCCATACTTGCCTCTTGGCTTGTCCCAGTCCCGGCCCTTGCCGGCCCCGGGCCCATTTGCCCATTCACAGAAATTCAACGCCACTCCACCCATAATAAATTTAGGCGTTTCCGTAGCAAATTGCGTATCGCGCCACCACCCCAGCCCGCCCTCAATATCCGAATACAGCTTTCCCTCCGGCTTCGGATCTCCATACCACGCATGCATCCAGGTCCCAAACAATCCCGTCTGAAACCGGTTCCCCGGATACTCCCGCAGCAAAGGCCACGCTGCCACATACATCGAAAATCCCGCGCTATAACTTGTTGGCACCCGCTCCTGTGGCACCAGCAGATACCCCGCCATCATCCCATCGCGAATCTGGCCAGCCAGCCCCATCACCGATGACATGCCAAAGAAAACTACCGTCAAAAGCAGACAAGCAAACACCTTACCATTTCTTTTATTCTGCATACCCATATTCCCAATTAATATACTGATATTGGATGAAATTGTCCGTTCGAGGCGCGGCTATGTACCGTTTCAATGTGTTCTGTGGCCATCCTCGCGGCAAAACATACTTGTTAAGTATACATTCGCCAGGATATAAATACATTGACTATAATATAATTATCACGACACGCTTCAAGATGATTTTCATATCACTTCGCAGGATGAGGCATGTCTACATCACCGTACATCAATATTGCTGCTATGCGCATAACGAAAGCCCATCAGTCTCGATGGTGAACCGGTCGTCGGATAGGGGGCTAATTGGGGCGTTCACTTGGCAGTCACCTCCTAATGACTCCGAAGGCACAAAAAAAGCGGCATCAGGTAATCCGCAAATTCCTGATACCGCTGAACTTACAACAAATCGGGGCGACAGGACTTGAACCTGCGACCTCTTGACCCCCAGTCAAGCGCGCTAGCCAAACTGCGCCACGCCCCGGTATAAGGCGGGTATTTTACCACCCCTCCGTGCTTTTCTCAATACAATTTTTCAATTTTACCCATTTCAACGGGACAACTTCCTGTGTACACGACCATTTCCCCCTTTTTCGTGGTATTATACTGATATGTTTTCAGATAGAAAATTGATAAACCGCATCGGTTTCCAATAAAAAACTCCGGCAGACCCTGCGGTCTGCCGGAGTAAAACCTCTCACATAGAACCAATCCGGTTAGTCGCAGGCACTTTGCGGATAGAGACCGCAATCGAGCCACTGACCAGCCATGAGGGCAAAATCATCCAGTGTGACCTTGCAGTCGTTGTTGTAATCCGAGGCAGGCCTGGTCACGCACACAGGCACGCTGGCATCCGCGTAATATTGAGCCGCAATCTGTTCAGGCGTCAAGGCATAGTTGTACACGCGAATTTCATCCAGCAGGCCTGTGAAATAAGCGTCTCCCCAGGCACTCTTGCCGATGTAGTTATTCACGCGGGTTACAAAGTTGGGCAGCGGAATCGTCCCGGTGGGAGTGACCGTTGTTCCGTCGTTGTTGTAGTACTTATACAGAACACCATCCCTGTAAATCCTGACAACGCCTGCTGTATCCAGCGTTACCGTGAACATCTGCCACTGATTGAGAAGAATGGCGCCATTGGCATTGATCGCCGCGTTCTGGGCTGTGCCGTTGGCCGTTCTGAACTGCAGTGTGGTGGAGGTACCGCTGCGGCAGAAGAAGATATTGTTATTGGGCGCACCATTGGAGAACTGAATAAAGTTGGCCCAGCTTCCGGCTACTGTCGCATAGGACCAGAGATTGATGGTCAGGCCGGTCCTGAAATCGTCAAAACCATCAGGCAGATCCACGTAGTTGGCATAGGTGTTCGACAGGCTGATTGCCTGGCCCACTTTACCGGCTGCAAAGGTCGGCAGAATGTTATTGGGGGCCACACCGAGGGTTGACAGCGTTCCATTGAAGCCATTTCCTGATGCATCATTGGCATTGTTGTCTTCAAAGGGATAGTAAGCCAGCAATTGCTTGCAAATGAAGTATGCCGAGGTGGATGTCGCTGTGCCGCCGTTGTTGGAAGCGGTGGCATAATAAGCTCCGGCTTCCTCTTTGGCCATTGATTGAATGGTCAGCGTGCTTGTATAGGTGGTGCCGACTACGCTGGTATCGATGAAAACACGGGTTCCATCAGCAGTGATTTCCTGGGCAGGGGTTCCCGCCTTGTACCACTTGATGGTCAAAGCACCGCCGCCGGTATCTTCTGCAACAGCAGTCATCGAAACATTCTCGTCAGGGAAGAAGCCCATATTGGCCGGATTGGTCGTAAAGACCGGAGCATTTGGAATGGTCTTAAAGCTCTGACCGGTACCCTGACAGGTAACACCGTCGATAACAGCATCCACTCTCCAGTAATAATTTTTGTCTTTGGTCAGAGTCTGAGCGGTTGTGACTGCATAGCTATTTGTCGTCAAACCGATCTGTTTGATAATGGATCTTGCAGCAATATCATCCACATTAGGATCAATAATATTGGGGTCCGTGCCGACATACAGGTCGTAGGCCGTAGGAGTATATGTCGGATCGACCACCCACGACAATGTGGGATTCACAGGGACATTCGCCTGTCCATCTGCCGGATCGGTGCTGACAATAAACAAAGGCGGAGCCACATCCGGCCCTTTGAAATAAGTAAGAGCCAGTTCGGACGCACTCAGCGCTCTGTTATAGATACGAAATTCATTGACTTTACCGGCAAAGGCAGCATCGCCCCGATAGGTTGAACTGCCAATATAAGCAAAGCTGCGGCCCACGTTCGTCAACAGGTGCACGGTTGAGGAGGAGTTGACAAACTTGCCGTTCTGGTACAGGCTGATGGTGGACGTTGCTGCATCATAGATGCAAGCGACATGGTAGGGGGTTGCCGTTGTCAAATCCGCACCAACGGCCAGGTTTTCATTGTAATTGTAGCCGGGGATACCGCCTGTGCTGATGACAAACCGGGAATCATTGCCGCCGGAGGACGGGGTGTAGAAAATGTAATTGCCGCCGGCACCTGTAGTTCCGCCGTCTGAATCACCAAAATCAAACAGACGCTGCCAGTCGGACAGGCCATCCAGCGAAAACCAGGCTTCAATGGTGACGCTGGTGTAATCCTTCAGGACATCGGCCGGCAGGGTTACACACGGAGCCGAATTGCTGGTTCCGCCTGCCAGAACCAACTGCCCATCTGTAATGACGGCGCCATTGGTCAGGACACCGTTGGACGTTCCAACCAAATCGTTGGGGTCCACATTAAAGTCGTACCGGTTGACCAGGGCTCCGAATGTCGGCAGCGACATTACGAGCATGGCCAGAATCATGACACTTGCACTTACTCTTCTCATAGCGTTAGACCTCCCAAAATAAAGTAATAAAATGGTTTTATATACGCTTAAACGTTACCTGAACGTCTTTCGGCTACTCTAACACTAAAACGGGATTCCAAAATACACACCAGTCACTGTCGATACTCTTCCATCGGGAACCATCTTCATAGAGGCGATTATCAGAATCACCGCCATCGGTGGCCACCAGCGTCAAAAACCGGGCCTCCGGATGCAGCGCAACACGGATTGCTTCCCGTTTTCCTATCTCTTTAATATTGCGTCTGCTGTATTGCAGCTTTCCATCCACCAGAATCCAGACATCTGCATTCGGCGTGCGAGGGGCCAGGGCACTGATATCCAGTTCGGTATTAAACGCCGTGATATTGATATTAGGCAGCCTGGAGCGAACAGCATTCAGGTCAAATGTAATGCCGAGATTGGCATGCAGCAGCATGCTGGATTCTCTGGACAGGCTGGCTGCCAGTTGGGCATCCGAGACCATAAATTGAGGGCGATATGCAATCTCCGTGTAATAGTTGCCCTGCGTTTCCGGGCAGGTTTCAAAACGATGCCCCTGGGAACTGATAATCTGCAGTGTTTTGCCATCCGGAACAAATACGCCATCCACGAACGGATTATGGAGTACCAGGACGTATTCGTTGTCGGCATACCGATCAACCGTTTGAATTTCAGTCAGCATTCCTGTCGTCGGATCGATTCCGCAGTTGGTTCTGCCGGTTTTGAAGCCATCGCCGCCGCCAATCACATCCGCCAAATTCAGCGGTTCGCCTCGCCAAAGCAGTTTTCGGGACGAATCCATCCGCCGGACAAACTGGTTGTCAGCCAGCCTCATTTCGCGGGTTTGACCGGTCAGATACTCCACGTATCGCGCCATTCCTGTTGTCAACAGAACGCTGCCCTTGCGTTCGCCCTGCTCGCCGGCCAGCAGCGATGCCTTGCCGTTGAACAGGTGAACGCTGCTGGATCCGCTGGATTCGACCTGAACACCAAACTCCGTCCCGAGATCGACCACACCGGCACTGGGAGTATCCACAACAAACCCGACAGCCTGCGAAGGAATCCGGGCCGCCATTTTCCCATAATACATATACATGTTCTCTTCCGACCGAACAGCAAATTCCGCCGGACCTTCAATAATGACTTCAGAGCCGTAATCAAAAACAATTTTGGCACATCCCGACAGCAGGGATATCCGCCTGCCGTCATCGTAGAGCCGCTGTCCTGCCTGCAAAGCTCCGGATTCTCCCCAGGTCGCCTGAATGGAATCCGTCAGAACCGCCACGGAACTGGGCGCGACACGGGGATAGAACGTGGCATAGGCAATCATCAATAGCAGCGCCGCTATCGATCCGACGGCCATCCAGAGATTCAGAGGGGTCACCTGCCCAAACAGGCGTCTGTTCCGAACGTCTTTATCCCCGGATACCAGCGGAGTCAAATCGGGCTTTTCAATTTTTGGAGCCCCCTTTTCATTTTCCGCCAGCAGGTTAAACAGCGAATTATAACATTCCAGGGGAACGTCTCCCGGTTCGGATGAAAAGGAGATTTTGCCGGGCTGGGACAATCCCACATAGAGCATGGTAAAATCAATATAATAACAGGCCGCTTCCGGCTCATGGTCAAGCCATTGCACCAATTGCTCGTACTCGGCCGGAGTGATGGTGCCCTCCAGCTTTCGGAGAATCAATTCGTCCAGTTCAATGGGCCAGCGACGCTCGTTCATCCCTGCATCTCCCATGCATTCAGGGTCAGCCGGACACAGCGCACCAGCGACCGATGAATTCGCGCCATCACTTTATACATACCCGTAACCGAACGCTGCATTTGTTCTGCGATTTGTTTGATTGTCATCCCTTTTTCGTATCGCACCTGAATCAGCCCGCGATCCGTGTCCTGAAGCTTCAGCAGACACTGCTGGAGTGCCTTGACCTGGTCGTCCATCTGCTCAAGTTTTTCTGAAGCAATATGATTGATGTACTCGACGAGATGATCCGAGAAAAATTCATACTCGCTCTTTTTTCGTCGATGATATTCCAGCACTTTATTGCGAGCGATGGTGATGCCCCAGGCGCCGAAATTCGTTCCCGCCTGAAATTCATCAAATTTTTCCCACATCAGCGCGACAACATCCTGCATGAGGTCTTCGGCATCTGCGGGACGATGGACCATCGCCAGCAAATAGGCATAAATCGGCTTTTGATGAACAACAAATAGCCTCAAAAATTCAACGCTAAAACTGTCTTTTTTTGTCGATATATCACCCATCGCTTCTACCTATCTCCTCTGTCTTCATAATATATATGACCTGAACAACACGAATTAGAGCAAAAAAATTTGCCTGGTTGTTGTTTTTGCATATTTTATCTGGATGCAATAAGTCGATTATTAATGGCTATTATGGAAGAATAAGCAGAATTTCAGGGATTTGAAAAAATGGATACGTGACAGGGATTAATGATTTTCTGAACTGCGCAGAATTTTTTTTTAGCCCCTGAATTTTATCAGGAATTTAGAAGAATCTTTTCAGTCAGATAAAAAAAGGCTTTTTCAGTATTGAAAATGAACCGTTGAAACCAGGTATTCGCTGTCGGATAGAAATTGCAGATAGCCTTCCATCTCAGCCGGCACCAGGAAAGTATCGCCGGCCTTGAAAGAGACAGGCTGGAAATCATTACCCATCCACTGACCGTGACCGGTTAGAAATACGATAGCTTTCATCGTTCCCGGATCAATAAGAACCTGAGCCCCGGCAGCCTGATGCCGTTTGTACACCTGAAATTCGTCGGCATCCACCAGGCAGCCGACAGAGCGAACCGGCAGTTTATCAGCGGTCAGGTCAAACCGAATGCTCTGCATCGCCTCTTCAATATGGAGCTGGCGAGGTTTGCCGGTAGTCGAATCCACCCGATTCCAGTCAAAAACACGATAGGTGGTATCGGATGGCTGCTGGATTTCTGCAATTAAAAGCCCGGCGCCGATGGCGTGGCAGGTGCCTGAAGGCAGGAAATGGCATTCGCCAACCTGTACCGGCACCCGCTCCAGCAGTTGGGCACAGGTCCCGTTTTGAACGGCCAGACGGAATTGTTGCGATGTGGTTCCGGGCTTGACGCCTTTATAGATGGCTGCACCCGGCTCGGCCTGAAGGATATACCAGCATTCAGTCTTGGGGTCGCCTTTGCCCATGGTTTTACAGGTTTGGGCGTCAGGATGGACCTGGACGCTGAGGTCTTCGCGGGCATCGATGAATTTAATCAGCAGCGGCAATGCACCTGTGAAATCTTTATGCCCGGTGATTTGATGAGGATAGCGACAAAGGGCTTCGGACAGGGGTAATCCGGCCAGTGGACCATTGTCGATGACGGTTTTGTCGTGCGGCAAATCAACCAGTTCCCAGCTTTCACCAATGAGCTGATCTGCCGGCAGGGTTTTGCCGAAAACATCCTGTAATTTCTTCCCTCCCCAGATACGCGATTTGAAGAGGGGTCTGCATTGTAATGGATATAATTTCATAGGGAGGCATTATATCAACCCGGGTTTAATTGTCCACAAAATTGGAACAAAAACCTCGAAATACCGCCTCTGCATACTTTAATCCTTACAACGCAGACCCATCATATTTACTTGTGACAGAATGCCTGTTTATTTCAGCATTTTAAATGCATTCTCACCGCCATTAAGCAGATAGACCAGCGGCTGGGGACGATCTGTACCTTCGATAAAGGCCGGGCGATCCGCCCACGGAGCCACACTCAATACGCCTGTCAAATCCATCCAGTATTGCAGACGGGAAACCGGCAGATTCCAGGTCATGTGGAAATGGTTGGCCGGGGCAAACTGCTTATACTCGACCATGCTGGCATATTTGGGAACAACAAAGGTATGCGGCCAGTTCCAGTTGGTCAGATTGCACATCGCCTGGCCCAGTTTGGTCGGAACACTGGTCGTGTAGGCTTCATCCCAGATGAGGCTGAACTTATTATTCAGGGCGCTGTAGGCCATGCGTCCTGCAATTCCATTGATGCCTTCGGGGGTCATAAATGTCACACTGTTGCCGCCGCCGGGGAAGTAGCCTTCATCAGCCAGAGGCATAGAGATACCCTTCATGATATCTTTCTGGCTTGCACCGGGCTTGGCCGCCCAGTCAAACGCGGCGCTGCCGGAGTTATCGCCATCCACAAGGCCCTTGACGATGAAATCGGCCTTCGGGCTGACCTTGACGCCGACTTTCTTGGCCAGAGCATTGATTTCCCAGCCTTCCCAGACCTTGCGGAAATCCATAAACAGCGGCGGATTGCCGCCGGACAGCCAGGTCATAAACAACATCGTCAGCAGGCCCTGTGCATCGGCTTCGGTCGCATAAGGCAATGGTGCCTTGGAGCCATTGTGATCAAAGGTGCTGTTGAACATGGATTCCATCGCATCGGCCACCGGCATCGGGATACCCCGGCGATCACTGCCCCATTCCAACTGGCTCATGAATCCGCCGCCTACGGCATTCAGGTCGGCCATCAGGTCCCGGTTAATCAGATACATCGCAAGGCTTTGATTGAACCGCTGGCTGTCAGCATCGGTCTTGATTTCCAGACGCTTTCCGATCGAGTTGTCGATCCAGCCTCGCAGGGCCTTGAGTTCTTTCTTGTCATAGGATTCCTTGTTCAGCATGTCGGCCAGCAGCTTCATATCAAGGCGGGTGATTTCCAGGCCGAAGGTGTTGCGTGTCGGCAAAACATGAGCCAGGGCGGTTTCCATGCCCATGGAATCATGGCCGAATATCATCACACGCCGGCCGCGCAGTGCCACGGCGGCAACAGCCGCATAGCACCAGTCAATCAATGCCGTCGCGGTCGCGTCGCTCATTTTGGGATTGAGTCCCGTATCCGGCCAGTTCCCGACATTCAGATGGACCATCTTGCCGTACTGGCTGATTGCACCGGCTGCGGCGTGGGCATAGACGACGCCCGGCTTGGGGCCGCTGTTGCCGCAGGTGATATTCAGCGGTGTTTCTTTGGCAAATTGCTGGAGCAGGGATATCGTGGTCAGTTGCGGAAACGCCCAGGTATCCGGTGCACAGACCAGAATATTGACACCGGCCTGACGGAATTGCTGAGCCACCACGTCGGCCTGCGATTCACTGTCCACCAGTACGGACGAATACACCACTGGCACGGGGGTTTTATCCGGAAGAACAACCTGTCCGGAAATAGCATTGGCAACCATACCAATAATATTCTGTGCCCGGGTTCGACTATCCTGGTCGATACGCGGATCACAGGGGGCAAAAACGCCAATCACAGGGATTCGCGGTGCAGCTTTTTTAATACTGTCAAGACATTGAGCTTTTAAAGTTCCCATCTATGTATCCTTCCTTTCATTATGTCATTCTTTTTTACTTCGCTGGTTTTAAGGTCAGGCTGCGGATATTAATCGGAGCCCATGCATTCTTGTCCGGCTTAATCTGCAAAAGATACTCTCCTGCGGTCTTCAGTTCGATCTGTCCGAGTTTCTGGTCGGCGAAGGAATCATAACCGCCGGTTGACGTTATGGATGCATTGAGCTTCTGATTATCAACCAGAATCTGGAACTGGCTTTTCTCACTGGCACAGGCAGCACTGGCAACGATATCAAATCGTCCGGGCTTTGTAATCTTGAATCCCCAGTCGACCGTCACGCCGGAAGCCGTCCAGAATCCGATATTCGGTATGCCGCCTTTTTCTTCCACCTGGGCGTCAGATCCGTTGAAATTATGAATATTGGCCTGTATCGCCGGCAATACGAGGGTGCCGTCTGCGGCCTGAGACAATAAGGCTTTTTCGACTTTTAATTCGCCTGAAAGATTGACAACTACGACTGTCGCAATCGGATCCAGAGCTTTTGCCGGAAGTGTGACAACAATACCCTCGTCCGTGGCTTCTGTCTTCAATGCAGCAGAGTTGGCCAGCAACCAGGCTTTCTTCACGGTACTCTTCAGGCCGGGCAGCAGCAGTTGTCCTTCCTGAGGCCAGTTAAAGACATGCACATACAGTTTTGTGCCCCGTGGGGTAACTTTCTTGGTGCAGCGACCCCAATCCAGTTTGGCAAACGGACTTGCAGTGGTTCCATAAATGGATTCGCCATTGACTTTCATCCACGCACCGACTTCGTGCAGACGTTCGATACTTGGCTGGGGGATTTCGCCTTCTGCGGTCGGGCCGACGTTCAGCAGGTAGTTACCACCCTTGCTGGCAATATCAATCAAATTGCGAAGCAGGGTCTGTGTGGATTTCCAGTTATCATCATAGCTCTTAAAGCCCCAGGTATCGTTCATGGTCATACAGGTTTCCCAGTCACGGTCTTTGTAACCGGTAGCGGGGATATGCTGTTCCGGCGTTTCACTGTCGCCGGGGTAACCGCCGCCCAGACGGTTGTTGGTGATAATGCCGGGATGCTGAGACACAACCGGCTCAAACAACTGTGCACGCTCTTTATTCATATCACAGGATGTATCCCACCAAAGGACTGCAATATCGCCATAATTGGACAGGATTTCTTCGACCTGCGGAACAGCGATATTTTTCAGGTACGCATCCATGCCGGTATTTTGTGCAGCCGGGTCCCAATAACCGCTGCAGGCGGAACCGCCCTGGCACCAGTCCTGGGCCTGAGAATAATAGAATCCCAGCTTAATGCCATGCTTTTTGCAGGCGGCGGCCAGCGGCTTGAGCAAATCTTTGCCATAAGGCGTTGCATCGACCACATCCCACTTGGATACCTTGGAATCAAACAGGGCAAATCCATCATGGTGTTTGGAGGTGATAACAATGTATTTCATACCTGCTTCTTTAGCCAGCTTGACCCAGGCATCGGGATCATATTTAACGGGATTGAACTGGGCGGCATATTTCTGATATTCCGCGACAGGGATTTTGCCTTGGCACATAATCCACTCGCCAATGCCGCCGACTTTATTGCCATTATGGGTACCGGCCGGAACGGCATAGACACCCCAGTGAATGAACATCCCAAAACGAGCCTCACGCCACCATTCCAGGCGTGCATTGCGCTGTTCGGGAGTTTCGTCCTCATAGGGCCATCGGGCTTCGTTGGCCGCTTTTGAGGTACAGCCGGTCACCAGAACCATAGCGATAATTTGAATGAATACAGACATGACAAACAATGATCCTTTTTTTCTCATACAGAATCTCCTTAAATTTAGTGTTTCCTGGAACAGTTTTCAGTGCATAGAGAGTAAACAGGTCTACCTGACAAAACAATGTAAAATTAAAAGTTTTGATGGATTATTTACAGATTTTTGATAGCATCTCTGCATGTTTGGACTAAAACACATAATCGACAATGTTGATATCAATATTCTCAATATTGAACATTACGCAGTGGGTAAGGAATGGAATTACCGTAACGTCAACAATCCTTATTCCAGAATTTACTATATTACCAGCGGTTCAGGCCTTATCGAACATCATAACCAGATTTTTTCGCTGGAACCGGACCATTTATATCTGATTCCTTGTTTTACGCCGGTCAGGATGTATTGCCCAGAGCAATTCAGTCATTATTATATCCACTTTACTTGCAGAACGCCGACTGGCATGGATATTCTTTCGATGCTGGACTGCCATTATCACATCCCCGCTCCTTCGGGTTTGATCAATGAAGCCCTTTTCAAACGCCTGCTGGAATTAAATCCGAATCGCCAATTACCCGAATATGATGCCAATAAGCCGATTTATCAGGCCGTGCTGGAAAATGCCAACCAATTGGACAATGCAAAGTCCCCTGCCAATCTGATTGAAACCAACGCACTGATGCGGCTGCTTTTGTCTGCTTTCTTTGCGGATTACTCGGATACGGAAGTTCAGTCGGCCTTGTATGGACTATCGCGTTTCAATGCGGTCATTGACTATATTCACACCCGACTGGACAGCCCGATGACGATCCGAGAGCTGGCCAAAATCGTCCATCTGAACCCGACTTATTTTTCGAATCTTTTCAGCAAGCTGATGGGGACATCTCCGATTCAATATATCAATAAAAGACGGGTGGAAAAGGCCCAGTCCCTGCTGCTGACAACAGATGCCACATTGTACACTATTGCCCAAAAGGTCGGCTTTCAGGATGAATACTATTTCTCACGCATCTTCAAGAAAATCACCGGGATTGCTCCGCAGCATTATCGCCAGCAGAATATCCTGCTCCACCAGCGGGACACACGTGTCTAAACAAGTTCCGGCCTATTGCTCTTGAAGTATCTTCACGGGGCCAAGCAATCCGGAATCCACAGGTTTCCAGTCCGGTTTAACCTGAATATTAGTATTGGTAAGCCGCTTGTCTTTCGCGAGTTTTTCATCCGCCAGCAAGCGATTCCTCCAGGAATTGACCACGGCAATCTCCACTGTGTTCGTGCCGGATTTGAGTGCGTTGGTAATCTCCACACGGAATGGGCTGGTCCAAACCACACCTAAATCTGTGCCGTTAAGTGTTACTCGGGCAATGCCGGAGTCTTCCACCCGGCCCAGATCCAGAAGATATGATTTTGATGAATCTAAACGATCGATCGTAAATACTTTACGATAAATGGCTTTTCCTGAATAATCCTGAATCCCCTGCCGAGGATGCGATTTCCAACTTATCAGGTCGTCAAAAATAACCTCCTCCGGCCCGCCCCAGCGGGTATTAAAACGCACGGTCCATGGGCCGGGGATTTCCAGAACTGGCTGGTAATTGGGTAAATTGGTTTGAGCAGGGCCTGATTGGGTTTGAGGAATCGTTTGATCAAATACAATAATCTGTGAACCATTCGGAACAAATTGCAGGGGGATTGTCGTCCTGCCATCGTGCTGCTGGAAAGCGGATGCCATTTGCCGCTGTCCTGTGAGTGGATTCCACAACTCCGGCTGACGTCCAGCAACACGGAACGTACACTGGATATCCAGCTCTTTTTCCTGCTGATTACAGACAAAATAGACATCCCTGCCCTGAATTATGTAGTGGATATAATCGATGGGTAAAGCGGGTTGGTCTGTCTCAAAATCAGGTTGATGCTTCTGCTCTAAAAGCACCTGCCGGGCAGTCTTGCCCCACAGGATTTTGCCTTTTCCAAATGTATTGGAGCCTGCTGCATCGACGGAGCTGCCCCATAATTGGTCCGTAAGCGTCTTAAATTCCGTATCCGAGGCAGGGTAGCCCACAAGGCTGGCGGTCTTTTGCGGCCTGGGGCCGAGTACAATCCCGCCCTGTTCGACCAGGTCTTTTACTTTTTTCAGAACCGCCAGAGAAATCACTTTATGATTGGGCAAAACCAGCAGGCGATATCGCATTCCGCTTTTCAGAATGATCTGTCCCTCTTTTACGGATGCAAAGTTCAGCAGGACTTCTTCATTGGTCACGTCGTAATCATAACCCGGCAGCACCCCGGCCGGGTTGGATTCTTTGAGCGGCATGAGGTTGGGGACATGGTCGCCATAGTAATACAGAACATCCGCAATAAACTGCCCCTGCTGGACCAGATACTGACAGCGAGTCATATAGCTGATAATGCCTTCGGCTTCATTCCACCAGGTCACCTGCGGATTAAAATGCGTGCCCGCAAAATATTCCTGGCCGGGAATGCCCATGGATTCAGGCGAACAGGTAAACGTGTGGACAAAAGCAAGATTCAATCCCGAACAAATTTCATGGTCGAAACTGGGCTTCTGGGCTTTCCACAGGACATCGTCCCAGTGCGGGCCGATGGTTGTAAAGGATTCAGCGCTGACCCATTTTTTGCCATAGATATGAGCAGCTGAGGAAGATTGCTTGACGAAAAACCGCTGCTCGGGCCTGGGCCGATGCGGCGACGGCGCCCAGAATTCCCCCATCATCATATCATTGCGACCCAGACATTTAATGGCATCGAACGGTCCGGCGTGAGGGCCGCCGGATTCCGGATGAATGCCTATATTATGCTCATGGGACAGCTCCGCAAAAAGCTGATAATGGTCCGCCACACAATCCCCCAGTGTCTTGCGGAAATCAGCCAGGAAGCGATTGCTCAAGTCCCTGCTGTTGACAATCTTTCCGGAAATCACCGGCAGATACGGCAGTAAATCATACCCGCGATAAGCCTGGAATTGCCGGCGGAAATTCGGAGTCCAATTGGAACCGCCGCATTCCCAACTATCGGTATGCAGGTATTTGAGCGTCTTGCCGGCCAGTGGCCCAATGTCAGTCAGAAGCGGCTCAACAGCCTTCCGCCAATAAAAACGCAAAGCCTCGGGGTCCATATAATCAATTACCAGCCCCTTCCACTGGCCGCTATAGGTGGACACTCCGGCGCCATTGACAGTATAACCAAACCGCAGGACCACCCAGTCGCCCCCAGGGCAATCCCATTGAAGATTTCCCTGTGAATCCGTTTTGTCGGTCAAATCGAGAATCTGACTGGCTACCACATCCGGCTCGGATTCGACGGATTCCTCTTCCAGCAGAAAACGGCAATCCGGGGCCGACATGCCCAACTCCTGAAACATCGCTTTCAAAGCCAAATCGCGAAGAGGTCTGGATTGCGGTGCTGGTGAAACCGAAACAGGCTGGTTGTCTTTGCCGACAAAACTGATTTCAGCAATCTGGACATTACGAGGGGACTGCGATGAATGAGGACCATAGGCATCTGTAATCAACAGGCGAAACAGAGTACAGGCTGAAGGGGCGAATGCTTTCGATGTTTTTTTTCCATCATCCAGCGTCATGGAGCCAAGCGAGCTGAACACCACGCCATCGGAAGAGCCCTGCAATTGACATGCTTTGGGGCCATATCCGGGACGCCCCTGAATCGTAATGCCGGACAGTGTAGTCGGTTCGGCAAAGCGGACTTCAAGCCATTGCGGCTTCTGAACCGAAGGCCCCTGCCCTGCTGATGTTCCCTCCGAAACCCAGAATGTCTCGATATTTCCATCGATAGCCAGTGCAGCGGGGTATTCCGGCTGAGCGGAACTGGAACGAATTTCGACTTTTCCCCGAGTGGCGGCTTTTTTGACCGGATAGGCAAGTATCGCGATATCGCGATAATAATTGCTGCGTTTCTTTGGTTCGGCAAGCTTCTGATTAACCTTTTGCGGACCAGCAAGAGTCTGTTCCGACCACGTCAGCATCTTGGCCGCAAAATCCGGCGTAATCACCGGGCCGCCGAGATTCCAGCCGCTCTGGATGCTCAGGCTTAACTCCAGACCGAGCCGGTCGGCCTCCCGGACGGCATGTTTGAACAGTTCCCGCCACGCATCGGACATATACATTGGGCCTTCGGGGACCTGCTGATTACCCCGCTGTTCGGCACCGCCGGCGTCGAATATCAGTGCCCCGCTGAAGCCTTTGGCCTTCATTTCCTCCAGGTCGCGGGTAATCGCCTGCTTAGTCACATTGCCGTTAAGCCACCACCAGAAACAGCGAATTCCAAAACGGCTGTCCGGCCGGGCAAATCCTGCCTCCAGACTCGCCATATCCGCAAAGCAATGGCTGGACAGGACCACCAACAAAGCAATTGCCATACTTATCACCCGATACCACCTTGTATAGGCCATCTTGATCCCTTTCATACAGGTCATCATATTGATCTTACTTGAAAATTTCCCGTTTCGGCGCGGCTAAGTACAGAGACATTAACCACTTGCTTCTTTTGCTCGCGGAATAATCATACCCGTTGGGTATATGTCTATCTTAGTATAGATAATATTGGTTAAGGCAAAAATTAGACATCAATTTTCCCGTTTTTCAGATTTTTGTGAAAATTCAGCACACATGGCAAAATACGAACAGAAAAGCGCAAAATAAGACGAATTATACCTAACGGGTATCTCCCGGTTGCCAGGAAAAACGATATGACCTGGGGCGTTATTGGTTCCCCTCCTCGATCAGCCGGTAACATGTTATTGAATTTCCAAACGATTTTCATTCCGAAATGCAGAAGGAGATTTCCCGCAGTACTTTTCAAAAGCACATCGCATCCGCTCTCGATTGTTGAATCCAGATAAATAAACAATGGTTTTGATGGGTAAATTGGTTTCGGAAAGCAAACGCCTGGCCCGGCTGAAACGGCACAGGATGATTTCCTCATGGATCGATCGTCCGCATTCGTTTTCAAAGTGCCGTTCCAGGGTACGACGGGAAGTGGGAATTTGCTTCACAATAGATTTTACAGATAGTTTACGGTGCGACTGTGTCCAGATAATGCTGATAACCTTATTTATCAATGGATCTTCGGTTGGGATATCATATACGCGATTACCACACAATGCCGCATCAATCTTATGCCCTGTGGATTCGATAACTTCATGGACGACAGCCATCGTATGCAGAGACGTCAGTATGGTATTCTCACCCGGTTTTTCATGGATTTGATTCAGCAACCGATCCATCAGGGCTATCAGATTTGCAGGATTGGGCAGCCAGCAGACAGCTTTATCGGGTCTTAGATATCCCAGTTCCATGAGTTGATGAGCCGTTACACCATTCAGGGAAATCCATCGTTCTTTCCACCCCGTCTGTTCACTGGGTGCATAGCGATGCAGAATATCGGGATACAGCACGATTAATGAGTTGGGCCTCACTTCAACTTTGCCCGTAGGCTCCGATTCAAAAATACCGCGGCCGTCGGCAATGAGAATGACTTGAAATTCAGGAAGAATGCGCCCGCGTTTATAGTCGAAAGCGTATAACTTTGGATGGCCATTGGGAGGATACATGATCTTTGGGGGAATAACACCCCTTCCCCCGCCAATCAGATAAAGCCCCCATTGCATAATCTCATCGCTTACCGGCAGATAATGATAGAATTCATAATGTGTTTTCGGTTGATCCAGCATCCGCTTTTTCCTTTATTCACTTGCCGCATTATATGGCATAGCACTAAAAATAAGCAACCCAATTTTGCAGATAACAGGATCCATCTTCTTATTATAGCACTGCAACGCAAATGTCTTTCAAGTATTGACACCAAAAACCCTGCCCGACGTTGGATGCCGGAACAATTCCGCCGATCCTGCCACCCCTTTTTATTGCAATCCTAAGTCATTTACACACAATAACATATAAAATTCTTAAGCAAGCCTGATAACACACATTTTTTCAGATCAACAAAATATAACTCACTATCCACTGAATATCTGCAATCCTGAAAAAGCCGCCCTTATACAACGCCAAAGGTCATTGATCTTGATAATCTTACGATACATTGTCAAAAACCATGTCATGCAAAACGCCTTCAATTCCGCCTTCTACTCACCCTTGAAATATGCCGCATATTGTGGCACATCATTTATTTTCTTCATCACAAAAGGAGATACAATACATCAAAATGAGGCAACATCAAGATGTAAGATCCGTATGCAGGGTTTGCTTTGATTAACGAATCACTCAGTCGGAGGTCACATGACGCAGAAAAAAGGGTTTACGCTTATTGAGTTACTCGTAGTCATTGCCATTATTGCGCTGCTGTTGAGTATATCGTTACCATCACTCAGACGGGCCAGGGAGGCCAGTAAACGTGCTTTATGTCTGTACAACACCAAAAGTCTGGCGACCTGCTGGATGCTGTATATCCAGGAAAATGACGGTCGGTTGCCCCGGGGGGATGCTCCCACCGCCCCTGCCGATACGACCGAAAATCCCGTCGATGCCTGGATTGGTTCGGCGCGAGATAATAACGGAGAATTGGTCAGAGAGCATGTGGCCTTAAACGCCCCGGTTGAAAACCAGCTAAGAGCAATCCGGAAAGGGGTACTGTATCAATATGTTCAAAGTACGGACGTCTATCGGTGTCCAATTGCCAAGCCAACGGAAATGCGGACCTACAGTGGTACCCATGCAATGAACGGCAATGCGATTGCTGAATCCTATGGCGGGAAAGTTATTAAGCGGATATCCGACATCCGCAACACCGGCGGACGAATCGTGTATCTGGACGACTGTGCGGATGACTGGGATGCCTGCTGGATGATCTTCAATGACCGTGCTCAATGGTGGAATACCACCCCCGTTCGGCATGGCGATGGGAATGTTTTTTCATTTGCAGACGGCCACTCCGAGTGGTGGAAATGGGAAGACCGCCGAACGATTGAACTGGCCAGGCGATGTTTTGAGGCGGGCACACCCAATGCGAGTGCTTTTCCGGATATGAATTCCAATCAGCCCGATAATTCGGACTTGCGCCGGATTCAACGGGCAATATGGGGACCTCAGAGCTATTGATCAATAGTGCCAGAATAGTGATCAGGTAACACTGAAGTCTGTGTTCAGCAGGTTTCAGAAGAAGGCGTGAGAGTTGATTTGATGACGCAGGGAAACGTTGATAATTGGGATGAGTTCTGTTACGATGGTTAATGCAATGGCAGAGAAAAAAAGCTTAATCCAAAAACTATTTCACAGGCGATTGGCCGGAAAGGTTTAAGATGGCACATAAACAGATTCATCAAATTTCAGTCCTGCTGCTTATGGCATTTTGTCCTGCTCTATACACTTCGTTTTGTTCCGGGCAAACCGACCCGGTCAGTATTCATGTCAACCTGAACAAAAAGATCGGGCCGATGCGTCCTGTCTGGGCCTGGTTCGGACACGATGAACCCAACTATACCTATATGAAGGACGGTCGGAAGCTGCTGTCAGAACTGGCCGCGTTAAGTCCATACCCGGTCTATATCCGTACGCATAATCTGATGACCAGCGGCGATG
>CAZKAI010000026.1:0-3198 GCA_964550565.1 uncultured Pirellulales bacterium
GCAAACAAGTCCCGGACGGCTTCGAGGTAGCCGTATCCGTATTCCTGTTCCGGCTCGAGACAGCTTCCTTCGGGCCATTCATTCCAGGCATTGATGGTCATCACCTTTGGCTCGACCGACGACGCCAGCAATCGCTGGGCAATCATCTGAGTCGCTTCCTTGAAGGCTGCGGGGGTATTGCCCTGCATGACGGGATTGACCACATGCGCTGCAGGTCTGGACCAGTCGGCATCGGGATGAGCACGCGGACTGTTATCCCAATTGATGGTCGTATTAGGGAAATACGGCACGGGGTAATTTTTCAAGGCTCCATTGAGAAAACCAAGATACCGGTCGCGTCCCCATGCGTAATCCGAAATCGGGAAGGTGCCGTAATTAAGCGCGCCATGATGGACCCAGGTATAGCCGGTCAGGCTGTCCAGCTTCAACTCCGCACACAATTTGGACCAGTCAGCAGGCGTGTTGCCGCCGGGCAGATTGGGCTGCCCCCACAGGATTGCATTGATATGAAGGCCGGGAAATCCTGCCTTTTCAACTTTTTTTCGGAACTGGTCGAGAGCTTCGCGTGCGGCCTGAACCGTGCCGAAGCTATCGAGGAACAACTGCATCTCGTAAATCGAGAAATAGGGCTTGCCGTCGATTTTCCAATAGCTGGGATGCTTGAAATAACGGTTGATCACCAGATCGGTTATGGTATCCCATGTCTGGGATTTGATTTTGCCGGGATAGAGCAGTTTGATCGGCTCGGCGGGATTGTATCCCTGAATATCATACCAGTCATGATTGGCCCACATCAGGGCAAACCGGATACGGTCATTGTTGCGAGCCTTGAGAAAACCTTTATCCAGAGCGCCTTCAAGATACGGACCGTCATCATAATAATACCAGTCGAAAATAAAGGCATCGACGCCGTAATCGGCGGCGGCGTCAATCTTTTGGGCCATCACATTCGGGTCGGATTCGTCCCGATATCCCCAGACCGGCACCTTCGGCTGCTTGTGGCCGGCAAATCGCGGTTTGGCTTTGCGAATCAAATCCCATTCGGTAAAACCGGGATATTTGGCCTTGTCCCAGCGGGGATGCGGGTGCGTACAGGGGTAATAATAAGCCGCTACCGTAATATCCGCCGCAGACGGCTCCGAGGAAGCCGCGAAGAGATTCGTACAAGCACACCAACTAAAAAGAATAAAATACATCACTGCTGCGCATGTTCGCATCGTTGATTCTCCTAAATATACTGAATCTTACTTGAAATTTTCCGTTTCGGCGCGGCTAAGTACCGTGGCATCAACCACGTGCTTCGTTTGCTCGCGGAATAATCATACCCGTTGGGTATATCGATTGGTCATGGCCTCATGGTAATGTTCAGCCAGATAATCCTCTTTCGGCCCGCCCAGATGGGACCACGGCAGCACCTTGCCGGGCGTATAGGCCCGCTGGGCACAGGCATCCAAATCCATGCCGTTGTCGGCAAAGGCCTTCTGCCACACGGTAATATCGAAGCACTCATCCCACAAATCGAATTTCGCCCCAGCGCGCCAGGCAGATTCAATTACCGCGCCCAGCCTGCGGTCGCCGCGGGCCAGCGCCGACTCCAGCACGCTGCACTCGATATGGTGAAACTTCAGCGACACGCAGCGGGCATTGAGCTGCCGCTTGCGGTCGATCATTACTTGTTTGGCGCGATGGAAATACTCTGCCGAGGCCTGCCCCAGCCAGCCGAACGGCGTATGCGGCTTTGGAACCAGCCAACTGACGGCGGCATTGACACTGGCCAGACGTCCGCGAACCTCTCGCGAGAGCATCGCAATGCGGTAAGACAAATCCACCACTGCCGCAAGGTCGGCTTCGGTCTCGCCGGGAAAGCCCGCCATGAAATACAGCTTGACCTTCTGGAATCCGGCCTGATACGCGGCACGAACTGCGGCAAACAAATCCTCATCCGAAATCGGCTTATTAATCATTTTTCGCAGGGCCGGACTGGCTGCCTCCACGGCAATCGTCAGCCCGCTTTTACGGACCGCTGTCACCATCTTCGGCAAGAGCTGCAACTGCTCCTGAACCCGCAGGCTCGGCACGGAAAGGCCTACATGCCGGGGTGCAAAATACGCTGTGAGCTTATCGATTAATTCTTCCAGATGCGGATAATCCGCCGTCGATAGCGACAGCAGGCTGATGGTATCGTAGCCGGTCGCGGCGTATTGCTGCTTGGCGATGTCCACAATCCGGTTGGGACTGCGATAGCGAATCGGCCGCCGACAAAACGATGCCTGACAAAACCGGCATCGCCCCGGGCAGCCCCGCATAATCTCGATACTGATACGATCGTGCACTGCTTCAACAAACGGCACCACCGGCCGGGCAGGCACGGGGGCGTTTTCAAAATCCTCCACAACGGCATTTTCCAGCCGGGCGGGAACGCCAGCCGCTTTGGGACGAATCGACTTCAATTCCTCGCCGTCATAATCCACTTCATACAGGGATGGCACATACAGACAATCAAATTGTCTGGCCGCAGCCAGCAGAAAGTCCGCTTTGGAATGGCCCTGCTGCTTATACTGTCGATATAACGCAATCACTTCAGGCAGTACCTCTTCGGCCTGCCCAAGAAAAAACAGATCCGCAAAATCCGCCAGCGGCTCGGCACAATTGGCAATCTGGCCGCCGACAACAATCAGCGGATGAGCCTCGGTACGCTGCGAAGCCCGCACCGGCAGGCCTGCCAGGTCAATCATATTCAGAAATGCCGTATAGCACAGTTCGTTGGTCAGGCTGAATCCCAGCATATCAAAATCCCGCACGGCAGCTTTGGATTCGAGGGTAAACAGCGGCAGGTTGATCGTCCGCATCCGTTCCTCGGCATCCAGCCACGGAGCAAAGACCCGCTCGCAGGCCACGCCGGGGTCACGGTTCAGCAGGTCGTACACCACTGCCAGCCCCGTATGGCTCATGCCGATTTCGTACACATCGGGAAACGCCAGCGCCACCCGGACATCGCAGTCGGCCGGATTTTTCCGCGTCTGGTTGATTTCACCGCCGATATAGCGGCCCGGCTTTCGTACAAACGGCAGGAATTCCGCGTCCACCCGGGATTTCAGTATTTCTGGATTTTTTCGATTCATTCCGATATTATACACAAAAAGTCGTTTTTGTACAGGCTAACACGATGACAAACAAGCTGCAAAATGTCGGAAAATA
>CAZKAI010000026.1:3298-43071 GCA_964550565.1 uncultured Pirellulales bacterium
CGCCCGAGCCAGGGTCGGCTATGAAAAAGTAACACTTAACCCGACGGACAAGACCGTCCAATTTGCCGTCGAAGGGATGAAGCTGGACGTCGGAGCCATTGCCAAGGGGTACGCCGTCGATATCGCAATGAAGGTCTTGCGAGCCCAAGGGGCTGTCGCCGGCATGGTGGATCTGGGCGGCAATGTCCGCTGCTTTGGCCCCGGCCCGGCAGGCGGCAACTGGTATATTGGCCTGCGCGATCCGCGCAATCCTGAAAATTATGAGGTTAAACTGCGGCTTAATAATATGGCCGTCGCCACCAGCGGTGATTATGAACGGTATGTCCTCGTGGATGGCCAGCCCCAAAGCCACATTCTAAACCCCAAAACCTCCGAATCGGTTAAGGAACTGGCCAGCGTCACAATTATCGCCCCCACAGCAATACAGACGGATGCCTTATCCACGGCAGTCAGTGTGCTGGGCAAAGAAAAAGGCCTGACGCTCCTTGAAAAAATCGAAGGTGTCGAGGCAATTGTGATGACCTCGGCCCAGCCGGATCAGCGGATTGAAACACCAGGTGCCAAACAATTTATTGAAATAGACTAATGGAGTTGACAATGAAAAAGAATGCTTTGTTATGTTTGATCGTTCTGGCAGCAAGTCTTATTCCTTCTGCGGGATTCAGCGGCAGCACTATTCCGGAAGGCTACACCGAAATCTCAATCGAGGGGTTTCAGATTCTGGTCCGCGACACATTAATCCGGCGGGATGCGGCCCTGTGGGAAAACACACGCCGGGAGTTAGCCAGTCAGCTCTTTCGTATTGTTCGGGATGTGCCTGAGGTCGCCGTTCAGAGGCTTCGGCAAAGTCCCATCTGGATTGAAGACACCGACGCTCGCAGCGCCATGTGGGCTCACATTGACGTCGGCTGGCTGAAGGCCAACGGCTACCTGCCCGAGAAAGTCAACTGCATCGAGATTCGCAATCCCAGCCTGTTTGTGTCATGGTGCAAGGACCAGCCCTCGATGGTGCTTCATGAGATGGCGCATATCTATCATAATAAATTCCTGCACCGCAATCCCGAAATTCAAAAAGCCTATCAGGATGCCCTTAAAAGCGGCACGTATGAAAAAATCCTGCATATCAACGGCCGTACCGTCCGCGCCTATGCGATGAATAATGATATGGAATATTTCGCCGAAACCGCCGAAGCCTTCTTCGGCACTAACGATATGTATCCCTTTGTCCGGGCGGAACTGAATATCCACGACCCGAACATGTTCCAACTGCATAAGAAATTGTGGCAGGAGGTCAGCCAGTAAATTATTCGCCAAGCACAGCAAGAGGATAATAGCCATGATTGAACGTCAGGACAGACAAAAAATCGTCGACCTTCTCCAGCTATACATGGACGAGAAAATTACAGCGTTTGCGTTCAATGACGGATTATGTGAGCTATATCATTCCAAAGACCACACCGCGGCATGGACAGTCCGGCAACTCTGGTATTATTATGATGATATAAAAGACCATAAAATCCATGCTACAAAAGAAGTATGGGACTATTTCTGGCGATTAAGACTATTGTTGGAGTCCGAGGCGGAAATCGACATATTCTCCAATCGTTATTGGCAAGCTGAACAAATGATAAGCTTTATTTTATTAGGATTATTTATATGTATTGCCTATTTTGCAGGGTGGGGATGGTTTCTTGCAGTCATCTGGATGATCTTTGGGCTGGCTGGGATTGTGTTATCCAAACTCAATCACAATAAAAATCAAATCGATATAAAGACCTATCCTTTCGCCGGTTTTTCTGAAATCAAAACGGTCAGAAATAAAATTCCCTGCTTTTCCAAATCTGCTTATCCTGCGCATTTAAAAACAAGGAGAATCCGCTGGCGTTTCCTGGAAATAGATCTGCCCTTGACAAAGTATTTTCTTATGATCGTATTTGGCCCCTTTGTTTTACTTAGGCTTTCATTGCCTCAAAAAGAAACGTATCTGTCAATTCTACCGCCCGAATAATAAGCAAGTGTCAAGGCTGAATCATTTTATTTGGATGCTGCCAGAGTATCCAGATACCCCAGGCACAGGGCCGACCAGGTTTCCAGTGTATTTTCGGCCTCACGCAATTCCGGCAGCGACATGAACGTCATCTGGGTAATCATCTGCTCGCGGCGAGTAACCTCCGGAGCATCCAGCGTCCACAGGTGAACCACGCCTAGATGCACACTGCCGACTTCATTGGAATCGTCATTGAGCAGCGCAACGATCTGATTGGTAAACTTCGTGCTGACCGTCACCTCTTCTTCCACCTCGCGCTTGACCGCGTTGAGGTAGGTTTCATAAAAATCACCGAACAGGGCCATGTCGTCGGTGGGATTGATGTGGCCGCCGATACCGATGGAGCGATTGCCGACCAGGCGCGTCTCACCGGCCCGCTTGCCCCGGACATAGCTGAGATACTTCCCGTCGCAGGCCATCAGCACATAGGGGATAATCTGCTTGAAGGAGGGGTCCTTCTCGGCCAGGGAGCGAGGCATAAACCGCGGCACGCCGGGAGCAAATATCGATTTGAGATACTTGTCCGTATCCATCATCAGACCATGGAATATCCCGACTTTTTCGAGTTCCTTACGCGGGATAACTAATACCTGTTCTTCCTGAGCCATTTTATTCACTATACTTTGTATTGGATTTTTGGTTAGCGGGGCAATCCCCAAAGGCAGTCACTTTAAAGCATATCCCTTAAAAGTCAACGCCAAAAATGCGTGAATCACACCCGGGATACGTTGGCTACGATGCCGCGGCGGTCTGCTTTTCTTCAGGATTGACATCCGCCGGGGCGGTTTTGCCGCGATAAACAATTACCTTGGTCGGGCATTTGGTCATCGCCGTGGTCACGGCCTCGGACGGGGCATATTTTTCATAATTCATCCGCGACAGATTATCCGCCACGGTGAATAAATCGGTCTGCTTGGCACAAATGCCGCAGCCGATACAGCCGACCTTGCAGAAGGCGCGGGTATTTTTGCCGCTTTCCCGGCTGCTGCAGGCCACCGCTGCCATGGGATCATTGGTAAACGGAACCATCTTGATCAAAAACCGCGGACAGGCCTTGCTGCAGGCGCCACAGCCGGTGCATTTGCTGTAATCCACCGTTGCCAGACCATTCACCACATGGAGGGCATCGAACTTGCATGACCGAACGCAATCGCCAAATCCCAGGCACCCAAATGCACACGCCTGTACCGGCGGCTGGGCATTGGCAGCCGTACAGGCCGGAATGCCGCGATACCGGGCATAGATTGTCTTGTCGGTTTTATGGCCGCGACAGTGAATAATGGGCCGCTGCGGGGCGCCCGAACCGCTGATTTGCAGATTTAGAACAATAGCGATTTTATTCATCGCATCCGCACCGCCGGGAGAACAGCGCCCCAGCAGTTCCGGATTGGCCGCCACCGCCTTGGCATAGGAGGCACAGCCGGCAAACCCGCAGGCACCGCAGTCGATTTTCGGCAACGCCGCATAGACTTCTTCAACCTTGGGGTCCTGCTGAACGCGCAGTTTAATGCTGGCGATGAGCAAGACGACGGCAAATCCAGCCCCAAGGCTAAGCATCAATACAGCGGCCGGCCATGAGGCCTGAAAAAAATCCATTGCAGAAGCCGATAGAATATAATTTTCCATGTTTTAATCTTCCATAGATCCAATAACAAGCTTACTTAATCATTCCCGCAAAACCCATGAATGCCAGCGTCAGCAATCCCGCGGTAATCAGGGTAATCGGAGCCCCCTGAAGACATTCGGGAATATCCGCCAGGGCAAGGTTTTCGCGGATACCCGCCATAATGCAAATGGCCATGGTAAATCCAATCCCGGCGCCAAAGCTCAGCACCACCGCCATCAGGATATCGTTAACCTGCCACAGGTTCAAAAACAGGCACAGCCCCAGAATAACACAGTTGGTCGTAATCAGCGGCAGAAAGATGCCGAAGGCCTCGTACAGCGTCGGGAAGAATTTCCGCAGGTACATTTCCACCAGTTGGACGGCTCCGGCAATCACCAGAATAAAGCAGACATAGCGAGTGACTTCCAGCGCCGTTCCCAGTAAAAACAAATGGTCAATCAGCCAGGTCAATGTCCCGGCCAGGGTGGTCACAAAGGTCACGGCCAGCCCCATGCCGAAAGCCATATCCAGTCTGCCTGAGACACCCAGATACGGGCAGCAGCCCAGAAACTTGGTAAAAACCAGGTTGTTGATCAGAACGATGCTGATAAAAACCAGGACGATATGCTCTAAATATTCCATAATCAATTACTCCAGAGAACCTGAATCTATACTGATCCTGCTTGAATTTTTCCGGTTCGTCGCGGCTAAGTACAGCCGCTTCAATCCTTTGCTTCTTTTGCTTGCGGAATAATCATACCCGTTGGGTATATCAGGCTTTTTTCTTCGTGACCAGATTGACCAATCCAAGCATCAGTCCCAGTGTAACAAACGCGCCGACCGGCATCGCCATTCCCGCCCAGGGGACAAATCCGTTGGGCATCACCTGTACGGTTTCAAAAATCCTGCCGGTGGACAGCACTTCACGGATGGAAGCGAGAATACACAACACCACGGTAAAACCAATGCCATAAGCCAGACCATCAATCACGCTGATCCAGGGTCCGTTTTTGCTGGCACAGGCTTCCGCCCGGCAGATAATGATGCAATTGACGATAATCAGCGGAATATAGGGACCTAATTTTGCACTCATGTCCGGCAGATAGGCTTTTAAAAACAAATCCGCAATCGTTACAAACGTGGCAATCGTCAGGGTAAACATCATAATGCGCAGATGCGGTTTAAGCAGGTTTCGCATGAGACTGACCACCAGATTGGAACAAATCAGAACAAAGATCACACTCAGCCCCATGGTCAGGGCCGCTTTGGTGCCGGTAGTTACTGCCAGGGTCGGACACATTCCCAGCAATAGACGCAGCACGGGATTTTCAGACCAGATGCCGGCTGTGAAAGTATTGCCGACGGTTAATTGTTTATCTGCCATATTCTGTACCTTACGGGTTAATCAAGTTTTTTTCAGTCAGTTGTTTTTGAATCGGCTCAACAAACTGATTCAGGATATTGATAACCGCCTGACTGGTCACGGTTGCGCCGGTCATTGCAACGATTTCAGAATCGATTTTTTTGTCATCGCCGAATTTGGCCAGAGTCAGAGGCGTTGCAGGAACGCCTTTGAACTGGGCCTGGTAGAAGCCGTCCTTGATATTGATTTTGTCACCAAAGCCGGGGGTTTCGTTGCTGCTTAATACTCCAAAGCCCAGCAGGGTTTTGAATTGAGCATCCGCGGCAACAACCAGTTTGATTTTGTCGGCAAAACCACTGCCCTCACAGACGAACGCCCAGCCGATACAATTGCCGGATGCATCCAACCCCCTGCGGACATCGGCTTCGATGCTTTTGCCGCCGCCAAAATCCATAACGCTTTTACCGCCCTGGAGTTCCAGGGTGATTTTGTCCTGCAGCGGTTCAAATTTTTCAGCCGTCGGCAGCAGCGACCGGGCCAGATTGTTGAATTTATTAATTTCGTTCTGGGCAATTTTGGGTGCCCAGGCCGTATTGGTGACGGCCAGAAGCCCGCCGAAAAACACGGATGAAACCATCAGCAGCCAGCTTTCCCGGAAAAACAATGCTATCTTACTGGACATGGGGTTTTCCTCCTGCCGGAATCAGTCGGGTAAAGCGGTCAATCAACGGAGTCAACGCATTCATAATCAATATCGCATACATCACGCCTTCAGGATATTCACCCAGAATACGAATCAGCATAATCAGCACACCTACGCCAATGCCGAAAATAAACTCGCCTTTGAATGTCAAGGGTGACGTCACCGGGTCAGTCGCAATAAAGAATGCACACAGCATCATGCCGCCGCCGACCAGATGATAGACAGGACTGACATACAACTCCGGCTTAATCAGCCATCCAACAGAGGCAACCACTGCCGCTGAAACCAGGACCATCGCAGGAATGCGCCATGTGATGGTTTTACGGAACAGCATATAAACCCCGCCCAGCAGAATCGCCAGGGCACTGGTTTCACCGAGGCACCCGCCTTCGGTACCAAAAAAAGAATCCCGGTAAAACTTGCTGACTTCCACGGCATTTTCCTGGCCTTTGAGGGATGCCTTGCTCCAGGCCATAGCGGTCGCCTGCGTGGTGGCATGGGTATTGGCGGCGGTCATCTTCTTGAGAGCTTCGTCTTTGACGGTCGCCGGAGCCATCCAGGAGGTCATCAGGGTTCCAAAAGAAATGGCCAGAAACACACGGGCCGCCATCGCCGGATTGAATACATTATAGCCAAGCCCGCCATAAAGCATCTTGACAATCAGGATGGCAAAGGCCCCGCCAATGACCGCAACCCACCACGGGGCCGCCGGCGGCAGAGAAAACGCAAGGATAACCCCCGTCACGATCGCACTGAGATTACTTAATGAATTGGGTTTCTTGCGAACGACATTCACCAGCCACTCGCTGAGTAAACAGGAGCCGACCGAACACAGCAGCAAAACGATGGCATACTGGCGGAAAAACCAGATGGATGCAGCCATCGGAAACGCCAGTCCAATCAGCACGTCCAGCATCACCCGCTGGGTTGATAGCGGCTGGCTGATATGCGGGGCCGGCGAAACGGTTATCTTACTGAGCATGGAAACAGATTCCTTTCAATGATGCTTCGAGCGGTTACTTATGCCTTTTTCTTGGCACGGGCAACCAACAACTTTCCGGTTTTAATGTATCCGGTCAATTCGATATTGGCAGGACACACATAACTGCAGCAGCCGCACTCAATACAGGCGGACATGAAGTATTGCTCCTGGGCTATATCTAATTTATTCGCCTTGACCGCATGGGCAATCTTGGTGGGATTGAGATTTTCCGGACAGGCTGTCAAACATCGCCCGCAGCGGATACAGGCGGTCTGAGTCTGGTTAAACTTGGACTCGGTGACTTCTTTTCGAGTCAAAAAAGTCAGGCCGCCGTTGGTCTTAGTAATAGGAGTGGAAAAGTCCGCAATCGCAAACCCCATCATCGGCCCGCCCATGACCACCTTGGCCGCGGTTTCAGTCAAACCCCCGCAATAATCAATCAATTCCTGAACGCTGATTCCAATGGGACAATAGTAATTGCCCGGCTTGCAAATCGCCCGGCCTGTCACAGAAACCACGCGGTGCGTCAGCGGATTTCCGAAGACCACCGCCTCGGCAATCGCCGCTGCAGTGGCAACATTCACAACACAAGCCCCAATAACCGGCGGAATGCTGTTTGTGGGGACGATTTTGTTCCAAACGGCACGTATAAGTTGTCTTTCCCCACCCTGTGGGTACTTGGTCTTGACGGGAACGACCTGAATATCTTCATCATTTCCGAGCGATTCTATCGCTTTATTGAAGATGGTAATGGCTTCGGGTTTGTTGTCTTCGATGCCGATTCGGATTTGGTCAACGCCTGCCGCTTTTGCTGTAAGTCGAATTCCGGCAAGCACTTGCCATGTCCATTCGAGCATCACCCGGTAATCACAGGTCAAAAACGGCTCACATTCACAGCCGTTGACAATCAAGATAGTCTTGGGCATCGCGGGATTGGGTTCGATTTTGACCCGAGCCGGAAAACCCGCCCCACCCATACCGACAATGCCTGCATCCTTAATCGCTCGGCAAATCTGCTCAGAAATCCATTTCGACAGATCAAACTTGGCATCAAACCGCCCGGCCACAGGCAATTTGGGTTCGTTTTGCGCGGGATCAACATCGATGACCACCGCCATAGTTCTGCCTAAAACCGGATGGGGAGCAAGGGTTATATCTTTGACCGTACCATTGACCGGGGAATGAATCGCGGCCGAGACAAAAGCGTCCGAGGAGCCAATCACCTGACCCACCTTGACTGTATCTTTTTTATTAACAACAGGTTTGCAGGGAGCCCCTAAATGCTGACTCAGTAAAACCACAACCTGTTTTGGACTTGGAATTACTTCAATCGGTCGTCCCTGACTGTACTGCTTGCCTTCCGGGGGGTGAACGCCGCCGGGGAAGCTGAATTTTCCTCGTGTTTCCATCACGCTTTTCCTATTTAGGACATCTTAATTGTCCGGATTTGTGTCGGGTCAAGTATCGAATCCCCAAAATTGTCACAGCAGCGGCGACCAAGCCCATACTCAACAACGCCACCGTAAGCAATTTTGGGTTATCGATTTTGTTTTTTAACCACGGCTGAGCGATACCTGCGGCACAGACAAATGCCGCTACGGGTAGAACGAAAGCCTGAATCGCTTTCCAGGTAATATTCGGGCCTTGAGACTGGCCTACTCTCTGATAGACCTCTTTGCAGGTATCTTGATGCCCGCAGCCGGCACAATGTTTATCCATTTATTGTTCCGCTTTCACAAGTAATGATTTTTATATAGTCCAAACCCCCTGTCTTTGCAAGAAGATTTTTGACTGCTGCGAGCCAGTGAGCTTAAAGATTTGCAATTATAATAGGATTCGAGTATAATAATTGTTTCTATAAACAATAACAGAGTAACCCTGTCGGCTTTTATGGAACGTACAGATAATCTAAACATCAAATGTTTCCGGTCGTTAATTACGCCGGAGGAACTGAAGCGGGAATTTCCGCAGACTGAAGAGGCTGCGCATCTGGTTGCTTCTTCGCGAAAGATTATCGAGAACATCCTGACCAACAAAGATCAACGCCGACTGGTGATTACTGGACCTTGCAGCCTGCATGACCGCGAAGCGACTCTCGAATATGCTGGACGGCTGAACAAGCTGCAGATGGAGCTATCCGGGAAAGTCTTGCTGGTCATGCGGGCCTATTTTGAAAAACCCCGTACCACTTTAGGCTGGAAGGGTATGCTCTATGATCCTCATCTGGACGGGTCGTACGATATCGAATTCGGCCTGCGGCAGTCTCGCGGCATTCTCTCGGAGATTGCCAAACTCGGGCTGCCGGTGGCGACGGAAATCCTGGAGCCGATTATTCCGCAGTATCTGTGTGATTTGATCAGTTGGGCCGCCATTGGCGCCCGGACCAGCGAATCGCAGATTCACCGGCAGATGGCCAGCGGACTTTCAATGCCCATCGGTTTCAAGAACGCCACAGACGGCAATCTCGCCGTGGCGATGGACGCCATCAAAGCCGCGGCCAGCCCGCATTCATTCCTGGGGATTGACCGTGACGGCAAAGTCATCGTTGCCGAGACCAAAGGCAATAGATACGGCCATCTGGTCATGCGAGGCGGGACGGGCGGACCAAATTTCGGCAGTGAATTTGTCGCGTTTGCGGAGGTGCTGCTGCAAAAGGCCAACATCGACAACGGGATTATTATCGATTGCAGTCATGCCAACTCTCACAAAGACCATAAACGGCAGAAAGACGCCCTGTATGATGTCGCCGACCAGATTCGCAGCGGCTCGACGGTCATTTCAGGTGTGATGCTTGAAAGCTTTATCAAAGAAGGCCGGCAAAGCATCGGCTCGGTGGGCCAGCTTAAATATGGGGTATCCCTGACGGATTCCTGTATCAGTTGGGAAGAAACCGAAGAGCTGGTTCGCAACTTTGCCGGGGCGATTTCGTCTTAGAATATCCTGTTTTGTATGTTGCCAACCCGTTTCTGTTTCATAACCATATATCAATCAAGAAGTTATGGTCTTTCTTGGGTGTAAATACTAAATATATACTAAAACGTGATATATTAGTAGATATTTTTCAGAAAAAAGATATGCTAATAATATGTATATTAGTAATAAAATAGTATCGATTAAAACAAAACTATTAATCTGAACAGATAAATATGGAGCCTGAAGATATGAGAAAGCCCCAATGTCCACCTGATATCAATCAAGTATGGGAGGCAATCAAACATAATCCCGAGGCTTTTTTTGAGAGGCTTTCTATACTTTCTCGTGATACCAGATATTTACATTGGGATAAATTGAGACACCTATCGCCTCCTCTTCCTATAACCCATGAGGAATGGTGGTTCGCCATAAAATATCAAAGACGATATGCTTATAGAAAAATACTGCCCTTATACGACAAGACTGGCTCTCCATTTTTCATGTTAGTTGCGGTTGATCCGATACCTGAAAGACTGCACGAGATTGATTTAGGCTCAGGCGGGCTCATTCAAATGCCGGAACAAATTACTAATCCTGAAACTCGTGACCAATATTACATCAGTTCATTGATCGAGGAAGCAATTACTTCCAGTCAATTAGAAGGTGCTGCAACAACCCGACTAATCGCAAAGGAAATGATCAAAAGCGGGCGAAAACCTATCAATCGAAGCGAGCAAATGATTTTGAATAACTTCAATACTATGCAGCATATAAACAAACTGAAAGAGCGCGAGTTATCAAAAGAATTAATATTCGAGATTCATAGATTAGTTACTGAAAACACACTGGATGATCCATCCGCTACGGGACATTTCCGAAAATCTGATGAACACGATTCCGTCGTAGATCCCTATAACGAAATACTTCACGAGCCGCCTTTAGCAAAAGAACTAAACCATAGAATGGAATTGATGTGTAAATTCGCGAATGGGCAAATTACAGAATCCGGTTATATTCACCCCGTGATCCGTTCTATCATATTACATTTCTGGCTGGCATATGACCATCCTTTCGTTGATGGAAATGGAAGAACAGCAAGAGCCATTTTCTATTGGTCCATGCTCCGTCATAAGTATTGGCTCTTTGAATTTGTTTCCATTTCTCAAGTACTGTTAAAAGCTCCGGCAAAGTATGAGCGGGCTTTTTTATATACAGAAACTGACGAAAATGATTTGACCTATTTTATTCTTTACCATCTCAACGTCATCCAGCAAGCAATTCAGCAACTTCATGAATTCGTCCAGCAAAAAACAATCCGATTGCAGAATCTCGAAAAAGAGATGAGAGGGATGGCCATTTTAAATCACCGGCAACAGGCCCTGGTCAGTCACGCATTAAGACATCCCTATCACAAATATACCATACAATCCCATCGTATCAGCCACAACGTTGTATATCAGACTGCCAGAACAGATTTGCTGGATTTGGAAAGTCGTGGTTTACTGGAAAGTAAAAAAATAGGCAAAAAGTGGTTCTTTACACCTGTCCCTAAACTGGAAAAGAAACTTTCCCGACTGACCTGAAATATCTTTATTTCCACTTGTGCTGGCAAACACCGGCCAGGATTTTTTCAGCGCACTCCAGGGCCGCAAGGCCTTCTTCGGCGGTCACTTCAGGACGGCATGCAGGATTGGCAACCGCATTTAAAAAGGCCTGCTGCTCGACTTTGAGCGGCTCGGCATCGGTGATATCCAGTTGTTCAATATGCAGCATTTCCGTCCAGTTGACGGTGGAAAAATCAAAGTCCTGTGCAGCCTGATGCTCGCGAATCCACTTGACCATATCCACATTGGGATCGGTTTTAATGACGATGCCTTCTTTGGATTGATAATTCAGACTCAAATAGGCCTGTCGGCTGAAGATGCGAACCTTGCGTTCGGTCTTCAGGGCAAGCCGGGATGCGGTGATGTTGGCAATGCAGCCGTTTTCAAAGGTAATGCGGGCATTGCAGATGTCTTCATGGTCGGCGATGACATTGACGCCGACAGCTTCGACATTTTTGACGGGGCTGTTGGCCAGCGACAGAATAATATCAATATCATGAATCATCACGTCGAGTACCACACCAATATCCATCGACCGGAACGGATACGGACTGACGCGTGTCGCCTCAATAAACATCGGCTCAATATGCAGCCGCTTCATGGCCTGGACAACGGGATTACACCGTTCGGAATGCCCCACGGCCACGACGGTATTATATTGTTTTGATAATTCGACAATCCGCCGGCCTTCTTCGACACTGGCGGCCAGCGGTTTTTCAATCAGGACAGGAATGCGATTGGAAATCAGCAGCTCAGCCAGATTTTTATGGGCCACGGTGGGCGCGGATATCGTCACGGCATCCACCTGGCCGATCAGACTTTTGGGGTCAGTCAGGGCCTTGCAGTTGTGCTGTTTGGCCAGATTCTGTGCCTTGACCGGGTCGGCATCCACCACTGCCACAAGCCGGGCCTGTTCCAGTTTGCCATAGACTTTGGCATGAATGCCGCCCATCTTGCCGGCGCCGATAATCGCTGTACGGATTGTATCCATCGCTGTTTCCTGCCGCGCTGCGGCGGCCATGCAACCTCGTTAATCGCGGAACAATTCCAGATGCCGCCCGAAACGCTGTTTACCCATGTTCAGCATGTGGTCCACAATAGCGCGCACACTATCATCCAGGCCATCTTGTGCAGCCAGAGCCTTGACCTGTTCCAGCACCGGTTTTTTGGACCGCCAGATAAACCGATACGCCTGTTCGATGAGTTCCTGCTGCTGTTCGCTCAGCCCCGCGCGCCGGATGCCGCGTTTATTAATGCCGCGGACCTCGGACGGATAGTGGCCGCTGACAATCATATACGGCGGAATGTCATGGGCAATACCCGTGTAACCGGCCGCATAACACCACTTGCCGATGGTGCAGAATTGATGCACCGCCACCATGCCCGACAGCCAGACGCCGGTCTGGAGATGACAATGGCCGCTGATCTGGGTATAGTTGCTCATCACGATATGATCGCTGAGTACACAGTCATGTCCAAGGTGAACACCAATCATCAGCAGGTTGTTGTTGCCGATAATGGTTTTATGATCCGGGTACATACTTGGATGAATCGTCACAAATTCACGAATATTGTTATTGTCGCCGATTTCCAGACCGCCCATGGGCCGGCTGAAATTCAGTACCTGCGGCGGACGACCGATGACGCAGTTGGCAAACAGCCGGTTGTTTTTACCGAGCTTGACGTTTTTGCCAACAACGACGTGAGCATCCAATACGGTACCGTCGCCGATTTCCGCGCCTGCGTCAACCAGTGTAAACGGACCAATCACTACATCATTTCCCAGTTTTGCAGTTTTATCGATGACCGCACTCGGGTGTATTTCTGAAGCCATACTCGTAAATAAACCTCCCTTAATCAATTCTGCTGCGGACGTCAAACCATTTCGTCGTCCACGAGCATAAATTTCAATTGTGCCTCGGCGGCGACTTCATCGCCGACCATAGCTATACAGTTACATTTAGCTGCCCGGCTCCGGATTTTATCCGCTTCTGCCATGAGAATAAGCTGGTCGCCCGGAACAACGGAACGACGAATCTTGACCTGATCGATGGTCAGCAGCACGGCCAGTTTACCGGTATTTTCCAGTTTCTGCGAAAACAGCAGCCCGGAGACCTGCGCCAGCGCCTCAACAATCAGCACACCGGGCATGACGGGCGTTCCCGGAAAATGCCCCTGGAAAAACTGTTCATTGATGGTTACATTTTTGATTCCCTTAATGCGGTGATCGCCCTCTATCTCAATCACCTTGTCCACCAGCAGAAACGGGTAGCGATGCGGCAGAATTTTCTGAATACGTCGGATATCCAGCAGGGGCCGGTCACCCTGGATTGTTTTTTTTTCCCTTTTACGGGCCTGTTCGACGATTTTCTGCACCAGCTTCTGGTTGAGATTATGGCCGGTCTTATAGGCTACAATACGTCCCAGAATCGGTCGGCCGGCCAGCTTGAGATCGCCAATTAAATCCACGACCTTGTGCCGGACGCATTCATTGTCGAATCGATAGCTGTTTTTAATGGGGCCGTCGGAGCTGATGACCAAAATATCCTTGGGACCCAGGTGAGCGCCAATTCCCATCGCCTGCATCTGACGGGCTTCCGCCTCCAGAACAAAGGTGCGGGCCGGGGCCAGGTGCTGCTTAAAATGCATCTCCGACAGTTCACACGAATAGACCTGCCGCCCAATCCCGGTGAACTGGGTATAATCCAGGTCATAGGTGATACTCAGACTCTGGCCGCCGTTGGGCAGGGCATAAATCGACTTATCGCCTTCGGTAATACAAATGGAATCGGTGATCACAATATCCCGGCGTGAGGCGGACTGTTCTACGATTCCGCATTTGAAAATGGCCTCAAAATAATTCTCGGAACTGCCATCCAGACCGGGCAGTTCAGGGCCGTCAATCTCAATGACCATATTATCAATGCCCAGTGCATGAATTGCCGCCAGGCAATGTTCGGGGGTTTCCACGTAGGCATCGCCATTTTGCAAGGCACTGCGCCGGTCGCGCTGCGAAATATATTCCGGCAGCACCGGAATTTCCACCGGTGTATCCAGATCCGTGCGGACAAAGACAATCCCCTTGTCGGCCTCGGCAGGTTTGAACATCACCTTTGCCTCTTTGCCGCCAAAAAGTCCTTTGCCGGACAATTTACATTCCGACTTGATTGTTTTTTGCTGACTCAAGCTGTTCCACTCGTTTTGACAGTTTTTTTAGTTCCCTGGCCATGTCGGGCAGATCTTTGAAGACGCTCATACACCGCATCTGCAGGCGCCAGTCAATCGCCGGGACGCCCCATAGCTTTTGGCCCGGCTCGCAATCGCTGACAATCACGGCCTGTGCCCCGGCAATCGTTCCGCTGCCGACAGTCACATTGTCCGACACACCCGAACGTCCACCCATCACGACGCCGTCGCCAAGGCGGGCACTGCCGGCAATTCCGACCTGCCCGGTCACCAGGCACGCCCGGCCAAGGGTCACATTATGCGCGATTTGGACCAAATTATCAATCTTGCTCCCGGCGCCAATGACGGTATTGCCGAATTTTGCGCGGTCAATGCAGGTATTGGACCCGATATCCACACCATCTTCGATAATTACACCGCCATTATGCGGAATTAACTGATGTCGCCCATCAATAAATGAATATCCAAAACCCACTGAACCGATGGTAGTATTGGATTTAATCACACAAGAATTGCCTATTTTACAGTTATGATAGACTGTGACATTGGCATCCAGCCGCGTATTGGCACCAAGGGTTGAATTTTCACCAATGGAGCAATTCGGGCCTATGGTTGTTCCCGGTCCGATTTTTACAGAATGGCCGATGTAGGCCCCCGGCCCGATTGAGGCTGTTGGGTCAATGACCGCCGTCGTCTCAATCACCGCCCGCGGATGAATTCCCTGCTGAGGGGTTAATTTGGGGGCAAAAAGAGTCATCACAGTAATCAGCGATTTGTTGATATTAGCGACAACCAATTGCGGCATCGTACAATCCGGCAGCTCTTTTTCAACCAATACCGCCGCTGCTCGCGATGTTGATAATTTGCTGATATGTTTAGCAGAGCTGAGAAAACAGACCTCGCCCGGCCCGGCATCCTGAATCGTATTTACCCCGGTAATAGACAAAGAACCATTGCCTATCAATTGGGCATTGAGACGACCCGCCAGATCAGACAGCAACACTTTGGATTCGGCACAATTCATAATAACAGCTTATTTCGAGGCATCGAGGGCCGACATCACTTCCTCAGTGATATCCACCTGGTCGCCGCAATAAAGGACTTTCTTGGTACGGATACTCAGCATGAAATCACGCAGACTGGGAGAAGGCAAATCCAGCTGCTCCTGAGCCAGAACAATGTCCAAACCTTTTTTCTGGGCGATTTCCTGGATAAACGTCAGCATCTGGGTATAAAGGCTTTCAGTCCATTGCTGCATTTCCATATTGACCTTTTCCTGATAGAACTTATCTTTGGCTTCGAGGAGACCTTTTTTATCAAGAAAATCCTTCATGGCATCGACATAATCTTTGGAGCCGGCTTTGAGCACATCCATGCTGGCCTGCAGGGCTTCGAGAGCCTTTTTGTCCTTCTGAAATTCGGCCTTCATGACCGTTTCTTCGGCCGTCATTTTTTCCTGCCAGGCTTTGTGTTTTTTGCTGTTTTGCAGGACTTTGGTCACATCCACCACAGCAATCCTGGCCGGAGCAATTTGTTTTTCGCCGGCAGCCACGCCCTGACGATATCCAAACGAAAGACACAGAACGACAACAATAGCACCCGCCAGCAGCATTTTACTGAGTTTCATATCAGCAATCCTTTCTTGTGTATTTTTCTGAGATATCAACTTACCCAACCAATCCAATCGGAGGGTGTTTATGATTAGAAAAGCGCGCCAACCGAAAAGCTGAATATCTGGGTTTCATCTTCGCTTTCCTTGGTAATCGGCGTGGCCACTTCAAACCGCATCGGGACAGGGCCAAACCATTGCGGAATCTGAATCTGGATGCCGGTGCCAATCGAGGTACGAGGGCACCCTTCTTCAATCAGCGCCGCATCGGTGAAAAACAGCCACGAGAACACCTCACTGCCCAGCGGAACCGCCACTTCGGCACTGCCGTTGATAATCCAGTCACTGCCGATGGGGTCGTCGTTGGCGGCCCGGGGGCTGACCCCGCGATAATCAAAACCGCGAATGGTACTGGTGCCGCCGGCGTAGAATTTTTCGAACAGCGGGGCGTCGCCCACGATGGTGCCGCCGCGAATTTTGGTTTCCAGCACGGTCTTCTGTTCCGACAGGTCTTCATACAGGGTATGATACCAGCGCTGGGTGCCGCTCATAATGCCGAAATTATGATCCAGCGTCACCTGCTCATAACCGAAATCAAAATTATATCCCTTCGTCGGGCGGAACCGGCTATCAGTCGTATTCCTGCCAACATACAATCGCGTTCCAAACAGCGCGTTATTGCCCTTGACGTCCAGGACTTCTTTGGGGGCATCCGGCTCCAGGTCTGTCACGTCCACGTTTTCCAGACGGAATGACACACCGCGGCGCCAGTCGTCACTATAGCGTTTTTCAAAACCCAGTCGTCCGCCGAGGCGATCTTCCGTGTAGGATTCCCACTCGCGTTCAAAACCCATCCCGGCGACTTCCATCGATACGGGCTTATCATACAAATAAGGCTCCGTAAAACTGATCATATAGCTGCTCTGTTCAGTACCCGGATTCAGTGATACACGAAACCGCTGACCTGCACCGCGGAAAGCCTTGCCGGTAATCAGTTCGTTCCAGTTTTCCGGCCAGTCGGCAATATCATAATTGCGCTGGTCGTAGGCAATCTGGCCGATGACGCCGCTGTCGCTGCCGACCCCGGCCCCCAGGATAATCGAACCGGTTTGCCCCTCAGAGATGGTCACCAGGGCATCCTTGCGGTTGGGATCATCCGTGGACATCGCGGTAATGGTGGCGGATTCGGAATAGATCGTGCCCTTGAGCGTTTTTTCGAGCTCCCCTTCTCCGTTGCCTCGAGCAGTGTCGGCATTATACCAGGTACCCGGCGTAAATTTCTCTTCATCCAGAACCCGGCGAACGACATTGTCATGAGTGATGGAATTACCGGTAATGGCAACCTGGCCGATGCGGAAGCAGCCGCCTTCAGTAATATTATGCTCCACCCGGACCCGGGCCCCATCCAGAAAAGTCCTCTTCAAATCGACCTGGACATCCACGAATCCCTGTTCCTGGTATTTGCTGCGGATTTTTTTGGCATCGAAATCCGCCCGGTCATCGCTGTACGGGCCGTTTTCAATCAGTTTCATTTGTTCCCGAAGACGAACCACATCGAAAAATTTATTGCCGTACATCAGGATGGATTCGACCGTATAAGCGGGGCCTTCAGTCAGATGAAACTCAAGATAAGCTTCGGATTTATCTTCACTGAAGAAAACTTTGGTTTCGACTTTGGCATCCAGATAAGAACGCTTCTGATACACTTCCTGCACCTTCAGGGCATCTTTCTGAACCTGGTCTTCATTATAATAGACCGACCAGAACAGGAATTTTTTGGTCTTGGTTTTAATCGCTCCGCCCAGTTCCTTGTCGCTCAGGACGCGGTTGTTTTTGAATTTAATTGTGGCAATTTTCGGTCTGTCGCCTTCGTCAATCGTATATTCCACTCTGCCGATAATCAGGCCCGCTTCATCGAGGCTCACCGTTGCCCAGGCATAGCCTTTCTGAAGGTAGAGTTTTTTCATGGCATCCAGACCCGCCCGAGCCGCCAGAATATCCAGGTGGTCACCCAGCTTAAAGGACAATTCTTTGGTCAGCTTGGCATCGGATATCTTTTTGTTGCCGTTGAAAATCAGTTCACGGACCAATTGCTTTTCCACTACCACATAGGTCAGCTCAATCTGGCCGTCAGCCTCCACGATGGTATAATAAGAGGATTCCACCCCTTCGAGTCTGGCAATGCGCGCGGCATCTTCGATGGCCGTCTGTTTGGAAAACAACTGCCCGGCCCGGGCCCGTATCGCCGAAAAAATCTGGGCCCGTGTCACGGTCGTCTGGCCGGTGATTTCGACCGAACGGATGAGTTTGGATTCTTCGCCCTCTGCAAAAGACAAGACAGAGAACGCCAACACCATTGCCGCTGCCAATGCCGGTACAGACCCCGTCCTGCGGTTCATATCCTTATGAATCATCGTTTTGTCTGCTCCTAAAAAGGTTCGCTTACATGGGCCAGATTGTCAAACCGCGTATAGCGGCCGTCGAAATACAATTTCACCGTCTCGGTCGGGCCGTTACGCTGCTTGGCCACAATGACTTCGGCGGTGTTGGTTTCTTCAAAATCTTCCTTCGTGCGATTGTAATAATCTTCACGATGCAGCAGTAAAATCACGTCGGCATCCTGCTCAATGCTGCCGCTTTCACGCAGGTCGCTCATGCGCGGACGGTGGTCTTCACGGCCTTCCGGGGATCGGTTGAGCTGGCTGAGCACCACCACCGGCACTTCCAGTTCACGGGCCAGGGCCTTGAGATAGCGGGAAATGCCGCTGATTTCCTGCTGGCGGGATTCAACCTGGCTGCCCATACTCATCAACTGCAGATAGTCGATAAAGACCGCCTGGATATCATGCTGACTTTTCAGACGCCGGCACTTGGCCCGCATCATCAGCGGCGTCAGGCCGGGTGTATCATCAATAAAAATCGGCTTTTCATACAGCTCGCCCCCGACCCGCGTCAATTCGGCGTGCTGTTCGGCGCTGACCATGCCCTTGCGAACCGCCTGTGAATCCACCTTGGCCCGGCTGCATAAAATGCGCTCGACAAGCTGCTGGCGGCCCATTTCCAGGGAGAAAACCACGACAGGGATGTTTTCGTCGGCCCCGATATGCTCGGCAATATTCAGCGCAAAGCTGGTTTTGCCCATGCTCGGGCGGCCGGCAACAATAATCATTTCCCCCGCATGCAGACCGCACAATAAATTATTCAATTCGGTAAATCCCGTCGGCAGGCCCGTCACATGCGAGCCTTTGCGGGACTCAATGCTTTCAAAGGTTTCCGTCAGCAGATGCTTGATGGGGTACGCCGAGCCGGAAATCTTCTTTTCCGTTACGGCGAAAATCTGCTGTTCGGCCCGATCCAGTTTTTCGCCGACATCCCCCGCCTCATCGCAGGCCTGCCGCAGAATATCCTGGCTGACCCGGGCCAACTGCCGCAGCATCGCCTTTTCCTTGACGATGCGCGTGTAATATTCCACATTGGCGGCCGTGGGCACCGACTCGGCCACGCGGACCAGGTAATCCACGCCGCCGGCCGCTTTCAGACGATCACGTTTGACCAGATCCGCCCGCAGCAGGACTAAATCAATCTTGCTGTTGGCTTCATACAGGGCAACAATGGATTCATACAACAGCCGATGTTCCGGCATCGAAAAAGCATCGCCGTCAAGCTGTTCCACCACCTGACCGATACATTCCCGATCCAGAATCATCGACCCCAATACCGCCGCTTCTGCTTCGATGGAAGCCGGCAGGGCCTTGCCGTCCAGCGTGGTCGGCAGCGCCTGCGAAGCGTCGGAATCAGGCTTCCTGCTTGTTTTCCTCGACGGATTCAACGGCCTGTTCCTGCTGTTGCTCGGAGATTACGCGAACCTGGACTTGCGACTTCAGATCGGCTGCGATCTTCAGGGTCACGTCGTAGGTTCCCAGTTCCTTGATGTGCCCGCCGCTGAGGCGAACCATCGCATCTTTAACCTCAAAGCCTTGTGCACGCAGTTTCTCGGCGATATCGTGCTCGGTAACCGAACCAAACAGATGTCCCAGTTCGTTGGTCTTGGCAATGATTTCGACCACGGCGCCTTCGACGGCGGCGGCAGCCTTTTCCAACTGTTCACGCACCAGGCGGCGCTGTTCGGTACGACGGGACTTTTCTTCGGCCATCGCCTTGATCTTCGACTCCGACGGAACCACCGCTAACCCCTGCGGAAGCAGATAGTTACGGGCATATCCATCCTTGACGGTTACAATGTCACCGTACCAGCCGAGACTTTCCACATCTTCACATAACAATACCTTCATATATTCTCTCCAGCTTCATCATTTCTTCAAATGAATTTTTTATTTTGAATCGCAAATCACACCACGTCAGGCTTGCCCTGCTCCCGCAGTCCCGGGCGGCGCATAGACTCCGCCTGTTGTTCAGGCATAACGCCTCGCACCCGGGCCCAGTGCAGTTTAGGCCGTAAACGGCAGCAGACCCATAAACCGGGCGCGCTTGATGGCCTGATTCACTTTCCGCTGACACCCGGCACAATTACCGCTGCGCTTGCGGGAAAAAATCTTGCCCCGGTTGGTTAGCAGCTTGGACAGTGTGTCAATATCCTTGTAATCGATAAATTTCTTTTTTTCCCGACAGAACCGGCACTGCGTCTGCTCACGAATGGTCATGGTCATTTTACGCTTGCGGTTCGAATTCTTGTTTGGAGCTGTTTTTTTCATATCCAATCCTGTATAGTCACAAAACCTTAGCTTCTGATTTCTTTATCCATCAACTGTGTCTTAGAAAGGTATCTCATCGTCACCTGCGGCGCCAAAGGGGGCCTCAAGGTCCGCCGGAGGAGCCTCGGGGGCCATCTCCTGCCCGCCGCCGGGGCCGCCGGCCCGCTTGCCGCCGCCGACAAACTCAAAATTTTCGACAAAAACCCGCAGCTTGGTGCGCTTGGCGCCGTCCTGGCCCTGCCAGGAATCAAATTTCAACCGGCCTTCCACGAAAATCGGCTCGCCTTTTTTGAAATACTTCTGGATCGTCTCGGCGCGCTTGCCGAACATCTGACAATCCACAAAGCAGGTATCTTCAGCCCAGGAGCCGTCCTGCTTTTTGAACTTGCGGGTGATCGCCAGGCCGAATTCCACCACCGCCGTCTGGCTGGGCAGGTACGACATCTGCGGATCCCGCGTCATATTGCCCATCAGCAGCACTTTATTCAAACTTGCCATAATCTACACCATTCCGAAAAAGGGTTCTTCACCGGCTGCACGCCAACGATCCATGTTCATGTGTCTTCGCCAATGCAGCTTTTGCCGCGGCTGCATCCTGCCGGCTGCCGAAATCTGCAAACGGCCGGCGAATACCGCTGCGTCTTACTCAACGATTTCCTGTGCCGGGGCCTCTTCAGCCACCTCTTCTGCAGGCTGCACAGCCGCTTCACTGTCCACATGACCGAGCATCGCAGGGGTGGGCTTGTCCATATCGTTCTGAGTCATCCGGTCGGTCCGAACCACCAGGACCCGCAGAATCTCTTCAGACAACTGCACATCGCGTTCCATCGGACGAATCTTGGATGAACCGCATTCAAAATAAGCCAGGATGTAAGTCCCGCGGCTTTTACCGGAGATTTCATACGCCAGCTTGCGTTCGTCCCATTTGCGGACGGAAATCACGCGCGCTTCGGCGCGATCCAGAACCTTCTGAATGACTTCCATCACATGGTCCCATTGCGATGCGGCCAGGGCCGAATCGACCAGGAACAGCGCTTCATAAACTCGTTTTGTTTCCAAACTTGATACCTCCAAAAGACTAACAGAATGATTGATTCTTGTTTCGTTTTTTTTCATTTACCGCCGGGGCTGATTTCGACCCGGTTTAACTTTTATTTTCTTCCGTCGCGGAAGATGCATTATTCCGCTCGTTAAAGCGATTCATCGCAGCCGCAAGGCCGTCACGGATCCAGCACAACAGGGCGTCCTGTGACCTGGCGATTGCTGACGCAATCAGTTCGCCGTCCTTTTGGCCCGGGCGACCCAGCACATAATCCCGTGTATCCGGGTATTCGCTGGCGCCGATGCCGACCCGCAGTCTGGCAAACTGCTCGGTCCCCAGCCTGCTGATGATATCCCGCAGGCCGTTATGACCGCCGCTGGAACCGCCCGGACGAATCCGAATCAGCCCGGGCCGCAGCGCCATATCGTCGGCCACCACCATCAAATCGCCTGCCGTCAGCTTGTAAAAACCCGCCGCCGTCGCCACCGCCTGGCCGCTCAGATTCATATACGTCTGCGGCTTGAGCAGCAGCACCTTGCAGTCATCCAGGAGGGTCTCGCCGAACAGCGAACCGAATTTCTTCTGTTCAACACTCGTCCCAAGCCTGCGGGCAAGCCCGTCCACGACATCGAAACCCACATTATGCCGTGTCCCGGCATATTCCTTTCCGGGATTTCCCAGCCCGACAATCAGTTTCATCCCGGTCATTGCATCATCCTGATTTCATCAGGCCGCACAGACATCATGCAGCCCGTAAAATCTCATCCGACCGAAAAGGCTTATTTGGCCTCTTCTTCGCCTTCCTTGGGTGCCCGTTCGGTGATGACTTCCGGAGCAGCGGGCTGTTCGGCCAGCATTTCCTCGGTCGTCTTGACTTCGGCCACCTCGTGACAAATCGCAACCAGGGCCTTCGGATCGCTTTTCAGCACACAATTGGCCGGCAGGATAACCTGGGCAACCGTAATGGAATCGCCCACTTCCAATTCCTTGATCACCACCGGGATGCTTTCGGGGATTTCCAGAACCGGGCATTCGATTTCCAGGCTGCTCATCAACTGATCCACCACGCCGCCGTGCTGAGATCCCTTGGCTGTGCCGCGTAAAACCAGCGGAACTTCCAGCGTCACGCGTTCATTCAGATCCACGCGAACCATATCGACATGAATCACTTTCTTGCCCAGGTAATCATACTGGAGATCCTTCAGCAGCAGCGCCTGCTTGCCTTCCGGCAGATCCACCGAGAAAATACGATGGCCGTGATGCAGACTTTCCACAAAACTGTGCTGATCCAGCGCCACAGATACCGGCTGCTGCTTGTGACCGTAAATCACCGCCGGCAGCTTACCCTGCTCGCGAAGACGGGAGGCCGTCTTGGAGCCAACCTGCTCTCTCAATTCCAAACTTAATGACATTACTTCGGACATAGCTGAACCTCTCTACTTGTTCTGGTTTCGGCCGGCGGTCCCGGCCTGTTCTATACCTATCGCACGTGCTGTTTCTTATGCTTTCGTTATCGCACCGCGGGACCGGCCCGCACTGCGACAACATTCATCGCTTAAGCCTTGCCCAGCTTTTCAAACATCTCGCTGAGCGATTCATTCTCATGGATGCGGCGAATCGCCTCACCCAGCAGTTCGGCCACACTCAAAACCGTCAGATTATTCAGGGCCTTGCTGCTTTCATCCTGCCGCATCGTATCAGTGACAATCACCTCATCAATCGGCGCCTGCTGTAGTTTCTCAATCGCCTGCCCGCAGAATACACCGTGTGTGGCGCCGACATAAATCTTTTTGGCGCCGCGCTGGCGGACCAGGTTGGCCGCACCGGTAATCGTGCCGCCGGTGGAAATCATATCGTCACACATGATGATATTGCGGTCTTCGACGTTGCCGATAATCTCATCAAACGTCACTTCGTTGCCGCTGATGCGCCGCTTGTGGATAATCGCAAGCTCGGCCCCCAGCGCCGTCGCATAACGGCTGGCGGTCTTCATATTGCCCACATCCGGCGCCACAACCGTCAAGTCCGGAATCGCCTTTTTCCGCAGATACTTGATCATCACCGGCTCAGCCGTCAGATGATCCACCGGGATATCAAAGAACCCCTGAAGCTGCTTGGCGTGCATGTCAATGGCAAGCACCCGATCCGCTCCGGCGGCGGTAATCAGATTCGCTACCATCTTGGCCGTAATCGGCACCCGACCGGCGTCCTTGCGGTCCTGACGGGCATAGCCAAAATACGGCACCACCGCCGTGACGCGGGCGGCACTGGCGCGGGCCAGACAGTCCAGGTAAATCAGCAATTCCACCAGATTCTCATCAACGGGGGCACAGGTCGGCTGCACCACGAAACAATCATGCCCGCGAACATCAGATTCGACGCGAATACACTTCTCGCCGTCCGGAAACCGCCAGATTTTGGCGACACCCATCTCCAGTCCCAGATAGCGGCTGATTGCCTCTGCCAGTTGCGGATTTCCAGTTCCGCTGAATATCGTTGTCGGATGTTGATTCATTTTCTATTTCTCAGGCATTTTCCAATGACCTGCCTTGTATTCAATGTTCACCATAAACAATCAATCTACCCGGCCTGGACTCGAACCAGGAATGGGAGAGCCAAAACCTCCAGTGTTACCGATTACACCACCGGGTATTGAACAGTCCCTTATGGACTGCATCACTGTCTCAAATAATAGAACTTGCACAGACAAAACATCCGTCTGCTAAAAGTCATCGTAGTTGTACGTTTTTGCTGGTCGCAGAATCCGTTTCAGAAACAGATTGACCGGGCCTTGTCGGAGGCTTGAGCTGACCATGCTGCGAATCTGTCAGCCCCGCTTGGCAGTACTGATACCGCCGGATGTCCCCGTGCGACATAGGCTATAAAAGAGCATAAGATACTCATTCCCCCGATTTTTGCAAGGTTTTTTTTGGAAAGAGGTGAATTTTAAACACTATAAAATACCCATAAAAAGTCATATTATGGATTTAATATAAGATATCTATAATCCACTTCAAAAAAATCCCATGGTTCCATTCCATTAGGGTCGGCACAATATGTTATCGTAGCGATGAACATATTAGCATTGTGGTGCCATTTTTTATTCCAGCTTAGTGTCGAATAAACCTCTGCATCCTCGTTCTGTATTCTATTCCTTTCCCATAGATTTGGGTCTTGCCCACCGGATTCCGCCGCAGTCCAACCCCGCCCGGCCATTTTTTTCTCAAGATAACTTCTGAATTCCTGAGCCGGGTAAGATTCATCTAACCAGAAATCAGCACAATAAGAATTTGGTTCTCCGTTAACATCAACTGTATGATAATAACTAACCATCGTTGCTTCTTCAGGGGCCTCCATCTCAGCAGGAAATCCCTCTGGCAGCTTCTCTATATCGTAATCTAATTCATCTTCTACATAACTGATTGGCATCAAATTACTTATGTAATTTATAGCCGGGCTGATAATCATTTTGGAGGTAACATCCCCCTTCATCATCACTACCAGCAGAATAATCCATAGCCAAGTCACTTTCCCCGTCCACACCGGCCGCATCCCCGGAATCAGGCACGGCCAAATCTTGCTGCCATCCAGCGGTGGAATGGGAATCAGATTAAAAACAGCTAATATCGCATTAATATATAGGATTGACGTCAACACCAGCCATCCATAATAGATGATATACCGACGGGCAATATCAGATATTTCTATCTCCAGCTTGCCGAACCAGGCTAAACCATATAATCCGGCCAGCGCCAGCCCGCATAACAAAATATTACTCGCAGGCCCGGCCAGCGAACTGAGCAGATAATACAACTTGGGATGCTTGTAATTATACAAATTGACCGGCACCGGCTTACCCCAGCCAAACCCGGCAATAAACATCATCAATGTCCCCATTAGCGACAAATGCCGCAGCGGATTCAGTGAAATTCGACCCTGACTTTCCGCATAGCGGTCACCCAGCCACTTGCTGACGAGGGCATGAGCTGCTTCATGCACCGTAAAACCCACCAGAAAACCCGGTACAAAAAATAAAATCTTCTCGACCATCTATACCCCCTCCGGCTGGGATGGATTCGCCTTTGTCTCAGGTTCAGACAGCAATTCGGCCAATTTCGGGTCATGAAAACGAACACTCTGAATGTCCAATCCTTCCTGGACCGCATGGTTCAAATACTGTTTAGCTTCTTCAATACGATCCAATAAATACATTCCCAATGCCTGATGGCGTAATATCTCTGATTTGGCAAGTTTTTTTTCAGCCAGAGCTAATTGCTGCTGTGCTTCTTGCTGCCGTCCCTGGGCCATATACACAATCCAGCGGGCGCAATACAATACCGGAATCTCTTCCACGGACAGCATGTGGGATATCCGGGTATCCGCCTGGGGCCAGTCTTTTTTGTCCAATAATTGGAAAATTTGTACCAGCAGCGCTATCCGGCTCTGGTCCATGGGCAAATCATTCCGCTGTAAAATCGCCTCGGCAATCCTTGCTGTGTTGTATTCCTGATACCGATTGCTGAGCATCATTTTAAGGGGCAACAGCGTTTCTTTGTGTTGCATACATAATTCATCCCCTTTACGCACCCAACGATAAGCAGATTCGGAATTGTGATTAAACGCATATTCATAGAATCCCAAAGCCGCAGGTATTCGTGCATCTCCGGTTTTGCGAATCAAGTCTTCAGTATATCCTTCCGCCTGGTTGGCCCCACGTGTTTTAGCTATTTGCCAAATCCAGGTATGAGCCCATTGAATCTGACCACTCACGACCCAGGCCCCACGGGCAAGGGCCGCCCTTATGGGAAGCTTCAGGAAATTGGCTGCAAAATACAGCACCATAAACGGCACCGCAGCCAGCTCACGTAAAAACGCAATCATAAATTCCACCCCTTCAAACTCAAATCCATCTGGCTCCAAACAAAAAAGGCGGGCCTAAAACCCGCCTTCATTAATCTGATGATTTGATTATTTCTTCTGCAGCACTTCTTCTTCATACTGAGAATTCGCAGGACTACCTTCCGTGGGTCCCTGGTGGACAATTTCCGGGGCCACCACCTTGACACCCATGCGTCCCAGCTCCGCCGATACATCCGGCTGATACGGACGAATCTCCAGACTCTTGCGGAAGGCATCTTCAGCTCGAACCTTATCGCCAGTTGTCAGGTAGTAATAGCCCATTTCCTTATAGATACCGCCTTTATTCTTCGCAACCGTCAGGGCATAATCGTAAACCAGCTTGGCATGCTCGTTCAAGTTTTCTCGCTGCAGGGCTTTGGCCAGCATAATCAGCTCTTTATCGGTGTTACAGGTCCGTGTGGCTTTATCCCGGGCGGCAGCAGCTCTGTCGGGTTTACCTGTATCTTCATAGAGTTTAACCAATCCCGCCTCAGGCCACTTGTTGACTGGAGCAAAACCAATCGCGATAGTGTATTCGTATTCGGCCTTAATCCATTGTCCCTGCGAATGATAGATTTTAGCCAGCTTGTAATGCGCATCCGGATTTTCGAACTTCTGGTCGATCTCGAGCAGCAGACTTTCTTCCGTATCCGGCCCGACCGGCTTTTTCTCAGGTCCGCAACCAACGACCGCCAGCACCAAAACTATCATTGTTACTTTTAATAATGCATCCATTTTCGACTCCCTTTGTCAATTATGGGCCAATCTCACTTTAGGAGAAGCGTCATGTCCTTAAATGGACATACTTTCCCCTGTATTATGTCGGCACAATCGGCCCAAAATCTTTAGATATCCAGATTCTGCACTTCCAATGCATGTTCCTGGATGAAATTCCGCCGTTTCTCGACATCCTCACCCATCAAAATGCTGAACATCCGGTCGGCCTGCCCGGCGTCTTCCATCGTCACTTTCAGCAGCGTCCGCTGGGCCGGATCCATCGTGGTACTCCAGAGCTGGTCGCTGTTCATCTCGCCCAGACCTTTAAACCGCTTGATTTCCACATCGCGGGCGCCAATCTGACGAATACCGTGACCGACCTGGTCCAGCGTATGAAGCCGATATTGCTCAACACCATTTTTCAATTCAAAACGACTGCCGGCATCTTCATCCATAATATTCTGGGAAGGCAGCGCCAGGTAATCCCGCATATCCAGCTCATAATCCTGCATCAGGCGGGTATTAATTTCGTTAAGCCGCATCACTTCGTGCAGTTCCTCGGCGGCAAATCCGTCTTCCTGGGTCTCTTCTTCTCCGCGGGCCGCTTTCAGTTCCGCTACGCGCCGGTCAAAACTGTCCCGGTCATAGAAAAACTCATTTTGTCCCTCAAAGCGAATAAAATATTCCGGCAGGCGGCTGCCGTCATAAAAGTCGGATATAAACTTCTTAAATAAAATCCCGCGCCGCTCCAATACATTGATGCTGCGCTCGGCATCATTTAAAATCTTCACCAGCAGGGCTAATCTGGCCTCTTCAATCATCCGTGGCGCCTGATGAGGCCGGTGAACCAGCAATACAGTCCCCTCAAGACCATTATTTTCCATTCGCTTGCGCATCTGGTTTTCATTGAGCACATACTCGGATTGCTTGCGGCCCTTGGTTTGAATCTCATACAGGGGCGGCTGAGCAATAAACACCCGTTCATTCTCAATTAATAATGGCATTTGCCGGAAGAAAAACGTCAGCAGCAGCGTCCGAATATGTGCCCCGTCCACATCGGCATCGGTCATCATAATGACCTTGCCGTAACGGCATTTTTCCAGGTTAAAATCATCCGTGCCGATCCCGGTACCCAGCGCACTGATAATGGTGCGAATTTCTTCATGCCCCAGCATCTTTTCAATACGGGCCTTTTCCACATTGAGAATCTTGCCTTTAAGCGGCAGAATGGCCTGCAGATTGCGGTCACGTCCGCCTTTGGCGGAGCCGCCGGCAGAATCACCCTCAACGATAAAGACTTCCGTGTTGACGGTATCCTTGCTGGCACAGTCCCACAATTTGCCCGGCAGGTTGGCTCCGCTCAGTGCACCCTTGCGGCGCGTCAGCTCCCGAGCCTTGCGTGCCGCTTCACGGGCTGCTGCTGCCTGAATAGCCTTGCTCAGCAGCTTTTTTGCGATTCCCGGATTCTCCTCTAGGTACGTCGCAAGCTGCTCATTCAGCATGGTTTCAACAAAGGTCCCGACTTCCGGATTGGATAATCGGACTTTGGTCTGTGCCTCAAAATGCGGCTCGCGGACCTTCACTGAGATGACCGCCGTCAAGCCCTCACGCAAATCTTCACCACCGGGTGCCATATCTTTAATCATGTTGGCATTCTTGGCATACGCATTCATCGTTCGCGTCAGCGCTGTCCGAAATCCCGACAAATGTGTGCCGCCATCGATGTTGCGAATATTATTGGCAAATGCCAGGGCGGTTTCATTATATCCATCATTGTACAGCATGGCAATTTCACAGGCCAGACCGTCTTCGACATCTTCCTTGCTGAAATACATCACATCACATAACGGCGTCTTGGCTTCGTTGAGATACTGCACAAACGCCTTGATGCCGGTTTCATAGTGATAGACTTCTTTCTTCTGACTGCGGTCGTCAATGAATGTGATATGTACGCCGGCATTCAGATATGCCAGTTCGCGGATGCGTTTTTCCAGCACATCATATTTAAACTCGACGGTCTCAAAAATCTCATCATCCGGCAGAAACGTCACACGCGTTCCCCGCTTGGTGGTGGGGCCGACTTCCTGCACAGGCCCGGTTGGTATCCCGCGACGGCATTCAAAATGATACTGCTTGCCGTTGCGCCAGACTTCCGCTTCGAGCCATTCACTCAGGGCGTTGACCGCGCTGACGCCGACGCCATGCAGACCGCCGGAGACTTTATATGCTTTATTGTCAAACTTGCCGCCGGCATGGAGCGTTGTCAGCACCACCTCCAGCGCGCTCTTTTTTGCCTCGGCATGCATTTCCGTCGGGATACCGACGCCGTTATCCTCAATCGAACAACTGCCGTCCACATGGACATGCACTGTAATACGATCACAGCGTCCGGCCAGCGACTCATCAATGGCATTATCCAGAACTTCATACACCATGTGATGAAGGCCGCCTTCCTGGCGATTGCCGATATACATATCCGGCCGTTTGCGTACCGCTTCAAGTCCCTCCAGAATCTTGATGCTACTGGCATCATAAACCGGGGCCTGGGATTGCTGCGTTGTTTCTGTATTTTCCTGCTCTGTCATCTTGTTTTTATCCTGCATCAGCGCATGCTGCGCCTGGCGCTTCTGACTTTGATTCGTATTTCCTTAATCTTCGTTCCAGGACAGATCGCCTGGAGTTTTTCCACAATCTCGGCTTCCATCATCTTCAGCCGGTGCATATAGGGCCCGGGCGGTGACTGAATATATAAAATGCCGCGCGTAAACTGATCCGCACGATAATATTGAGCCAGCTCACTGCCGATAGCCTGTTCAAAAGCCGCTGCCACGGTTCCGCCGCGGCGCAGGCCATCGACATAAACCTTCATATAACTGCCCAGTGCATCACCAAGCTGCTGCGGTCCTCTGGGCGGTTTTTTCTGCCAGGCCGTTGCCGACCGCAAAAGCTGGTCTTCCTGCGATTCGCTCAGTTTCTTCACAAACAAATCGCTCCCGCCGCCGGTTATAAATTCACCGGCATGACAATATACAAAAAGCCGCTGCCGCTTTTAAACATGCCCGGACGGTCCGACTGCCCCAGGTGCATCTCAAAATCACTGGATTTGAGCACCCGCAGCACATCAATCAGATACTGCGGATTAAACCCGATTTCAATCGGTTCGCTTTCATACTCTAACGACATATCGATCTGGGCGTCACCTGTTTCCGGCGCCCGGCTGGTAATGACCATATTATTTTTCTTCAGCGACAGCTTGATGCCTTTGCTGTCATCGCTGGCCAGCAGTGCCGCACGACGGACCGCACTTAAAAAAGCATCCTTGGGCAACGTCAGCTTCTTGTCATAATCCTTGGGAATAATATCGTCGTATTTCGGGAAATTGCCCTCAACCAGATTGGAACTGATCACAACCGGCTCACAGGCAATCGTGATATGATTATCCACAAATCGCAGCGAAACGGTTGCTTTATCGCGGGCGGGAATCTTTTCCAACAGCAGCATCGTCTTGCACGGGGCAATAATCCGTCCTTCGGGTTCACGCGAAGCCTTGTCCAGAGGCAGTGTGGATTTTGCCAGCCGGCGTCCATCGGTTGCCACCAGCGACAGCTTTTTGCCATGCACTTCCCACAAAATACCATTCAGAGCATACCGTGTGCTTTCCTTGGCCGCGGCAAAAACCGTCTGCCCAATGGCTTCCTGCAGGCGGTCCAGGCCAACTTCGATATCAGCGTTACCATCGAATCCCGGCACCGTCGGATATTGTGTCGGGTCCTGGGTATAAATTGTGAAAAAGCTGTCAGACCCTTTCAAGTGAGCAGAATTCTCATCGGTCTCCAGTTCAATAACCTCGTCAAAACTTTCGCGAACAATCGACGAAAACTTATCCGCCGGCACAACGGCTTCGCCGGCCTTATCCACTTCCACCTGGGTCACCGTATAGGTAATCCCGGCCTCCATATCTGTTGCACACAAACGCACGACATCCTTGTCGGCAACGATTTTCATACACTGCAAAATCGGCTTGGGTGTCCGGCTCGGAATAATCGAAGTCACCAGCGACAAGGCGTCCTGTAAAGCAGTCCGATTAAATCGTACTTTCATAAAGCAACCTCCGTTGTTTTTCAGCGGCAGTCTATCCTGCCTCAGTACCTTAAGCGTTCTTTTTTATCTATTGATAAGCCCATAATCTACTCGATTTTAACGGATTTTGCAAAGTCGTTTTAAGCAAGATTTTCAACAATGCTGTCCGTGACACTGTGAGAGACTGGTTTGGGTATATTTCAAATATAAGAGTATAAAAATCTTTTTCTTAGTATTTGTTATATGTCCAGTGAGTTTGTGAGATTCTTCTTTGACTCATTCGCTAAGACTATCTATTATAAAAGGTTATAACGGAAATTAACAAGCTGTAAACGGTGGAAAACCTGTTAGACGAAGTGTGGTGTTTACAGGAAACCGTGTTATCAATACTGATAATGCGATTTTTCTCACAAAAAATCAAACAATCCTGACAGCAGAATTCACAAGTTATCCACATACTATCTCACAAGAGCATGGGGCGTATTACCAGTGAAAATGAATATATTATAGGGTGTTAAATATAAGAATTTTTTAAATATTATTCTTTTATGGTCTAAAATAACCAATTTTATTTAGAGACCAGCTTGCGATGAACTCGTAAGGCATCCAAAAAACGCTGAATATCCTCTGGTATTGGGGCTGTAAATTCCATCCGTTTTCCTGTGGCAGGATGATTAATTTCAAGTTTCCAGGCGTGCAAGGCCGTCCGACTCAGCAGCGGCTGCTCAATTGCAGACTCCCGATTTTCAATCTGCCAGGGATAAACCACCTTGCCGCCATACATATCATCCGCCACAATAGGATGTTTGATATACGACATGTGGACACGGATCTGATGGGTCCGGCCTGTTTTTAAGTCCAGCTCAACCAGAGAATACCCGCGAAAACGTTCCAGAACACGGTAAAAAGTGACTGCCTGCTTGCCAATATCGGGCCGAATCGAATACTTCTCACGGATAACAGGGTGAACACCCAGAGGCACATCAATACAATCCCCATCCAGTTCCGGCGCCCCATGGACCACCGCCAGATAAGTCTTTTTATTGGTGCGTTCCGCAAATTGCCGGGACAGCTTCCAATGAGCGGTATCATTTTTTGCGACGATAATTACCCCAGTGGTATGACGGTCTAGACGATGCACGATGCCCGGGCGGTAATCAGCAAAACCTGCCGATAAGTTGTTCTTAAAATGGTAAACCAGCGCATTTACCAGCGTGCCGCATTTATAACCGCGTGCCGGGTGCACAATCAAATCCGCCTGCTTGTTCACAACAACAACATCATCATCTTCATAAATAATATGCAGCGGGATGTCCTCAGGAATTAGTTCCCGCAGCTCCCGTGGCGGCAAAATCAAATCAATCTGATCACCCGGATTGAGTTTATAGCTGGGCTTGGCAGGGTGTCCATTGATATTGACCCCCTGCTCCTTAATCAATTGCTGCAGCTTAGTCCGGCTGAAATTACTGAAACGCCCAGTCAAATACTGGTCCAGCCGCCTGAACTTGAGATTCTGACCGACACGAAAACAAAGCTGCTGACCGGCCAATTCCTCAGTTTCGGTGTCCTGAGGCAGGGCTTCCTCATCCAGAGGAATATCCTCTTGCGGTTCTATGGGCAGATTGTCTTCCTGCGGCCCGACAGGGTCTTTGGACGGCTTTTTAGACGACATGGCTGGGATTATTTGGTTTCTGTCTGAGGCTGTGCAGCAGGCGCACCGTCTGTGGCAGCGGGAATTTCCACTTTTGGCAGGTCAGCAGGTGCCGCCTGAATGCCGGGAGCAGTCGATTCCGGCGTGGCCGGCAGAATTTGAACCTGCGGCTGAATCACCGCGGGCTGTTCCTTGGGTTTATCCACAAAAGTGTATTTGACATTATTATCAGCCATTTTCTGGATACGCTCCTGAGCCAGTACGGCAACCGGTGTACCCGTGTAAGCTGCTTCATTGACTATCTTCTGATAAATGTCCTTCGCCTGGTCGAGCTGCCCAAGCTCTTCGGAGCAAAGTCCCTGGCCGAACAAAGCCATGGCCTTCACTACAGGCATTTCGGCTTTGCTGAGGGCTTTTTGATAAGATTCCTGTGCCTGCTTAATCTGTGAGGAAACCACATCTTCGGTGACTAACTCTTTGCGGTAAAGCAAATCCGCACGAAGAGCCTGACCGCGTTTAATCAGGGCAATCGCTGCCAAATCGCCATTAGGGGCTTTTTCGGCCTCTTTTTCCAGATTATTGGCTGCGACCAGCAGATTGCTGACCGCATCTGCGGCAGTCGCATCCTGCTGTTGACGCAATAGGGATAACTTGCTCATTTCCAACTGCTCAAGGACGCTGGATACCTCAGCCTGAGCTTTGGCATCTGATTCTGCACGCCACCGGTTCAGGATCGGCCAACTGATCAGACCGACGATTATCAGACATACACCAATAATCTGGTTGCGGTATTCCTTCACCAGTCCCGGCAGCTTGCCAATCCACTCCGCCAGTTCGTTAGTCATCAGCTCATGACGTTCTTTTGAATCCATATCCATGTCCTTTGTTTTGGGCCGATTATCGGCATCTTTATTCCCGATACAATTAGTTCACAATAAGATAAGATGTATCATTATAGAAAGTTTAGTTTTATCTTGCAACAGGACTTTGCCGACAGTACAGTTTTGCAAACAGATTTTTCATGATGATTTTACCAGAATGGAAGGTTGTATGAGACATTTTATAACAGCAATGATACTGGTTAGCTCATTGGGGACACAATTTGTTTCCGGAGCAACCCTCCCTGCAAACTGGGATTCTTCCCGCTACATCCTTGTTGATGAAGTCAAGCCGGAGATGGAGGCGTACTGCCTGAGCGTCTTTGAAGGCGACAAAGTGGAGAAATTTCCCCTGAAAATCCTCAGCGTGGTCAAACAAGCCAATCCTGCCCGACACATGATCCTGGTGATTGGTACCGATGAGCGTTTCAAACATGTCGGCTCGGTCCACGGCTGTTCCGGCTCACCGGTGTATATTGACGGCCGCATGGCCGGGGCTTTGGCTGCAGGCTGGGACGGTTCCATTGACCCTCTCTACTTAGTGACTCCCATCGAATATATGCTGGCTATCGGCGAAGGCAAAGAAAAACCGGTAACACAAGCAAATACAACAAGTTATGTTGAATTGTCAGCCCCTCTTAATCTGGATGCCATCGCACAAAAAGCCATGGCCGACTGGGCACGCACAACGTCAAACAAACCCAGAATGCCCCTGGTAACCAATCTATCCCCACAGGCTTGCAGTCAGCTTTCAGAAACGTTTTCCTCTGCCGGCTGGATGCCATTGCAGGCCGGCGACCTGGCTCAGGTCGGCGATAGCTCCCAGATGAAGTCCACCTTCGAGCCGGGCGGTGTCCTGATCCTGCCTTTGTGTTCCGGGGATATTCGCATGGCTGTGACCGGCACAGTCACCGAGGTCGTCGGGGATAAAGTCTATGGATTCGGGCACCCGTTTAACGGTATTGGCGCGGTTGAACTGCCGATGGCCGCCGGAACAATCCATACCGTGATTGCCACACGCGACTCGTCTTTCAAACTGAGTTCTGCAGGTGAAGTGGCCGGAACCCTGCGTTATGACCAGGAATGCGGCGTGGTCGGGTATGCCGGACCGATTCCCAAACTCATCGATATTACCGTCAATGTCAAACGATTTGATGACCCCCAGCAGCGGACCCTCCGCTGCAAAGTCGTCCGGGACCGCAGCCTGACACCCCGCGTCCTGCGATCGGTGGTCATCGGCGCAGCACTCTTTCAGGGTGAACTCCCCCAGGAACATGCAGTTTCCTATCATTGTAATGTCCTGCTCGAAAACGGCCGCAGCATTAAATTTAAAGGCCTGTCTTCCGGCAATTCAGTGGCCGCACCCGCCGCAGAACTGATGTCGCTGGCCGCGGCGCTGATGAATAATCCCTTCCAGCAGATGCCCCCGGACAATATCACCGTCGATATTGAAATCACGCCAAATAATCTGGCGGTGTCGCTGTGGGATGCCAGGCTGTCCGACAATGTCGTAAAACCCGGCCAGACGGTCACAATTCAGGCCGCCCTCAAAGGCTTCCGCTCCGAACCGATTCCATTTACCATCGAACTGCCCATCCCGCAGGATTGCCCCGACGGCAAATATCAGCTTCAGATTCTCGGCTCGGATGCGTACCAGTCTTTCCTGAATAAAACCGCCCCGCAGCGGTTCACTGTGGTGGATGCACAGAGCCTTCTGGATGGATTCAACAGGGTTCTCAATATCCCGCAGGATCGCCTCTTTGTGTGTCTGTCGATTTCGCAATCGGGCCTTGCCGTACGCAATACTGAGCTGCCCAATCTGCCGGCCACCAAAATGATGGTCCTGGCCGATGCCAAACGCATCCAGCCCATGAGCCCCTATACCAATTTCGTCGAAACCAGCATTCAAACCGGCCTGATTGCTTCAGGCTCGGCTGCCATAGAACTCACCGTGGATAAAAATAAATAAGGAATCATCATGTACACGATTAAAAAAATCAGTCTCGTATCCATTACAGCGCTCCTCATCGCATCCAGTGCAGTCTCCGCTGTGACCTCCGTCATCGTTCGCCACAAAACCAGCGACGACCTGCTCAAAGGCACCACCGATGCGGTGGTGGTGGACTCTGAAGGCGAAATTCGGCTGGCCCCCAAAACCGAAACCCTTAGTTTTGCCGGCCTGCTCGACGACATCTGGAGTGTCAACACCGTCTTATCCGACAAAGCCGGCACGCTGTATTTCGGTACCAGCCCCGCGGGCAAGATCGTTCGCTTCCGCGATGGTAAGGCAGACCTGCTGTACCCCAAGCAGCCCGAGCCCGCTGCTCAGCCGGAAACCACTGATCCTGCTGCTGTTCAGCAAAGCCCGCAGCCCAATGAGCATGTCTATGCCCTGGCACTCGATGTTGCAGGACGCGTCCTGGCTGGAGTCAGCGGCGAAAAAGGCAAACTCGTCCGCATCGCAAACGGCACCGAGACCGTCTTCGAGAATGAAAAAGTCCAGTACATCTTTGCGATTCTGCTGGATAAAGACAACAACATCTATCTGGCCACCGGGCCCAACGGTCAAATCTGGCAGCTCGATGCATTCGCTCAAAACCCCCGGCTGGTCTGTGAATTGAAAGACAAAAACATCCTATCAATGGCCTTCGGCGCCGATGGCTCTCTTTTTGCCGGCTCCGACACCCGCGGCATCGTCTATCGCATTCAGCCCGCCACAGGTCAATACACCGTCCTGTTCGACAGCGATCAGGATGAAATTACCGCCCTGCGTGTCGCCGCTGATGGCTTCATTTATGCCGCCGCGACCAGCGCCAATGTCGCCAACCAGCAGCTTCAGGCTGGGGCCTCTCTTAAAAAAGCCCCCGGCAAGCCCGATGCCCCCGCTTCCGGCAGCCCTGCTCCCACCGACGGCGGCCTGAATCTCAAGACCCCCGCCACCGACGAACAGAAAAATCAGCCCGCACAGCCCCAGCAGCAGGCCCCCAGGGCCCCTGCTCCCAAGTCGGCGGGTTTCGTCTATAAAATTTCACCCGAAGGATTTGTCACAGCGATTTTCACCGAGCCGGCGGTCTTCTATACCCTGCTGGATAAAAGCGACAAGCTCCTGCTCGGCGTCGGCCCCAAAGCCAAGCTGTTTTCCATCGATCCGGTGTCCGAACAGCGCCTGGTCGTCTATGAAAATAAAACCAGTTCGCAGATTACCGCCTCTGTTGTCGATGGCAAAGATGTGATTCTGGCATTGGCTAATCCTGCCTCCGTCGTCCGTCTGTGTGATGCCCTGAGCCGTAAAGGTACTTACACCTCCGACCTTATCGACGCCGGCCAGCCCGCCCGCTGGGGCAAGATTCAGCTTGATGCCGACATCCCCGACGGATGCAAAGTTCTGCTGTCAGTCCGCTCCGGCAATGTCAAAGACCCCAACGACTCGACGTTCTCCGCATGGTCCCAGGATACCGCAGTCACCGCGCCTGTGGATGCCGCCTGCCCGGTTGGACGCTTCTGCCAGTATCGCCTGACCTTCCAGTCGAATGACGATGCCGCAACGCCGGTTGTCCGTGAAGTTGCCGTTGCCCAGGTCATTCCCAATCTCGCCCCGCGCGTGCAGGCGGTTACCGCACAAAAAGCCGATAAGCAGAAGCCCTTTGCCCTGCTCATCCAGACCCGCGCCGAAGACGACAATAAAGACCCGCTTGAGTATACCATCGAGATGCGCAAGATCGGCCGCAGCAACTGGATTCTCATCAAAGACAAACTGGACCAGCCCAAATATGAATGGGATACCCGCACCGTGGAAGACGGCCGCTATGAAATCCGCGTGACTGTTTCCGACCGTCTGGGCAATAATGAAGTTTCCGCTCTGACGGCCTCGCGCATCTGCGACCCCATTATCATCGACAACACCGCCCCGGCAGTGAAAAATGACAACCTGACCGTCGAAGGTACCGTTGCCAAGCTGACCCTGTCGGTCGTCGATGAACTGTCCGTCATCGGCAAGGTTCAATACACCATCGATAGTGACACCGCATGGAAGTCCAGCCTGCCCGACGATGGCGTTTATGATACCACTGATGAACAGGTCACCATCATTGTCTCCGAGCTCAAAAAAGGCAGCCATGTTCTGGCCGTCAGTGTTGCCGATGATCTGGGCAACACCACCTATAAGACCTGGCAAATCAATGTCGATTAAACGAAGCTATCACGAAAAACAAAAGCCCGCAGCGTATTGCTGTGGGCTTTTTTATTGAAGGACACAAGCTGGGTCGGAATTTACGATGCGTTCGTGTAGACCTTGTGTCTTCAGAGGCTGCTGTTATGCATGTTAAGACTCCGAGGCCATACACTGCTGCCCGGCCGAACGGAATTTCCGTAAAAATTGAAACATCCGTCCTGAGCACACTCCTAAATCCTCATGCGACCACTTGGGATTCCTCATCAAGGGATTAAAGCCCGGCGTCATCTCCGCCATCAGCCAGTCATTGGGCCGGAAGCCCATCGTCCAGTCGTGAAATTGCCGGTTATGAAGGGGTTCCAGAAGCAGAATAGATGTGTCTTTATATCGACAATCCCCGCAAATCCCCTCGTACACCTCCTGAATCAGGCTTTGCGGCCCTTCGAGCACCCCCACAAATGTTTGCTCGTTATAAAGCAGAATCCCCGTAATACCCATCGAACGGTACCGCGGCCGCTTCGTCAAAAGCAGATCAACAAGCTCATCATCAGTGAATAATTTTGCCTCAGAACTGACATACATCAGGCAAATGAGTTGTTCGGTGGTAAATGCATCCATTTGTACGGACATCGTGACCCCTTTCGTACGGTACAAAATGAATTTTCCAGAGAGCCCTGGTACAAATATCAACAGTGCCCTTCTATTGCTTGTGCTCCATCAGGATGGTCTCATACCATTGTTTTATATCGTAAAGCGTCCTGAATAGACTTTAGTGATTCCATCCTTTTTCACCGCAAAATGCCCTGTAAGCATAAAATTCAGTAAAAATACGGATATATCGTGCAAATGGTTAATCTTCTCCATTTAAACCCATATAGAATTTTCTTACAATTTTGTCACTCTTTGCATTAAAGTAATTCTAAAAAGTTCGGGTTTGAAAATAAACGATAGAAATTGTAGGATATGTCCATGGAAAACACTTTATATACTGATCCTGGATGAAATTTTCCGTCTGAGGTGTTGAACAGGCAACGAATTAAAAAATACATAATGCAAATAGTCAGTTGTATTAATCACATTAACAACAAATGAACAAGATTCGATTTATCTATAAATTTTTGGTCAATCCAAATGTTCGAAAATGTATGATTTGGTACGCTAAGGCACTGCTTGCAGTTTTCAAGAATCACGACTACCCCAAAGGGATCAAATATTACAGAGCCATTCTGATGAACGGAGCAATGTCAAGCACAGAAAGTGTGGTATATTCCTGTTTAGGACAGGCCTATTTCTGGAATAAAGACTTTGAAAAAGCGGAAACCGCTTTATTTAAAGCATTGAAAATCAATATAAAAAGAAATTATCACAGCTCTGAGGTGTATGAGTTCATGGGATATATCGCACTTAAAAAGAAAGAGTATCGTGAAGCACTGATGTATTTTGACAAGGCCGTGCAATACCACAAAAAAGGGAGATATAATAAGCTTTGCTATGAATTAGAGACCCCTCAACTGAAAGAAAGATTGGAATCGCAAAAGAATGAACTGCCATTTCTGACGGCATATGCCAAACAAATCATGGGAAAACAGAAACGCAATACGGGTGAAAAC
>CAZKAI010000027.1:0-37256 GCA_964550565.1 uncultured Pirellulales bacterium
AGATAAATACAATGAATACATTGAAACAAAACAGGATCCTTCCCAACTCGAAGAAGCCCGGTCATATACACGGCGGGACATTATAAGCTTAGGGGTACCTGCCCTGCCAATGATCATACAGAAAATTGAGCAGGGCGAAATCAATCTAATATCCCTTGTAGCCGAACTTACGAATAATGAGATCAGTAAAGACGCCGATCAAGCTGAAGTGCTGCAGTGGTGGAAAGAAAATAAAGAACGGTGGATTATTTTCAAAGAGGAGCAAGCAACCGCAAACACAGAAGCAAAAGCAGCGTAGCTGAAGCTTCCAGCTTCAGGGGAGACAGGAAGCGGTTTGCGTTAAGAATAAGGACCGAAGCAGGATGCTTCGGCTACGTTGCAGCGGCGAAACGGAAGATTTCAAGCAGGATCAATAGAAATGAATGAAGTTGATGACATCTTATTAGCCATATGGGATTGCGAGCATAAAGGTTACATTGATTATAGTTTTGAATGTAAACTGGACAATCTCATCAAAAGACTGGTTCAGATATATTTCATATCTGATACCAGTATCAGAGAGTATATCAGAAACAATTTAGACGAATGGGACGGCCAGACGCTACAGTGTTATGCGGGAAGAATGGCTATATTTGCTGTTCGAAAAAAAACACCAGAATTAATTTGGGATGCATTAAAAGCGTTGGTCGTTGAAAACAATAGATATGATGACCGCGAAGCTTTGATTATATTATCCACTATATACGACAGTGCATTGCGAACTGGCGCGCCATTTGAGAAAATCTGTAATGAATTGTCCAGGGATGCAACGGACAAGTATGCACTATTTCTTCGACATTTTAACGAACGTTCCGAAGACTCAAAAAGCCTCGAAGCTTTTTGGATGGAAGCCATTGGCGCTGGTGATACGTTTACATATAAGCGAAACTGGAGAACGTATCAATAGACGGTTTTGAGGTCTGTTTTAAGGCCGAAAGTTGCGATGAGGCGTTGGAATATACAGAATATTAACCGCGTAGGCATGGACCACCCTGCAATTTAGTCTTCCTTAGTCATTCTATGATTTAAAGATGGCCTGCTTCAGGATGCCATAGGGCGAAAAGGCGCTGCGGGCGGACAGGAGGATGGCCAGAAAGACGGTAATGGCCGTACCGGTGAAGATGGACAGCATAATCGCAATCTGATAGCCGATTGCGGTCAGCGGGTCGTTGCCGCCGATGATGACGCCGGTCATCATGCCGGGTAATGAGACAATGCCGATATTGGCCATCGTCGCCACCGTCGGGGTCAGGGCCTGATAGATGCTTTCCCGCAGGTAAGGACGCACGGCTTCGGCAATCGTCGCCCCCTGCGACAAGGCCAGCTCATAGGCCTTTTGCCCGGTGCGGATGGATTGATAAAACGTGCGAATGCCGATGATATCGGCCCGCAGGCAATTACCCAGAATCATCCCGCCAATCGGGATGACGTAGCGGGCGTCGAGGATTTCCGGCCGGGTCAGAATCACCCCCACAAAAATAAACAGCGGAATCGCCGTGCCCACCAGCAGTGCCGCAAACAGCCAAGCCGCAAGCCGACCGAAACGAAACTGTGCCCCCTTGAGGATGGATAAATCCGCGACGGTAATCATCACCAGCAGCCACGCGGTGTTGAGCCAGGGATTATTCAGACGAAAGACGACCTGCAAATACAGGCCGACGAGAATAAGCTGGATGGTCATCCGCAGGACGGAGGAGATCGTCTGGCCCAGCATCGGGACGCGATACCAATGGATAATCGCCAGCGGAATCAGCAGCATCAAGTAGCCTGCGGTAAGGGCCAGGGGATGTATCGCGTCGGCGGCGTTCATCATACAGCCTCCTGTACAGCGACCGCCGATATCGTTACGGTGCGGTCGGCAATCGCGGCGATGGCGGTATCATGTGAGACCATCAGCACGGTTAAATCCGGCCGCTGTCGGAAATAATCAAGCACCGCGGTTTTGGCCTCGGCATCCAGCGCGCTGGTGGCTTCGTCCAGCAGATAAATCGAGCGCCCCAGCAGCAGGGAAATCACCAGAGCCACCCGCTGTTTTTCGCCGCCGGACAGTTCGCTGATGTCTTTATCCAGCAGCGCCCCGCCCAGACGAAATTGCTCGAAGAGCCGGGCCTGCCCAGATGGATCATATTTCAGATGGGTGTTGGCGTGATAGGTAAAAGGTAATTGAATGAGGTCTTTGACCTTGCCGGCGCCCAGTTGGGGTTCCTGCGAGACATAGCCGATCTTGCGACGAAGAGGCCAGACGGTTTTGCCATCGAGGATGGTGCCGTCAATGGTGATGGTACCTTCCTGCGGGGTAACAAAACCCAGCAGACATCGGACCAGAGACGACTTGCCGCTGCCGGAGCTGCCGACAAGCAGGACTTTTTGCCCGGCCGGAACGGTCAGCGAGAACCCGCGGAACAGGACCTGTGTTCCGTATTCCAGCGTGAGTTTATCTATAACAATCGCATTGTCTGCGGGATTCGTCGCCGCATTATCCATATATTCGTCCGTTTTCATCGACTATCACGGAATTGCCAGCCTGCTTTGCGGTCTCAATGGCCTTCTGCAATTTGTCAGCGTCCGGAATCTTGAACATGCGTCCGCACTTTGGGCAGTACTGACGCCGATCCAGATGATGGATGGTCAGTTCAACCGTTTCTGAGCAGACCGGACATTTGGCTTTGATTCGCATCGCTTTTATTTTCACTACCCCGGCATATCGCAACGGGTTCGGTTCATAACATTTTGCTGTGATTATTGAACATAAAAACATTTAATTCAAGTTTAATCCGATGGTTTATTCCTAACTGTAAATCCTGTTTTTATCGGCCCTTTGTCTGATTTCGACAATTCCTGTTGCCTGAAAACTGCATTTGGAATTATAATTCGTTTGGGAAGACAGACTTGCATTATGTTCCGACAGGAACAAAACTCTTGCAGCCAGAAATGGCAGAGGGGACTTATGTCCAAACACATAGAAATTACGGTTCTGGAATCCAGGCCGCTGGGGGCTTGCCGACCGGCGGATGAGCGGCCGCATCGGGACAGGAGTGATTTCCTGAATCAGAATCCGCGGCGGTTTTTCCACCCGAGGTCTCATAAAATCATCGATATCAAACCAGAAATCAAGTCTCCAAAACCGTATCCGGTGGGATTGTTTCTGGACGTCTTGGCCTGAGCCTGAGCGCAATAAAAAAGGGCCGTAAGCGACGGCCCTGCCGGAAGAAATTGGATAATCCTTTATCCAGTTACACAGAACCGTCCCTGGTTCTGATTCTTCTGCTTAGATACCATATTCGATAATTTTTTTCGCGGCCTGCCTGGCTGCCTGGGGCGTATCCAGTTGCCCGCTGAGCATCAGTTCCCGGACCTCCTGAATCAATCCATGATCCATATCCGGATTGTCCTGCAATGCTTTTTCGATAATCCGCTTATAATCCTGCCCCAGATCAACGGCTGGAGCCGCAGCGTCTTTTCGTTTACTCCGTTTGCTTTCCGGAGTCGCAGCTTTGGCCGCAGTGCCTGCTGCAATGGTTATTGTTGGATCTATATAGGTCATTCCCCTCACCTTTCCGCAACAAAAAATAACAGTCTCATATCGTGTTTATTGTCGCAGTCGGCAGGTCAAACTAAAGGAAATTTCAGTCATTTTTAGTGAAATTATGTTATCGTACCTTTGGCCGTTGAACTTGACATTTTTGCGTCCGGAATTATCCCTATTTATTCTCCGGAAGAGTCCGGGTGACTTCATAAATCACGTACTTATGAAAGGCCTTGGGACTGTTTAAAACAACCTGCCATTCCATCGGCTGATACCCGGTTCGCATCTGTGTTTCATAAAATTCCTTGATGCGCAATTCGGTGTTTTTATCGGTACTGTCCCAGACATCTTCAATCGCCCACAGCAGTTTGCCATCTCGCAAATCCATCATTTTAATATTCAAGGCGACCAGGAACTGCGGATAGGACCGATAACGGGTGATCGTGCCGTAGATAAGCCCATCGACTTTCAATTGCTTGCGAACTGCAGCCCAATCCTGAATCGTAAAAGTTTTAATCCGGTCCAGTTCCAGACTTTGCCATTCGGTGTCGGCCTGATACACCGATTGAATACTGAACAGATGTTTTTTGCCGATGCCATCGCTTAGTTCCTGAGTCAGGACTTTGGGCAAGTCGGACTGCGAGACACTCTGATTTTCGAGTTCCAGAATGGCCACCCGGCCTACCGACGAAAAATCTGCCGCTTTATCCAGATAGAAATGTCCGGAAGGCGGCACGGCTTTCTGCTCAACAATTTTGGAGGAACAGCCCATCAGGGTCAATCCCGCCATCACCGCCGCCCAGAGGAGTGCGGTTCTCATGGTTGGGTCTCCTGGGCCGGATCAGTCTGGGCCGCGGTGGATTCGGCCCCCAGAACCCGGAGAATTTTGGTCAGTGCGGAAAGCTGGGCAGCCTGGGCCTGTCGGATTTCTTCACGGAATCCCAGGACATCGGCTTTCCATTTGCTTAATTCCACATGGGCCTGTTCCAGCAGGGCATTGGATTGCTCCATATCCTTTTGGCACTGAGCCAGCTCGAGTTTGATTTTTTCATTTTCCTGCATCAGACGGGCATTCTCCAGAACCAGTTTGCTGCTGTTTTCGCGAAGCTGCTCATTCTGACGGGAGGATTCTTCATAACGCTGGGCCCACATGGTGATGGTCTGAACCGGGTCAAGCTGCGAATCCGTGGGGCTGGTAAACCGGCGTTCGAGAGATGCGGCGTCCTGCTGGACGGTCAAGGGGGCTGTTTCTTTGGGCACTTCGGGCTGGGGCGCGCTCAGCGGGATAACCTTTTCTTCATACAGACGACATCCGGCCAGAATAACAACAGCTCCCATCAGCAGATACTTAATTGTCATACGGAATACTCCCTTTACGGCTTCGGCGCCGCGTACTGACATTGAATATTGGTTTTACAGCCGCAGGAACAAACGACTTCGATGACGGCATAGTCCCTGCTGCTTTCGACGATGCGAGCCTGAACCGGCCCCGGCGGAACCGTTCTTGGAGTCGTAGGCCTGACAGGGGCGTTCCTTTCTCCGGGGTTGATTCGAACGGTTCCGCTCAGAGTGATTTTATTTTTTTTAATAATTTCTATGGTTCCGGCAAGCATGGGTATCCTGTTTTCAAGCGTGATAATCTATATGCCCTTCGTTTTGCGACTGACGCAAATCCTGTTCCTGTTCAAGAATCTGATCGATTTCCGGTTTTCGGGCTCGTCTCGAAGGCCGTCCCTGCGGTTTGCGTTTATCCTGGGCCTGCTGGCCAATGGTAGCAAGCTGCTCGACATGCTCCATCGGCGTTCGTATTTCAATTTTCGGCTGATTTTCCATCGGTTCCGTTCCTGCACTTTCCTACTCGTCTTTCAACTGCACGGAGAGCTTGAACAGGGCTGCGGCATGAAGCTGGCTGACGCGGGATTCGGTGATTTCGAGCACCTCGGCAATCTGCTTCATGGTGAGTTCCTTCTGGTAGTACATGACCACAATACGGCGCTGTTTTTCAGGAAGCTCCTGAATAGCCCGGGTCATTTTTTCGATTAATTCCTCCATTTCGATGGCATCGGAGACGCCGGAGCCGCCGCAGGTCAGCAGATTGCCGAGCATGGGCGATTCTTCATCAGCACCATGGATGGACAGAAAATGCCGGGCGCGGGCGGTTTCGAACATCCGATACATCTTTTCGGTGGTCATACCCAACCTGCCGGCCAGGTCCGCATCGTCGGGAACGGTGCCCTGCTCCTCGAGCATCTGGCTGGATATTTCCTGGGCCTGGTCGAACTGTTTTTTGATGTTGGCGGGTGCAAAGGACCAGTTTCGCAGTTCATCAATGACGGCCCCGCGAATGCGGATATAGGCATAGGTCTTGAACTCGGCGTCTTTGGACGGATCGAAATCGCGGGCGGCCTTGACCAGGCCGACGGTTCCGGCGGACACGAGGTCGTCTTTGGACAGCGGCGGCTGCAGGTAGGTCACGATTTTATTGACAATCTTATGCACCAGCGGCAGATACTTGACAATCAGCTCGTCTTCGCGCTGCTTGCGGTTGTGGCTGGTGTACATCCGGGCAGCCTGACCGGCCGACAACTGCGGCTCAAGGAATTCGGCAGCCAGCGTCGCACGCGAATCGGCGGGCTGGGCCGAAACCGCAGGAGCCATCGGAGCCTCTTGTTCAACCAGCGGATCCATCAATACTTATCTCCGTGATTGTTCTTTTTCATTTCATCACGTACCATTGCATCGATCACAATTTTGACAAGCATGGCGCCTGCGATTCGAACGGCGGTGTACATCACAATCGCTCCGATGATGCCTCGCCAGGCACAGACCGCCGGGTCGCCATGACAGAACCAGCCGGCCAGCGCCATCACAAAAAACGCCATAATCGCCGCAATACGCGCTATTCTTAGAATCGTTTTATCCATGTTCGACTCCGCTCTATACCGCCGCCAATGACGCAGCGGATTCCAGCTCGGCCGTATGGACCGAGACGGTTTCAAGGATATTGACCGACGTACCCGGCACGATTTCATCATACGCCAGGACCGGCAGCCGGCGAATCGACCGGCTCAGCAGGGCATGCAGGCCGGAGCGAATACGGGCATCACACAGCACCACAACCCCTTCCAGACCTTTTTCCATCGCCGTACGCCAGGCCGCGGCAACCGACTGGGTAATCTGACCGGCGGTATCCGGGGCAATCGACAGATTAATCGCATCGGCGGTCTGGCTGACCTTACCGAGCAGATAATGTTCCAGCGCCGGATCAAGCGTAATCGCTTCCAGTCCCTTGTAGGTGGAAAACTGCTCGGTAATGCTGCGGGAAATGGCCTTGCGGACAAACTCGGTCAGCAGGACGGCGCTTTTGCTCTTACCGCCGTGTTCGCCCAGCGATTCCAGAATCAGCGGCAGGTCTCGGATGGGGACGTTTTCCTTAAGCAGATTCTGCAGAACCCGCTGCAGCAGGCCAATCGATACCACTTCAGGAACCACCTCGCCCACCAGCGACGGCTGGCTCTTGCGAAGCCGCTCGACGAGCTGCTGAACATCTTCACGGGTCAGAAATTCATGAGCATGGCGGGAGATGGTCTCGGATAAGTGTGTAATGAGCACTGATTCGGGGTCAATGACGGTATAGCCATTGATTTCGGCGTTTTCCTTATCGGCTTCATTAATCCACAGGGCCGGCAATCCATATACCGGTTCTTTGGCGGGAACGCCCTTGATGGGGGTTTGCACCCCGCCAGCATCCATCGCCAGGAATTTATCCGGCTCAATTTTGCCGGAGGCGATAACGTGGTCATAGAGCCTGATTTCATACGTGGTCGGGTCGAGGTTCAGGTTGTCCCGAAGCCGGACCAGCGGCATAATAAAGCCGAACTTCTGGGCAATCTTTTTCCGCAGGGCGCCGATGCGTTCGAAGACACCGCTTTTGCGGCGCGGATCGACGAGATTAATCAGCCGCACGCCCACCAGCACCGACAGGATATCGGCATGAAGCATCTCTTCCGGAGGCGCGGCATCATCCCCGGTGGTTTCAGCAGGTGTTTCGGTCGGGGCATGGGATTCTTTTTTGTGTTCCTCACGCAGCAGATAGGACAAGACGCCGAATACGCCCGCGATGGCAATAAATGGAATTTTCGGCAGTCCCGGCACGAACGCAAACGCCGCCACGATGCCGGCGGTAATCATCATCGGCTGGGTGTGGCGAATCATCTGCCGGGTCATATCGAAGCTGACGGTGTTGTCCGAACGAATCTTGCTGACCAGGAAGCCGCTGCTGACGGCTATGATAATGGAGGGAATCTGGCTGACCAGGCCGTCACCGATGGACAGAATGGCATAATGCTGCAGGGCTGCCCCCACATCCATGCCCCGCGTCCAGCCCAGCAAAATTCCGCCAACCAGGTTGATGGCGGTGATAATCAGGCCGGCCTTGGCATCGCCGGAGATAAACTTGCTGGCACCGTCCATGGCACCATAGAATTCACTTTCCTTGACAATCGCATCGCGGCGGGCTTTGGCGTCTTTGTCGGTGATAATGCCGGCGTTCAGGTCGGCATCGATGGCCATCTGCTTGCCCGGCATGGCATCCAGTACGAAACGGGCGCTGACTTCGCTGATGCGGCTGGCGCCCTTGGTGATGACCACGAACTGAATAACCACCAGAATCAAAAACATCACCAGGCCCACGATGAGATTGCCGCCGGCGACGAAGCTGCCGAAGGTCTCAATGATGGTACCCGCATCGCCCCGGGTCAGAATCAGACGCGTCGATGCGACATTCAGCGACAGGCGGAACAAAGTTGAAATCAGCAGCAGCGACGGAAACGTCGACAGCTCCAGCGGTTCATTGGTGGACAGCACAATAATCAGCACCGTCACGCCCAGCGAAATACTGCATGCCAGGCCGATATCGAGGATAATCGTCGGCAGCGGCACCAGCAGCGTTGCCAGGACCGCCACCAGCAGCAAGGCAAAAATCAGGTTGCTGTTGGTGGCTATCCCGGACAGCAATCCGTTGACTGATGATTTATTTTTTTCAGATGCAGGCATGTATGCATTCACTCGCTGATGTTATTTTCCCGCCGCGGCCGGTTTTTGTTCCTCGGTACCCAGCAATTCCCGGATGCGTACGGCAAAGCTGTCATTGACCACAACCACATCGGCGGTGGCAAACGGAATATCCTGCACATACAATTCCACAGGCTGGCCGATACTCTTGTCAAGACTCAGAACGGCACCCGGACCCAGTTGGAGCAGTTTTTTCAGCGGGATTCGCGCCTTGCCGATGATGACGGTAATCGGCATGCTGATTTCCAGCAGCAAATCCAGATTTTCCTGGCCCGTCGGAGCGGTCGGGCTGACTGTTTCGTACTCGACATTGCGTACTTCAGTTCCCTGTTCCGGGGCGGTTTGGTTCGGTAAGGTTTCCGTTTGAGCCATTTCCATAATTCCTGTTCTATTTCATGAAAACATTACTTTTTTATCTGAGCAATCACCAGTGCCAGTTTGCCGTCACATCCGGCCGGCCAGGCCTGAAAACAAAGCCTGTTATTCAGCAGTACCTCCGCCGGTTCCTCTGTTTTTTTCCCGAGCACCAGAACATCGCCCGGCTCCAGATGCATCAAATCCTCCATGCGGATGGAACTGGTGCACAGTTGGGCGGTGACTTCCACGGGTACATCCGAAAGCTGACGGATAATCATTTTGCTGAGTTCGACGGTATTGATGGCCTTATGCACACGAGGTGTGATTCCCACCGCCGGGTCCAGAGCTTCAGCCTGGAGCTGGATGTTGATTTCGACGGTCTTTTTGGGAAACACTATATCAAACGAAAATCCAACCAGATCCTGCATGTGCCGGGCATCCAGCGGCCAGTCGCTGCGAATCAGACGATCCGATCGCTTGACAGTAATTTCACCATATTCCTGAACAGCCTGAATGATCGCATCGGCAATAATGAGTACACCATCCTGAAGGATGGTTTCTTCGAGGACGGATAATTCGCCATTTTGGCCGATAACCGCTTCGTTATCCCGCAGCAGTTGACCGACCAGAACCGTCGCGGTTTCGGCCTGAACATTCACAAATCCGTCCGGCCCCTTGGATTGAGCCTGAAGCGGGAGAAAATACTGTGTAGTTTCCTGTCGGAGAGCCTGTTCGGCCATGACAGAGGCAAATTCCTGCACCACTTTTTTCAATATCACTTTGGGCTCTTCGAGACACACCAGCTCCATCGCCTTTTCCATATAAGCAGCGATTTTCTTGCCGAGGTTCTTCATCAGAAGCCATTCCTGCGGGCCGAAATGATGCGGGCAAGTCCAGTCAAACAGCGGCGCATCAGTACCTTCGGAGACGCTGGCTTGCGTTTCCGACCGTCGGCGGATGAGCATCTGCATCAGGCGCTGGCGGGAGATGTTTTTATCTTGGATTGCCGGGCGGCTCATTGAACAGCAAACTCCTTGAACAGAACCCGCTGGACATAGGGTTTTTCATTACCAAATAAAAGCTGATTGATCTGGTCCTGGATTTCGCGTTTGATACGGGTCAGGCTGCGCGAGCCTCGGACATCTTCCAAACTCAGCCCGGCAAAATAGGTGGTCATCCAGTCCTGCAAGAGCACCTTTTTTTCATCCAGAAACTCCGGGCCCTTGACCGGGTCCATTTGAGGACTGATTTCAAGGATGACCGAAACCCGTACAAAACGACTGACACCCGGCTCATCCAGATTGGCCACAATCGGATCCAGTTTGTCATAAGGCCAGCTCTTTTGGCCGGGAGTGGCGGCGGCAGGCGTAAAGATTTCGTCTTTTTCCGGTTCGGCCGGCTCGGCCGTATCCGCGGGGGCCGGCTGGCCGCCCAGCAGTTGTGACAGGGCAAAGCCGCCGGTGGCGCCTGCGGCTACGACGGCTCCCAGAATCAGCCAGATGAAAATTCCCATCTTTTTGCCGCCGGCCGGGTCCTTGCCCTGTTCGGTCTGTTTATCCTGTTGTCTTTCTTTTTCGTCTGCCATACGTGCGTATTTCTCCCGCTTTATTTAATAATCCTATAATAGCACCGCAGCCGCAGATTCCTGCTGCCCGCGATAGCGTTTAATTTTCTCCCGCAGCGTTCTGTCGCTGATGCCCAGAATGCGGGCCGCCTGTGACTGGTTGCCCTGCTGACGATCCAGCGTATCAAGGATCGCCCTGCGTTCCAGTTCTTCCAGCGATACGCCGGCCAGGTCCAGAGAACCGCAGGATTGCTTGATTTCGGCTTCCAGGCCTTCACGAAGTTCATCCAGCAGCCAGGGAATCTGCTGAACGCTTAAGACTTCTCCGCTGCCCAGAATCATGGCCGACCGCACCATATTGCGAAGCTGGCGTATATTGCCCGGCCAGCGGTATTGCCCAAATAATTGCAGCGTCTGCCGGTCGATGGCGGTAATCCTGCGCGCCGATTCGGCGGCAAATTCATTGACAAACAGCCACACCAGCTGCACGATGTCCTCCTGCCGCTGATGCAGCGGCGGTACCATCAGGCGAATCGCACTGAGCCGATAATAAAGGTCCGCCCGGAAAGTTCCCTGTTCAACGGCACGGACAATCGGGCGATTGGTCGTGCTCAGGATACGGACATTGACATGCACCGGATCATTGCCGCCAACCCGTTCAAAGCACATCTGTTCAATAGCCCGGAGCAGCTTGGCCTGAAAGGCCGCTGGGGTTTCAGTGATCTCATCCAGCAGCAGCGTTCCGCCGTGAGCGGCTTCAAAACGCCCCTTGCGGCTGAACAGTGCGCCGGTAAAAGCCCCCTTTTCATGGCCGAACAGCTCGCTTTCCAGAAGGGATTCGGTCAGGGCCGCACAGTTGACCTTGATAAAAGGCCCGTCGCTGCGGCGGCTGTTTTCATGAATCAACTGGGCCAGCAGCTCCTTGCCGGTACCGCTTTCGCCCTCAATCAGAATCGGGGCCGAGGTCGGCGCGGCACGTTTGGCCAGGTCCACCGTCTGCCGCAGTGCGGCACTATGCCCGGCAATGCAGACCGCGGTGCCGGTCGGGTAGATATAATCCATCGCTGCATACGGGTGGGCTGGAATAAAGCAATCCAGCACCCCTGCCGCCTTGCGGCGATCCACGGGCTTGACCAGAAACTCGGCATACCCCTTGCGCAGGGCGTCCAGCGCCTTGCGGGACGAATCCTCCGAAGCCACCAGTACCAGGGGCGCCTCAGGGTTTGACGTCCGGATGGTGCGGAGTATGGATTCACCCGTGCGGGCATACAGGGCTAGAAATGTCTCGGCGACAAAAATCAGATTCCAGCGGATGCGTTCGATGCGGATGGTCGCCTGCGTGTCGCTGATTGCAACCGTCCCCCGGATACCGCGGCGCGCAAGCTCCTCGAGCAACTGGGCAGCCTGACATGAATCCGGCTCCAGAATCAGCACATTGGACATCACTGTTTCACAGGGCGTTGGGGTCATTGCCGGCAATCCGTTGTTTCAGTTCTTCCTGATTTTTTTTCAGCCATTCCAGTTTCTTACGCTGGGCCAGGGCCGCTGACGACCAGGCTGAATTGGGAAATTCAGCAATCAGCCTGTTGTACAGCTCCACTGCCTGCTGGGGATTTTCTTTCCGGGTGCAGTTGGCCGCCTGATACATCGCCCAGGACCGGATGAAATTCTGAGAACTGGCGGTTTCCGCTGCAGCAAGGTCATAAAACCGTTTTGCCCGGACAAAATCGCCCACCCGATACAAGGCATCCGCTGCCGCAATCGCGTTCAGCGGTGCTGTGACCTGATCCAGCCGGGCAAGATTGGGTTCGGCAGGACCCGCAGCAGCCGTCTGCGGCGGTGCAGCCGGCCTGAGCTGATTGACATCGGCCGAATCCGCGCTGTCACTGCCTGCCGCCTTCTGCACAGGGGCTGGCTGGCCAGCCTGTTTGGGCAGCTCCAGCGACTGAAGCTGGCTGATCATGTCTTTGAGCGGACTGCTCTGAACCGGCTGATTGGGCTCCATGGCCGAAACCTGGAGCATTTTCACCTGCTGCTGAAGCTGGCTGGATTTTTCGATGACATCCGGATTTTGATTCACGGAGACATCCGTAGTGCCGCAGACCAGCAGGCTCATGGACACAATGAGATGCAGTCCGATGATGTTCATGGTTCGACCTCCTGCGGACTGACGCCCGCAAAAGCCAGTGCTGCCTTGTCATATTCCTTCTGACTGGTATAAATGCGTCCGAGAATTTCGAATGTTTCCCTGCGTATTTCGGAATCCACCTGGGGATTGGATAAGATGCTTTGGCAAATCTTTTCGGCCTGCTGGGGCTGCCTGAGCTGCTCGGAAATCCGCGCCAGCAGCAGACCGGCCTGCTGGGCTCGATACGTATCCTGAATATCGGCCATCACATCATTCAGTTCACGGCGGGCCAGCCCATAGTCGCCCTGTACAAAATAGCACTCGGCCAGTTCCAGCGTCAGCCAGGCCCGAAGCTGGGAATCGGCGATGAATTCAATCTTGCGCCGCAGCAGTGAGACCGCAGCATCCGCCGCATCAATCGACCGCAGCACTTTGGATCGGGTAATCAGAATTTCACAGGAGTCGGCCTGATTGAGACGATCCATCGGAATGCTTTCAAGAATATTCAGTGCCCCCAGGTAATTGGACTGCCGCATCTCGGCCTCGGCCAGTTCCCGGATAATCTGTACATAATCCCGATTGGATAATTTGCTGTTGAGTGCAATACGCAGCGCCTGTGATGCCTGCTGATATTGCCCCAGTTCAATATAGGCCGCGCCAAGCATGGAGCACATCGACACGATGCGGGAGTCATTCTGATCGGTCATCAGCTCCATCGCCCGTCCGAGCCATTCCTTGACCGCCGCCCAGTCTTTCTGCAGATAAGCACAGCGGCCCAGACCATAGGCCGCATCAATCTTGCCCGGAAGGGTCAGGTCCATCTGAAACACTTTCTTGAATAAATCCGCCGCATGAGCAGTCTGACCGCTTTCCAGCGTGGCCTGGGCCAGATAAAGCGTAGCCTGGTCGGCAGCCTTGCAATCCGGATACTGCAGCAGCATTTCATTCAAATCCGTGCTGGCCCCGGCATAATCTTTCATGATCGTTCGGATTTTACTGGCTTCCAGGTAAGCAAACGGCGCCAGCGGATTATGAGCAAAATGACTCTGAATCAGCTTGTATTCGCCAAGACCGGCCGCATACTGATGGTCCAGGTGATACATCTGGCCCAGAACATAATGAGCATTGGGCGTGCGATGATCACCGCGATACCGCAGCAGAAACCGCTGCCACATGGAAATCGATTCTGCAATCAAATCTTTCCGGTAACTGTCGAAATCATCATAGGTTTCCGGGTTGATCACAACCGCATTCTGACCATCATATTTCCACATCAGACCCGCCGCCCCGCTGACGACTTCGGCGGCATACTGCTGCGGTACATAAAGCAGATACGCCGTAACGGGTCGGCTGCGAATCACTGAATCAATCGTCTTCCAGATCAGCCCGGTTCCGGACTGAGCCGCCGCCTTGACAAGCACTTCTTCCAGCGGACTCTGGAGGCAGACTATCGACCATTGCGTGCCGACGGTGCGATTAGTATCATAAATAATTTTCGGACTGCCGGCGCCTTCACTGATTTTACGCCCAGCATGAGTCAGCACCTCGCACAAGGCCGACTGATCCATATCGCTGGGCCAGATATCACCAAGGCTGTCCGACCACAAATGTCCGGGCAAGTCAAATTCGCCGGGATGAAGCCCCATCACAAAACGGCTCAGCGACTCCGCTGCCATGAAATAAAGGTCTTCTTCGAGACTGGCCGGCAGAATTCCTTCAAATGCCTTGAGCAGCGCCGCAGTCTGATAGGCATACCGGCGGGCCAGAAGATATTCATGATTCTGGTAATGGGTCGACGCCAGATAATAACTGGCAAGCCCCCGCACCATGGCCGAACGACTCTGCATCGCAGCGGTAAATAAGGTATCCTGCCCGGCGGCTTCGCCCTGCCGCTGCAGACAAACAGCCATGCGGAGTTTCAGATAGTCCAGAAGATATTCGTTTTCAAGGGTGGACGGCGACAGGTTTGAGCTGATTTGCTGATAGACATAACTGGCTTTGGCATATTGTTTGGCCGCATAAAATGCATCCGCGGTTTTTAATGAAACACCCTGTTGAAGCTGGGCAAGCTCTCCATCCGTCAGATTACTTTGAGCCGGGATTTGCTCCGGCTGCGGTTTTGCTTCTGATCCCGAGGCCGCTGCCTGAGAAATCGGTTCAGAATGAGTCGAAGACGGGAGCTGCTCGGCCTGAACAGGTGCCGGCCCGACAACGGTCATCGGACGCAGCCAAATCACACCAGCTAAAACAATCGTAATCAGGACATTGACCCCCAAAATTGCATACAAAGAATTCATGCCACTTCTGGAGCCAGAAGCACCTGTTTTCTTTGAGGACGAAGTTTGAGCAGTCAGATCTTTAATAAACGAAAAATCGCCGACAAACAATTCCTCCTGAGACGGATGCATGTTCACACCCGCGCCAAACGGCTCGGAACTGCCTGGGCCTTTTTCGAGATTGTCAATAAAAAGATCTTTTTGGCTCATCCGTGAACCACTGTCCGATTCAATTGTTTAACATTTTTACATTATCCGCGCACTATGCCGGCCAAACTCGATAATGCAATCCTTATGCCATTTTACCTAAACCTCCATTAAATCCTTAAAAACAGCATCTTGTGGGATTAAAAAAAAGAAGGGGATTCAGAGTGTATGCTTTCGATACAAAAAAATGGCTGACAGTGATGCCAGCCATTTCAGTAATTCTATACCTGTTAATTAGTATTTATGCAGATTCTTTAAGAGATTGTCCATCGCCAAACAAATCAACCTTGCCTTCCACAACCTCTGATGTGACCACATACTTGCCGGGCTTGGGTTCTTCCGGCAGGCGATACATCAGTTCAACCATCAGGTCTTCCATGATACCCCTCAGGGCACGAGCCCCCGTATCTCTCGCTATCGCCTTATGTGCCAATAACTTAAGGGCTTCCGGAGTAAACTCCAGCGTTGCATCTTCCATCTCAAAGAGCTTCTGATACTGACGGACTAGAGCGTTCTTGGGTTCGGTCAGAATCTGTACGAGGGCGTGCTCATCCAGGGCGGTTAAGGCCGTTATAATCGGAAGCCGACCAACAAACTCAGGAATCATACCGAATTCAATAATATCTTCCGGGGTAACCTGTTTAATGACCGTACTATAATCGACTTTCTTGTCCTCGCGCTTGCCGCCCTGTTCGCTGTCAAAGCCAATCAGACGTTTGCCAAGACGTTTTTTGACAATATTATCCAGCCCGACAAAGGTGCCGCCGCAGATAAACATAATCTGGCTGGTGTCAATCTGAATATAGGCCTGTTCAGGATGCTTGCGTCCGCCCTGCGGAGGAACATTGGCAATGGTCCCTTCCAGCATTTTGAGCAGAGCCTGCTGAACGCCTTCGCCGGACACGTCTCGGGTAATCGAGACATTCTGAGTCGTTTTACCAATCTTATCAATTTCATCGACATAGACGATACCCCGCTGGGCGGCTTCAATATCATAATCCGCATTCTGCAGCAGACGAAGCAGGAAATTTTCGACGTCTTCGCCAACATAACCCGCTTCGGTCACAGTTGTTGCATCGCAAATCGCAAATGGCACATTGAGCATCCGGGCCAGGGTACGAGCCAGCAGGGTCTTGCCGGATCCGGTCGGCCCAATCAGCAAAATGTTCGATTTTTCGATTTCGACATCATTATCATTGCTGTCGGTATGCAGCAGCCGTTTATAGTGGTTATGTACCGCCACGGAGATTTTCTTTTTGGCATCATCCTGACCGATAACGTACTGATCCAGAAACTCCTTGATTTCTCGGGGTTTTGGAACATCTTTGGTCGTGGCCTTGCTTTTGCCGCGACGCTGTTCCTGCTTAATGATTGTCGAGCACAAATCCACACATTCCGGACAGATAAACACCCCGCCGGGGCCCTCGACAAAGACCTCATATTGTTTTTTGGGCCGACCGCAAAAGCTGCACATTTCCCGTCGTCCACTCGAACCTGAATTTTTTGCCATGCTTAACTCCACATTTCTATTTTATACTCATACCATTGTAGCAGAAGAATCCCTGTTGTTCCACTTTTTTTCGACGACTTGGCTTTATCTGGTTTTCAAACGGTCCCTCTCGAAAAATAGTCCAATATTCATTCGTTATGCAGGAGGTTGAAGATTGATTTTACCTGTATTTAAGACTACAATATCAAGGTACTTTAAGTAAATAAAGACAAAATATATAGATTACTCGTAATAATCCGAATCTATTTTTTAATGGTTTCTAAATCGAATTACAGGATTCCTTGTGAGAAAAAAAACTCAGGTCAGCCTAAAACAGATTGCCGAAGCCACTGATTTGTCGATTACCACAGTATCTCGGGTGCTGCGTCAACAGGGAGAAATCTCCGATGAAACCCGCAAGCGGGTGCTGAAGGTTGCCAAGGAATTGAATTATCGTCCAAACCTGCTGATTCAGGGAATTCAGACCGGACGGACGGGGAATGTGGGGGTCATGGTCCCGCCATACAATCCTTACTGGGCGGAGATTCTCAAGGGAATTCACGACGAACTGGTTGAAAACGATTACGCCCCGGTGGCGTTATGGGATGAATCCATCCTGGCCCATGACAACCGGGAAGAATTCATGCTCAAGCAGATGCACCGGCTGATTGACCGCCGGGTGGACGGGGTTATCCTGTGGCCCAAAGTCAGCGAGGTTTACGGAGCTCATCTGGATGAACTGGAATCCCGCGAACTGCCGGTGGTGACTATCGACCATGAACTGGAATTTGCCGATTCGGTTGTCACGGATGAACAATTGGGGGCAGAGCTGGTTGCTCGCCATCTGTACAGCCAGGGACACCGCTATATCGGTCATCTGGCCGGTGATCCGCACTGGACCTGGGCCCAGCAGCGGCGCACTTATTTTGAGGCAGGCCTCCGGCAATACCCCGATGCTTCCTGTATCACGATGGTTGGTTCAGATGATGCGGACAAGGTCCCGGGCATCGCTCGCATGCTGCTGAGCCTCAAACCCAGACCAACCGCGATATTTGCCTGCAGTGACTGGGTGGCCTACGAGATTTATGCCGCCGCCGCAGAGATGGGCTTAACGATTCCGGACGATCTGTCCGTGGTTGGCTACAGCGATGACACATCGAGAATGTCACTGTTGATTCATCCGGCACTGACTACCATTCGTCAGAAACCGTATCCAATGGGCCAGGAAGCCGCCCGCCTTTTGATGGAGCGGGTCAACAAAATCAACACCTCGGAGAATCGTGTGCGCACCAAGATGGGCTGCGAGCTGACCATCCGCAATTCCACACGAAAGCTTTAATTCAAAACCACATCGCGTGTTCACCACGCTTCGGGGCAGAAACTCAACCAATAGGCCGACAGTTCCCGGAAATCCTGATAATCAATTTGCTGATCACCGCTGAAGTCTGCCTGCAATCCCGCACCAGCCATCATCCATTCATCAATCAGCCTGTCCAGCAGTGTAGTATTCACCACGCAGGCGGGCGTAATCTTGACGGCGATGTCTTTACTGAAATCGGGAATTGTGCAGGGCAGCAAACCTGATGCGGAGGGATAGTGCTGCCGGAGAAAACGTCCACCGGGGGCACGGGCATGGTAGAAGTCCACCTGATAGAGACCGTCGGCCAATCCTTTGACAGTCATGGATTCGCCGGAAAACAGACCGTTGGCGGTCTGGCCATACTGGCTGTTGATATCATAAATCCAGAACAAGGCTTTATCAGGACGCATCAGCCCTATCGAATCCAGCAGGTATCGCCCGTTGGGAGCGAATTCATAACTGGTAATATCGAACCAGTCCTGCCCGGTGTTTTTGACCTGCACGGATTGCTGCCCCGCGGCAAGATTCACCGAGACGGTAAAATTGTTGGCCCCGTTGGCAAAGCTCGAACTGAAGACCTGCACACCGTTGACCAGCACACGCAGGCTGTTGGCGCCCCAGGACGAAACCTGCTTGACATGCAGAATTAACTTTCCCGCTTCGGGCATAGTCAGATGAAAGGTCGGGTCCGTCTTCAGGGTAGGCTTGGAACTGCCCTGCAGATAGCGGGACAGCTTGTCCATTCCCGGGAATGTGTCACCGACCAGCGTGAATTCCTTTTGCGTCGGCACATAATAAAAATCCCCAATCTGGGGGTTGGCAAAATAGGACGCAAATCCGGATACCGCCCGCGGCGCAGGCTGCATCCCCGCCAGGTCTTCTCCTTCGGCAAATATCGCCAGCGGACCAAAGACCTCGTACATCCCATACGCCTCAATATAGGAATCCCACCACCACAGATGTGCCCCGCCTTTGGCCATAAAAGCACTCCAGATGCCGTTGTGCAAAACCAGCCCTTCGATCATCTGCGTCTTATACGGCTCAGGCAGACTGGACACATTGGTTTCCGAATTCATCCCGTTGACCGACCCGGCGCCGTATTCTCCGAAAATCACCGGTTTCTGATAGGTCTGAGCCAATTCGAGCGTGGTGGTTTTAAACGGCCCGATGACCGGGGTGCCGTAATGATGCACCTGCACCAGGTCAATCGTTGGGTGATTCCAGATAGGCTCAAAACCGCTTTCGCTGGAACTGGTGGTAATCAGATGCCGATGACAATCCATGGAACGGATATAGTCGGCCATCTCCTGATGCCAGGCAATGACGCTGCTGCGATTCCTGCTCCAGCCATCGGTAAACTGCACCTCATTCCACAGTTCCCAGGCCAGAATCGCAGGCGAATATCCCCAGCGGGCAATAATATACCGGTATTTATTTTTCGTCAGCTTCTTCGCCGCAGCATGCGTAAAGAAATCTTCGGGCTTGCTTAGAAAACCGCCGTATGCCGCATTGACGATGTTATATGGATTTTCATTCCAATTCGGATTTACGGTGGAACTGAACTGCCCGTGATGCTGCAAAACCAGTTGTATCGCAATCCCCTGCTGCTCGGCGGTCTCGACCAGCGTATCCAGCCGTTGGGCAATCTGGAGACTGTACCGTCCCAGATTCTGGAAATAACTGGAATAATCCGACCGCCATTCCAGAATACTGCAATTGGAAAAATGCGTCATCCAGAGCCGGGTCCAGTTTTCGCCGACAGCTCCCATATTTTGAAAATTATAGAGAAACGTCCCCAGCCCGTTACTCGACCAGCATACATTGTGGCCGATGGGCAGATAAGGGCTGCCGTTGTCATACCGCAGGCAGGCCGGGTCAAGCCCATCGCAACGAACGATTCCTTTTTTTACACCCGGGATACACTCGAAATCGCCTGCATTGTCCTGCTCAAACGTCAGCACCCCATTTTCATAAATGACAATATCATACACATAGTGCCCGGCCTGCGGCGGCGCAAAACGGAATTTCCACAACTCAGGGCCGGGGTTGCGATATTTTTCCGGATTGGCATCATAGACTTCATAGTCTCGACAAAAGAAAGCCGGCACCTGCCAGACCGTCGGTTCCGGCCCGGTGACAATCGCCCGGATATCCACAATGTCCGGGTCAAACGGATTGCTGTAGGCCGCATCAAGCGAGAACACAGCCTCATATTTGGCAAAACGTTCCACGCTGGCGGCATTCTCCGCAATCGAGGTTATCCCAACAGCCAGACATATTGATGGAGTGCATAAGACAACAAGCACCATGGCTTGCACATACCGCCGAACAGTAACAACACTTCGCTTCATGATCACCCCGGTTGATTCATAATTGATACAAAAAACAGGGGCCTCATTTCGGACGTGCCGAACAAGGCCCCTGAACTTCACATCACAAAAACAGCATTCTTCCGATGCTCATTACTCACAGGCCTCGAAGATATTCGAGCATCCCAGCCAGTTGCTGGCGATTTCCACAAAGTCATATAAATCGATCTTGCAGTCCGGAACACCCTGGGCCGCCGCACTGGACACATCACCATAGAAATAGAAGCTGCCGGCCTCAATCGAAGCGGTGCAGGAGTTGCTGTTAACATGCACCGTCACGGTATCGGTCGCAGTCCACAGACCGTCATCCACCGTCAGCTCAAATATATACGGATCGTTGCCGTTGGCTTCGGTATCGTTACCCAGTTCAGTCAACGTCACGGTCGTAACTGCTGATGTGGGCGAATCCAGTGTCACTGCCGGGCCTGCGGTCTGGATCCAACTGTATGTCAGCGGTGCTTCTTTACCGTCGTCGGTCGATGCCGAGCCGTCCAGCGTAACAATCACGTTTGCAGGATTGAGCCATTTGAACTGATCCTCGCCGGCATCGGCGGTCGGAGGTACATTGTCCGAAGCCAGGAATGTCCAGAACACACCCGGATAATTGGGGTCGCCGCCTTCCGGAACACCTTTGAAGCCATCCACGATCCAGGTATAATTGGCACCCGGAATCAATTCCGGCATCGCAATGCTGGATTTATCTTTCGGGCTGTCAACGGTCCCAATCAGGGTCAGTTTGGATTTATAATTTGCCGAAGTCACAAAGCTGTTCGGATCCAGTTCATTGGGTTCCGGCGTCTGTCCAAACCAGACTTCCACTTTATCCAAATCCAATTGCGCATTCGTCCAGGACAGAGTTGTATCCTGGCCGATAATCACGATGCCGCCATCGGCAGGCTGAGGATTTTTCGGAATATACCCCAGTTCCACATCAATAAAGTCCCAGTTGGTCCATCCCCAGACGGCATAGATCGTAACGGTATTTTTGCCTTCATTCAAATCCACTGTCATCGGCACATTCAGCCGGAGGGTATCCCAGGCCGGAGCCCAGCGAGACCACAACTGCCAATTGCCGTCTTCTGCACCATACAGCTCGACGGAGGCAAATAAATCTTCTATAGTCGCCAATTCCCCCCAGCCGTTATTGCCTTCAATCGCAGCGGCCGCACCCCAGTCAATCAGACCTGAAAAATTCTGATCCACAAAGGTGGTCCCGTTGACTAATATACTGTCATATCGTTCATTATCTCCGGCGCTTCGCTGTCCGATTTTCATATTATAGGTTCCGGTTCGCGGAGCATTGACGGTCATCTGAATCTGCCCATTTTTGGCATCGGAAACCTTTTGAATGGATACATATTGACCGCCGGAACAATCCGCATCATTATTAATAAAGGTTGTGTCAACCAATGTTGCATCTTCACACTCGAATCGCGTCCAAGAAGACACCGGCTCCGGCTGCGCCAACTGAACATTATCAAAATAGAAGGCTCCGGATCCGTTTCCGCCCTGTAATGTAATAATAATCTGCAGCCATGTGGCGCCGGTGAGATCATAGCTTGAAATATCCACACTGAACGTCTTGGCCGCGGTGGGAGACCACGCACCCCAGTCCAGCGGCGCTGAACCGCTGCCGTCCCGCCATTCCGCGGTGGCAGTGGTGAATTCCTTCCACCCGCTGGGACTGTCGCTGTTGATGGCAATCTTGTCGGCAACCTTGGTCCACGGACTGGCCGGCCATTCGGACTGCACCATCGTCAGATCAAATTTCAGTGTCGTGTTGGCAAAACTCGCGGGAATACTGCCGCCCGGGGCATTCCATTGCAGGCACCAGTACCCCCCATTCGTTGTTACAGCCAAACTTGATGCCCCCAACGTAACGGTTCCCGCTGTCTGGCTGGCGGCAAGAACCGGGGACCCTTCCCATCCTGCAACCCAATTGTCCAGTCCGCCTTCAAAATCACCAATCACAATACCATAACCGTATGAAACCAATCCCAGAACCGCCATAATAAGAACCATCTTCTTCATGTCTTTTTCCTTTCAAATGGATTTATATGAGGTTGGATGTAAAGAGATATAGATATGTAAAACCCTGGCCGCAAGGTTTATGTGACAGGCGCAGACAAAGCAGTGATTTCGGAAACTTCTCATCGACTACCCTCACCGTCTTGACAACACGTCGCTCCACTGAATTTAGTTTAACGAAAACGATTATCGGAGTCAATAAAATACTGTCCGATAATATCGTGATTAATATTTGCGGAATTATTTGTTTATTTCCCAGGGCAAGCCATCCGGACATATTCCTGTTATTCTAGAGACATTTTGTCTGAAGCAAGTCCGCTCTTTGATTTATATACTGGATAGAAAGAAGTGATGCACGGTGCAAAAAGCCTGGCTGCAGATAATGCATAACTCTCAGGATTGCAACGATATAGAAACTTTCTGGCGTATCTAATCCAAAAGAGGGTGAGGCAAAACCTCGGTTTCTTTCGCAAATCGGACAACTGGGCAAACAGGCATTTCAGATATATCATAGAAACAAATAAAATTTAATGTAACGCCTGATGTTTATCCTTAATGATCTAAAAACGCAAATCTTCAGCGTTGATGATATCCTTATTTTTATGGATCAATTGAATCCGCTGCTGTACACAGGTCAAGGTCCGTCCTGCGTCCGGCGGGGTATGAATGGTATAATCCACCAGCTTTTCGACCGTGCTGGTTGCCACATGCAGCCGGGTATCGGAAGAACCATAATAGATATAGACGGTACCGTCCGGGTCGGCAATCCAGCCGTTACTGAATACCACATCGGACACATCGCCAACCCGCTCTACCCCTTCAGGCGCCAGAAAATAGCCGCCCGGCCGGTGCGTCACCCGCCACGGCTCATCCAGCGCCGTCATGAACATATACAATACATAACGCAATCCCGCCGCATTGCCCCGAACGCCGTGCGCCAGATGCAGCCAGCCTTTGTCGGTTTTGATAGGAGCAGGCCCCTGCCCGTTTTTGACTTCCTTAATGGTATGATAGACGCGTTCATCAATAATGTTCTCTACGGCAATCTCGGCCGCATCCATCGTGTTTGCCAGACCCCAGCCGATACCGCCGCCGGAGCCGGCCTGAATGAAGTCATCCTGCGGACGCGTGTAAAACGCATACTTGCCGCTGACAAACTCCGGATGCAGGACGTGGTTGCGCTGCTGGGGCGACGGCGTCTTCAGATTCCTGAGCCGCTGCCAGGTCTGCAAATCCTTCGTGCGGGCGATGCCGCCCTGGGCAACCGCCGAGGAAGTATCCCCCGCCGGTGCATTGGGGTCTTTGCTTTCCACGCAGAACAAGCCATAAATCCAGCCGTCTTCATGCCCGACCAGCCGCATATCGTATAAATTGGTCTCGTCGGCATCCAGTTCCGGAATCACAACCGGATAATCCCGAAAACGAAAGCCTTCAACGCCATTGGAGCTTTCGGCTACGGCAAAAAAAGACTTGCGATCCCATCCTTCCACGCGAGCCATCAAACAGTATCGATCACCCAGCTTGATCGCACCGGAATTAAATACTGCATTCACTCCCAGCCGCTGCAGTAAAAAAGGATTATCACGGTAACTGAAATCGTATTTCCAGATCGGCGGGGCATGGTCTGCCGTCAGAACCGGATTGGCATATCGCCTGTACAGCCCGCCGGTATCAGCCGCAGGACGATTGGACCGGCGAATCAACTCCTCATAACTGCGATGAAGCTGCTGCAGTTTTTCCTTAAACTCATTTTTCTTCATACGTATATACGAATCCTGCTTGATAGTTTCCATTTCAATGCAACTAAGAAGCTCTCAGCGGCCCGCGGCTGCCGCAGAATCATCATACCCGCTGAGTATATTTTCCTGTTGACGGCTCCAGTTGCCGAATCATTCCATCCAGACGATGCATAATCTCAAGGCACGCCCGTCCGCTGTGATACGGACACTTCCACTCCGACACCTTCGGCTTGTCCGGATCGGGCCGGCCATCCTGGTACACTTTCCAGAACCAGTCGCCATGCTCCTTGTCCACCTGAGACTTCTCGATAAACTGCCATATCCGCCAGGCTGTTTCCATGAATTCCTCTTCGCTGCTAAGCTGATAGGCATTCAGAAATCCCACCACCGCCTCGGCCTGGCACCAGAAGTGTTTTTCGGTAATGATACGCCCCGCCGCATCGGCCTCATAAAAAACCCCATTCCAGCCGTCAAGGCCCTCCACATAAACCGCTCGGGAAATCCGAACGGCCAGTTCCGAAACCTCCGCAAGGAGACTGGGATTATTTAATGCTTCCGCAGCTCGATACAGCAGCCAGCTGCCTTCGATATCATGACCAAACGATATCCGGCCGCACTGACTGTTCCACTGCGCATCAAAAAACAAACGAAAATGCCGTTTTTGTGAATCAAGGATATGCTCCCGGAAAATTGAAATCAGGCCCTGCAGCCGTTTTCGCAGCAGGTCGTCCTTCCACACTGAATACAAATGCGTATAGGCTTCCAGCAGATGCAGATGGTTGTTCATCGATTTGGGGACATCCATATCCTCATCGCTGAGCCGCTGATCAGGCGACACCGCCCAGTTCCGTTCCAGTGATTCATAATAGCCGTCGAATTTGTTATCCCTGGCGTGATTGTCAATCAGCCCAAAGACCTGCCGGGCTCGCCCGAGGGCTTCCGTATCTCCACTGAACAGATAATATTCCACAAGAGCATAAATTACAAACGCCTGCCCGTAGATTTTTTTGGTCGCATCCAGAACCTCGCCGTCATACCGAAGCCGCCAGAATGCCCCGCCGCATTCGGCGTCCCAGAAAGTCCTCATGAGCGTCTCGTAGGCATAGCGGGCCATTTGGACACACTCATTGCCTCCCCTGGAACGGGCCAGTGCCGAAAATGTCCACAGCAGCCGGGCATTCAGGATCAGCCCCTTGTGGCTTTGCGCATCCACCTCCAGCGCATTGGTCATCCAGCCGATAAAGCCCCCGTGCTGCCGGTCCACTGCGTGGGTCAGCCAGAAAGGAATAATATTATTATGCAGCTCATCTCGGACACGCTGCCGAAACAACCGCATAGTCTGTGCATTCATGTATAAGTCTCCACCGTCAAGGAAGTCCCGGGGCCAATCCCTGACCCGTTCAATCTTTTTCTAATTTATGATACCAGTTCCATTTCAAAAACAACGACGTCACGGCAAGCACCCCCACCGATATCCAGAAGCCATTCCACTGACGGATAATCATATAAATCGGTATGGCACACATCGATACCTGCCAGACAATACCCACCGCCACATTGACCATATCCCGCCCAAACGCCCGATTCGGACAAAAACTTGGATCATCGGCCAGCACCTGTTGGCAAACCGGCCCCCAGAATCCCCAGGGACGGGTACGCTTATAAAATTCCTTCAATACCCCCATCTCTTCCGGCCGGGTCATCAGCGATACAACCACCGACACCAGGCTGCTCAGTACGAAGATGACCAGGAAGGCATACATCTGCTCCATATCCGGGAACAGTTTGGGCATCACCAGAGAGCCTGCCATCCCGCCAACCATGCCGGCAAAATAGCCATATCCGTTAAACCGCCACCAGTGCCATTTCAGCACATTCGGGGCGATATAGCCGCCGTATAATCCCGCCACAATCCATTGCAGAATCGAATTAATCGAATCGGTCATATAGCCAAATAACACACCGACAATCACAATCAGAATCGAACTGGTATAACTCAGCATAATCAGTTTTTTGGGCGCGGCCTTGGGATTCATATACCGCTGATAAATATCCCGCACGATATACGATGCTCCGGCATTGAGCGTGCAGTTGAACGTACTCATGAACGCCGACAGCAGCCCGGCCAGCATCACCCCCAGCACACCCACAGGCATATATTTATTCAGCACCAGCGGCATAATCTGCTCAAAGTCCACTTTGTCACCCATCGAATTAAGCTGCTCGCGGAAAAAGACAATACCCAGCACCCCGATTCCTCCAATCAGCAGATACCGCGGCAAAAACAGCGCCACATTCGTAAACCAGCTCATCAGCGACGCTTCCCGCGGATTGCGCGTGGACAAAATCCGCTGCATATCATAATTGGGTGCAGGCCCCGCAAGACTGGCCAGCAAGCCTTTAAACAGCATCAGTGTAAAGAATATCCCGAATAAGCTATAACCGTCTTTGGCAATCTGGGCATTGCCTGCCGATAAAATCCCCGTCCAGTCCAAATCCAGCTTCCATCCGAAAAACAAATTATGCCACCCGTCTGGTACCGCACTGGCTAACTGCGCAGGCGCCACCTGCGTCATCGCAATCCACGCCACAAAAATCCCCGACAGTGTCATAATGACAAATTGAATCAAATCGGTAATAACGACACTGTACATCCCGCCGGCAATGGTATAAATCGTCGTAATCCCCATAATCACAAGGGCATACGTGTTTGGTGTCCAGTCCCACGGCATCAGCGGCTCAATAAACTTGCCAATCCCCTTAAACGCGTAGGCCTGAAAACCAATCACGCTGATCAGGGCAAATATCACCACACTGATATGCGACAGCCGCGTTCCCATATTCCTGCCGAATCGAATTTCAATCCATTCCGCTCCCGTCATCACCCCCGACCGACGCAGCCACACTGACAGATAGACCATCAGGAAAATCTGGTTAAAGCATGGCCACAACCACGGAATCCAGATGCTTTTTACCCCATACAGCACCAGCAGCGTCACCATCCACATCGTGCCGGATACGTCAAACATACCCGTCGCATTGGCAACCCCCAGCAGATAATACGGAATGGAATTTTCCCCGAGAAAATAGGAATTGATATTCTTGCCGGCCCGCTTGGACACCCAAAGGCCAACCAGAACTACCGACACCATGTAGCCGATAATAATGAGGATATCAACAATATGTAAAGTCATGTACCATCCCGGACGCAAAAAGGTCAAACGACCATCTTAGCTCAATTGTACTTTTCGGAACATCCTGCCCGATATGCCTATCGTCAAACATCGCAAGGCCCAATCTCTGCTATCTCATTCGATAGCAATAGTGTACACGCATTTTCTATAAAAATCAACGTTTTTATGTACTTTAATATTTGCGGAACTATTATCTGGCCGTTTCAAACATCCGCCACCCCGCACAGATGCCCAAAAACAAGCATCCCTGAGCCTCAAAGCATAAAACAACGGATGTGATCCGACCAAATATTTTCGCTCAGAAAAGAGTGCTTGTCAAATTAGGTTAAATATGCATCTGACGGTGCAGCACTAATTTGAGAGCTTATTGCTCTTGTTATAGGCGAATGCTCATCGTATAATGACCATCTTTAATTCCCCAAAATGTAGGTTTTTTATGCCAAGTCCACCCAAAATCCCCGACTTGTCCATTTGTTTTAAACATTTTTAAGCAACACCCGACCAATGCTTCTATATCTTATTTATTTATAATAACTTACAAAATTTCTAACAGCTTTTGATGTTGTTTTTGCACAGTTTGTCAAACAGGCAATAAACCGGACAAAAAATTCTTTTTCTCCATAGGTTCATTAAAAACAAGGACTAATAAAAACCTCATATTTTTTTTGATTTTTCGGCTTGAAGCTCAAGCTGAGCACGTTATGATGTCGTAGTAATTATTGGCAACATATTGATGTTAATCTTTGAATTTCAACAATATATAGTGGTATACACGGAGGCTTGTTCATGTCAGAAGAACGGATTTCGAAACAGGATTTAGGAAAAGCAGTGTCGGGTTTTCAACCCTGGGCTGGCTCAACAGGGAAAAGAAAACCCGGCTTGAAGATAGAGCAGCATTTTTCAACGCCAGGCGTGCATCCCTTTGACCAGATAGAATGGGAAAATCGGACCGCAAAAATTGCCGACGAAAACGGCAAAGCTATTTTTGAACAAAAAGATGTCGAAGTGCCGGCTAACTGGAGCCAATTGGCGACAAAAGTAGTCGTGAGCAAGTATTTCTACGGCGATGTTTCCTCCGGCCAGCGTGAAAATTCTGTCAAACAGCTTATCCACCGCGTCTGCAGAGCCATTGCCGACCGCGGCAAAAGAGATGGCTATTTTGACACTGACGCCGATGCAGACAATTTCTATCAGGAATTAACCTGGCTGTGCGTCAACCAGTACGGCTCATTCAATTCGCCCGTCTGGTTCAACGTCGGCTTGTTTGATGTGTACGGCATCAAGGGCAGCGAACACAACTTCTATTGGGACCAGAAGTTAAACAAATCCATGCCCTGCCCCAGCAGCTATGAATTTCCACAGGCCTCGGCCTGCTTTATCCAGTCCGTTCAGGACACCATGGACGATATCATGCGGCTGGCTCGCAGCGAAGCCATGCTCTTCAAGCATGGTTCCGGCACCGGCACCGATATGTCCACCCTCCGCAGCAGTAAAGAAAAACTCTCCGGCGGCGGCAAACCCTCTGGCCCGCTGAGTTTTATGCGCGTCTATGACCAAATCGCCGCAGTCATCAAGTCCGGCGGCAAAACCCGTCGCGCCGCCAAGATGCAGTCATTGAAGATTCACCATCCCGACATTCGTGAATTCGTCACCTGCAAGACCGAAGAAGAAAAGAAGGTCTGGGCCTTAATCGAAGAAGGCTTCAGCCCTGACGAAGCCTATAACAGCGTCATGTTCCAGAACAGCAACCTGTCAGTTCGCGTCACCGATGAATTCATGGAAGCCGTCGAAAAGGACGGCAAGTGGACAACGACATCCGTTACCACCGGCAAGCCCGTCGAAGAGCAGTCCGCTCGCGAACTGATGGAATTGATTTCCGAAGGCACCCGCGTCTGCGGCGACCCCGGCCTGCAATACCATTCTACCATCAACAAATGGCATACCTGCCCCAACTCGGGTCCGATCAATGCCTCCAATCCCTGCAGCGAATACATGTTCATCGACAATTCCGCCTGCAACCTGGCCTCATTGAACCTGATGAAGTTCCGTCGCGAAGACGGCTCTTTCGATATCGACAGCTTCAAACGGGCTATTCGCCTCTATATTATTGCTCAGGAAATTCTCGTCGATAACGGCAGCTATCCGGAAGCCTCCATCACCGATAACAGCCACAAGTTCCGTCCGCTGGGTCTGGGCTATGCCAATCTCGGCAGCCTCGTGATGAGCCTGGCCCTGCCGTATGATTCCGACGAAGCCCGCACCTGGGCGGCGGCCATTACCGCCATCATGACCGGCACCGCCTACGGCGTCAGTGCCGAGCTGGCCTCCATCAAAGGCCCCTTCTCCGAATTCGAAAAGAATCATCAGCCCATGCTCAATGTCATCTCGATGCACCGGGAGCACGCATACAATATTCCCGAAGTGCATTGTCCTGACTATATGCTCAACGCCGCCAAGAACGCCTGGGATCAGGCCTTCACTCTCGGCAGCCAGTATGGCTATCGCAATGCCCAGGTTACCGTCCTGGCTCCGACCGGCACCATCGGCTTCATGATGGATTGCGACACCACCGGTATCGAGCCGGATATCGCCCTGGTCAAGTACAAACTGCTGGCCGGCGGCGGCATGCTCAAACTCGTCAACCGCACGGCATCCATGGCCCTCGAACGCCTCGGATACAGCCCCGAAGACATCAAGGAAATCACCGACACCATCGACAAAGATGACACGGTGGAAACCTCGACCAAGCTGCAGCCCGAACATCTGGCAATCTTCGACTGTGCCTTCAAGCCCAAAAACGGCAAGCGGCATATTTTGTATATGGCCCATATTAAAATGATGGCTGCCGTCCAGCCGTTCCTGTCGGGTGCGATCAGCAAGACCATCAATATGCCCAAGGAAAGCACCGCCGAAGAAATTATGTCGGCCTATATGGAAGGCTGGAAACGCGGACTTAAGGCGGTCGCCATTTATCGCGACGGTTCCAAACGGCTCCAGCCGGTCAACACCGACAGCAAGGCCCACAAAGCCGACAAGAAGACCGCAAAAACCGAGGAAGCAGCCCCGCAAAGACCGTTCCGCAGACGTCTGGCCGAGACGCGCCACAGCATCACCCACAAATTCTCGGTCGCCGGCCACGAAGGCTACCTGACCGTCGGCCTGTACGAAGACGGGCAGCCCGGCGAATTGTTTATCACCATGGCCAAGGAAGGCAGCACCGTCGGCGGCCTGATGGATGTTGTCGGCACCTGCGTATCCATGGCCCTGCAATACGGCGTACCGCTGATTACACTGGTGGAAAAATTCCGTCACGCCCGCTTCGAGCCGGCCGGGATGACTTCCAACAAGAATATCCCGTTCGCCAAGAGTCTGATTGACTATATCTTCTGCTGGATGGGCTGTCAGTTCATCCCCGGCTATGCCGAGAAGAACACCCCCAATCGCGGCGGTTCAGCCGCCACTGAAACCCCGGCGGCCGCAACAGCCAAGCAGATCGTCGAAAAGACCCAGGACCTGGCCAAGAAAATCGATCAGGCCCGGGCCATTCAGAAAAAAACCGCCGCCCCGGGTGAAAAAGGCGGTAATGGCGAAACCGCCCCGACCCCCAAAGCCGGTTCTCCCCTGTCCAACCGCTTCGGCGGCGAAGGACTGGCCGACAAAGTCGCCGAACTGGTCAATTCGGTTCTCACCGAACCCGGCACCGGCGATGCCCAGGTCATGCAGCAGTTTAACGCCCAGTTTGACCACTTCCAGGACGATGCCCCCGCCTGCGATGTCTGCGGCTCCATCACCGTCCGCAACGGCACCTGCTACAAGTGCTTCAACTGCGGCAACTCCATGGGCTGCTCCTAAATCCAGAGAGCCGCTGCAAATTCTGATATAAACCAGCAAACCACCGTCAGCTCATCGACGGTGGTTTTTTTATGCCCAGCAACAGATTCCTTTTTTTTCGTTTTCTATCGCAAGGGGGTATGTTATAGTAATCGCATGGATTTGAGACGTGGAGGCACAAATAAGGAGATATCCATCGGATACAATTTTGCTGCAATGATCCACGGGGTAGCGTTACTTTCCATGGCCGTTTTGATGAAGGCCGAATTCTCCAATCCGTAACGAAACAGGAAATTTCAGGCAGGATCCGTTACTATGAGCGAACAGGAAGAAATCCTGGAATCATTAAAACAAGCGATTGAAATCACCCCCGCCAATCCCATTCTGCGCAATCAGTACGGCAAGATGCTGCTGTCCCGCGGCCGCACCGAAGAGGCCCTGGACGTCTATAAAAAAGGATTGGAACTGACGCCCGACAATGAGCTGCTGCAGATCGGGCTGGCTGAATCCTACCAGCGAACGGGAAAGACATCAGTGTCGCTGGTGATTCTGGAAGATTTGATGAAAAGGCCCAACTGTGCCGCGGAGGCCTATCTGTTGTATGCCAAGGCGCTGCTGTCAACGGGCCAGTTGGACGGCGCCGAAAAAGCCTACCGCCAGGCGATAGCCCTCAAGCCTGCTCTGAAAAATCAAACCCTCGAAGAAGCCCTGAACCTTCCACCTAAATCCTCGGAATTATGGAATGATCCGGACGTGGACAGCGAAGGACGGATCCGGATGCCGGCGGATGCAGAAGAAGACTTCATGTTTACCGCGATGGAAAAACCGGATACAACCTTTGCCGATGTCGGCGGCATGGACAAGGTTAAAGACCAGATACGCCTGAAAATCATCGAGCCGCTGAAAAATCCCTCCCTTTACTCCGCCTATGGCAAAAAAGTCGGCGGCGGCATCCTGCTGTATGGACCTCCCGGATGCGGCAAAACCTATATCGCCAGGGCCACGGCCGGTCAGGCGGATGCGGTATTCATCCCGGTCGGGCTGCACGACATCCTCGATATGTATATCGGAAGCAGCGAACAGAAATTGCACGCCCTGTTTGAATTCGCCCGGGAAAAACAGCCCAGCGTCTTATTTTTTGATGAGGTCGATGCCCTCGGAGCAAGCCGGACGGATATGCGGCGCAGTGCGGGCAGACATCTGATTAACCAGTTCCTGTCCGAACTGGACGGCATCGACAGTAAAAATGACGGACTGCTGATTCTGGCCGCCACCAACGCCCCATGGCATATCGACCCGGCGTTTCGCAGGCCCGGCCGCTTTGACCGGATGATTTTTGTTCCGCCGCCGGATAACGAGGCACGTATCGCCATTCTTCGCATTCTGTTGCGGGACAAACCGCAGACCGAAATCAATTACGGCGATATCGCAAAAAAAACGGACTCGTTTTCCGGGGCCGACCTCAAGGCGCTGGTGGATCAGGCCATTGAAGCCAAGCTCAATAAAGCCTTGAAAACCGGAATCCCGGAACCCCTGTCCACCAAAGACCTCCTTGCCGAGGTTAAAAGCATTAAACCCACCTGCAAGCAATGGTTTGCCACCGCCAAAAACTACGCCCTCTATTCGAATCAGAGCGGGGTATATGATGATATCGTTGATTACCTGGATTTGAGATAAACCACCCATGAACAACGCCATTATTTTAATGCAGCAGGGTCGTTTTGACCTCGCCGAAAAAGAACTGAAACGTCTGTTAATCCAGGCCCCCCAGGACTATCACCTGCACGCCGTCCTGGCCGAATGCCTCGACAGACTGGACCGCCACAAAGAAGCCGAAAGCGAAATCAGAACCGCCCTGAGCATCGAAAGCAGTGACCCATATGTCCACTACGTGCTGTGCCAGATCCTGCTGAGCCTCAAAAAAATCAAAGAGGCCAAAATCGCAGCCCGGGAAGCCGTCACCCTGGACCCCGACGACGCGGATTACTACTGGCTCAATGCCGCCGTCGCTCACGCCGAAGAAAACTGGAAGGAAACGCTGGACTGGAGCGAAAAGGGCATGGCCATCGATCCAACCAACCAGACCTGCCTGAATTTCCGCGCCATGGCCCTGGTTAAACTCGGACGCGCTGACCAGGCTCACGATACCATCCAGCAGGCCCTGCAGGAAAAACCGGAAAATGCTGTCAGCCATGCCAATCTCGGCTGGACTCTGCTGCATGCCGGAAAAAGCGATAAGGCCCTCGAACATTTCAGCGAAGCATTACGCCTTGAGCCGGATATGGATTGGGCAAGGTCGGGATTAGTGGAATCTCTGAAGGCCCGGTATTGGATTTATCGGATAATTCTCGGCTATTTTCTGTGGATGTCCCGATTGACTTCCAAAACTCGTATGGCTTTAATCTTCGGCATCTATATTGTATTCCGCATCTTGTCTTCTGTGGAAAGACAAAATCCAGACCTGGCCCCGTATGTCAAACCGCTGCTTTATTTATATTTGTGTTTTGTGATCCTGTCCTGGGTGACATCCTCTGTGTTTAATTTTATGATTCAACTGCATCCCCTTGGCAGGCATTCACTTAAACCACACGAAACGATTGGCAGTCGTCTGGTGGTTCTCTTATTGACCACCGCATTGATTAGCCTGATCGCATCCTTTTTGTTTGCCAACGTGCCGGTTTTCCCCAGGTTAATCATGTATTCCCTGCTGATGATTATTCCCGTAACAAAACTGTTTTCCAATGAAGACTTTAAAGATAGACATGTTCTGATAGTAATCTCCGGCCTTATCGCTCTCCTTGGACTTGCGGGGATTATTCTTGCGGGGCTCGGGTTTAAAGAACAGTCCTATCTATTTTCAGGTATTTTTGGCTTATCTTGCATTATTATGATGTGGGTTAATGTAGTCAAGAAAGACTAATCCATACTCTATTATAAAGACAATTTTTATGACCCATTATATCTTTTTTATAAATAGGGTCATTTTTTAATTTTTATCGGGTAAACGGTTGACAGAGCAGGTTTGTCCGTTATAATAAGCCGCTTTCTAAAAGAATCTTTGGGAGTACTATCTCTATGAAATGTTATATGCCGACAAAAGAGACGGTGGAACGCAAGTGGCATCTGGTTGATGCCAGTGACAAGGTATTGGGCCGGATGGCTGCCCGGATCGCAATGATCCTGATGGGCAAGACCAAACCCATCTACACTCCGTCTGTGGATACCGGCGATTTCGTGATCGTTATCAACGCTGAAAAGGTCCGTGTCACCGGCAACAAGGCCCAGACCAAGGTCTATCAGACCTATTCGCGTTACCCCAACGGTCAGAAAACGATCAAATTTCAGGACTGGCTCGAAGAGCACCCGGAACGGATCATCCAACTGGCCGTCAAACGCATGATGCCCAGAAACAATGGTCTGACCCACCAGATGCTCAAGAAACTCAAAGTCTATAAAGGCAGCGAGCATCCGCATGCTGCTCAGCAACCGCAGAAATTGGAAATGTAATCTTTTATTGAAGGATATAAAGAGGTTATGACGGAAAATCAAAACATCAGCCCGTTGATTGACCCGAATATTCTGGTCGGCAAAACCGCATCTTCTCCGGCAGTCCCCGCCGCTCCCAAGAGCGGATTCTGGTGGGGTGTTGGACGGCGTAAAACCAGCGTTGCCCGCGTCCGCATCAAACCCGGCAAAGGCGAGCTGAATATCAACAGCCGCAAGGTTGAAGAATACTTCAAGCTGGAAAAAGACCGCAATTCAGTCAAGGCTCCGCTGAAATCCATCAATGGCCTGACCGATTTTGATATCTACGTCAATGTGGATGGCGGCGGCATTACCGGCCAGGCAGGCGCGGTCATGCAGGGCATTGCCAGAGCGCTGAAGAACTACAACCCGGCGTTCCTCAAGGAACTCCGTGACGGCGGCTTCCTGACCCGTGACAGCCGTGCAGTCGAAAGAAAGAAATACGGCAGAGCCGGTGCTCGCAGACGCTTCCAGTTCTCGAAACGTTAAACGCATTTTTTATCCTGTGTTTCCTACAAGGCCGTCCGTTTCGGGCGGCCTTTTTTTATTGGCCCGGCAGGTGTGGACCGGGACCGGTTTTTGAAAAATGGTTTGCTTTTTTGGCCTTCCGGATTTTTAATTTCATCCGGCATACTCTATCGAAAGGACGTTTATGATTCGCGTGGCAATTATTGGAGCCGGTGGTTATACCGGCGTGGAATCCATAGAAATACTCCTGCGGCACCCGGAAGCAAAACTGACCTATCTGACCGCTCAGCAGGAATTCGGCCGGGCGGCGGATATTTATCCCCAATTGGCCGGACGGTGCGACTTGGCGATTGAGCCGCTGGATTTGGATAAGTTGGGCAAGCTGGCCGACGTTGCCCTGTGCTGCCTGCCGCACAAGGTTTCCATGAGCATGGTCCCCAAAATGCTGGCTGCCGGCGTCAAAGTGGTGGATTTCAGCGCCGACTATCGCATCCGCGACCTGGCCACGTATGAAAAATATTACGAGCCGCACACGGACAAAGAAAATCTCGCCCATGCGGTCTATGGTCTGCCGGAACTGTTTCGTGACCAGATCAAGTGCGCCCGGCTGGTCGCCAACCCCGGATGCTACCCAACCGGGGCGAGCCTGGCACTGGCCCCCCTGCTGAAAAATAACCTGATTAAGCCGACCGGCATTGTCCTTAGTTCCGTTTCCGGCGTCTCCGGCGGCGGCAAAAAACCCACCCCGGGCTTTCATTTCCCCTATATGAACGAGAACATGTACGCCTACAGCGTCGGCGTCCATCGGCACATGCCGGAAATGGAACAGGCCGCCTCGGATGTCGCGGGCAAGCCCGTCGAGCTGCTGTTCCAGCCGCATGTTGGCCCGTTTGACCGGGGCATCTTTACCAGCGCCTATTGCGACCCGATTGCCCCGATTTCACCGGACACACTCAAGAAAATCTATCAGGATTTCTACAAGGGCGAACAGTTTGTGCAGATTCTGTCGGCCCCGCCGGCGGTCAAAAACGTCGCCAAGACCAATTATGTCCACATCTTCCCCACCTTCGCCAAAGGCAAGGTCGTGGTCTTTTCGGTCATCGACAACCTCATCAAAGGCGCCTCCGGCCAGGCCATCCAGAATATGAATATCATCTTTGGACTCGATGAAACGCTGGGATTGAAGTAACTTGTGCAACAGCCTCTTTTGTGATATAATTTGAATTATTACAGGGAGTTAAAGCGGACCATGATACAAAATAAACATCTGCTGGATGACTTTTATTACAGACTGAACGCTCAGGAAAACCTGACGTACAGAGAGGCGGCTGCGATTTTTGATATGCTTCATAAAGAAGCCATAACCGTTGGAGCAATAGGTCCCGATAACATGCTGGAGGGCATTGAGGTCGATATAAAGATTGCCAGCGCTGTCAACAGGGTAGGGCAATGATTGAACAACTGATTCAAAAAATATCCCAACAGTTAGACCGGGACAATATCCCTTATATGATTATAGGAGGTCAAGCTGTTTTGATTTATGGCAGACCACGACTAACTCGAGATATTGATATTACACTTGGCCTTCACACCGACCAATTCTCCAAAATTGCGTCCCTCTGTCAGAAACTCAAATTAGTATCACTGACCGAAAATCCAGAAGATTTCGCACGACAAACTATGGTCTTCCCCATAGAAGATCCTGTCTCAAAAATACGAATTGATTTCATTTTTTCATTTTCGGAATATGAGGCCCAGGCAATCCGAAACACAAGATCCGTTCTTATCGAAAACTATCCGGTGAAGTTTGCATCGTGTGAAGATGTAATCATTCATAAAATGATCGCCGGTCGGGCAATTGATGAAGAAGATGTGAAAAGCATTTTAGCTAAAAACAAAACCACCCTCGATATGAAATATATTGAGAAATGGCTGAAAGAATTCTCCCAAATCCCTGAATATGAAACCATTCTATCGAAGTGGAAGCTTCTGATTAAATAAATGACTACTCACGGCATTATAACCATTGCATCCTGTCAATTCCCCGTCGCCGGGGACGTCCGGGCCAATGCCGAATGGATTC
>CAZKAI010000027.1:37356-41289 GCA_964550565.1 uncultured Pirellulales bacterium
GCATCCTGTCAATTCCCCGTCGCCGGGGACGTCCGGGCCAATGCCGAATGGATTCGCCGGCAGATGACCGAGGCGGCGGAAAACAACGCTAATATCGTGCATTTTTCCGAATGTGCCCTGAGCGGCTATGCAGGGACGGATTTTTACACCTTTGACGATTACGACTGGGGCTTGCTTAAGGATAAGACACTCGACATCATGGCCCTGGCGGCCAATCTGGGTATCTGGGTGGTTCTGGGAAGCTCGCACCCGCTGACCCTGCCGAACAAGCCGCATAATTGCCTGTACCTGATTACGCCGGAAGGCCGGCTCGCCGACCGCTACGACAAACGTTTCGGCACTGAGGGCGATCTGCAGTATTATACACCCGGCGACCGGTCGGTGCTGTTTACGCTTAACGGTGTGCGGTGTGCCCTGCTGATTTGCTTTGACCTGCGGTTTCCGGAAGTGTACCGAGACCTCTACAAACAGGGCGTACAGTGCATCTTTCAATCGTTTTACAATGCCCGCCAGACCGGCCAGAGCGTCCACAGCCAGATTATGCGGCAGACCATGCAGACCCACGCGGCCTGCAACCATTTCTGGATCAGCATGACCAATTCCTCGGCGTGGTTCAGCCCGTATCCATCCTGTTTCATCCAGCCCGACGGCCGGATCATCGATCAGATGGAAGACCACAAGGAAGGCTTTATCCTCAATCAGGTCGATACCAGCGAAACCTTCTACGACCCATCCGCACCGTTCCGTGAAATGGCTATCCGCGGCAGGCTCACCAACGGCCCCGGCCCACTGGACGACCCCCGCTCAACCCATCATCAGGAGATTTAAGGAGCTTTAACCTTGCCGCCCTACGGAACACTTATTTTTACCACCGAACCTGAGAGCTGCCAGTCTGTGTTGGCGCTGTTGGAAAAAGAAGGTTTTCATCCGCAGGCAACACTGGATTTGGAAACAGGGGATTCCTTTGATCCCATGTTTTACACCCGGAATCTGAAAAGCCGTCCTGTGGCTTTTATTACCGTGCCGCCAGATGAAGCGACAGGTGCTCAGCGCATCATTGAAACATGGAAAACCCAGCAAATGACTGTCTCCCGTCAGGCATCGTCCAACGCCATCAAAATGATGCTGGTTTCGATGGTTGCATCCATGGTCATCGGCGGCGCTGTGTTTGCATTTTCCCGGGACTCCATGGCCGCGTTTGAGGCCGGCATCGTAGGATTTGTCCTGAGCTTTGTCATCGCCCTGGTTCAGTTCGAATCCACCCGAAAAAAAACACAAGAAGAAGATTCAAATATAAAGTTAAAATGAACAATCCCTTCTACATTCTCGATGTCTTCGCTGAAGACAAATACGCAGGCAATCAGCTCGCCGTAGTCTTGGATGCTGGTAATCTGACTTCGCCGCAGATGCAGCAGATTGCGCGGGAGTTCAACTTCTCCGAAACGACCTTCATCCTCTCCGACATACCCCGCGACGGCGGTTATGATGTGCGGATATTCACACCCGCTGCCGAAGTTCCCTTTGCGGGGCATCCGACCATTGGAACCGCCTTTGTCATCCAGGACAAAATCGAACACTGGGCAAGCCAGTCTATTACCCTGAATCTCAAAGTCGGACCTATTCCTGTAAGCTATACAAAACTTGACGAGCATCTGCGTCTCTTATGGCTCAAAGCCCCGCAGCCGCAGTTCGGAGCCTGTTTCACACCGCAGGATTTTGCCCCCATTCTGAACCTCAACATCACCGACTTTGACAACCGCTTTCCCATCCAGTCGGTCTCAACAGGCCTGCCGTTTTTCTTCGTCCCGCTGCGCACACTGGACGCCGTGCGCAGAGCCAAAGCCAATCTGGAAGCCTTTGAGTTATTTCTGAAAACCCACGACGCCGCGCGGATGATCTTTCTATTCTGTCCCCAGACGCAGGATCCGGCCAACCACATTCACTGCCGCATGTTCGGCCATCTTTACGGTGTCCCCGAAGACCCCGCCACCGGCAGCGCCAATTCCTGCCTGGCTGCGTACCTGACCCACTATCGCTATTTCGGCGACAGCAGCATCGATATCCGTGTCGAACAAGGCTATGAAATCGGCCGCCCCTCACTGCTGTACCTGAAGGCCCAGCGGCATAATGACACCTTCGACCTCCGCGTCGGCGGCAAAAGCCACATCATCGCCGCCGGTACGCTGCTCTAAATGATCAGGATTATGACTTTTGCTCCTGAGCCTTAATAATCCTTGCCAAAGATCGTAATGCCTGATTCACAGAACGAGGTGTTTTAAAGACCTTTGCAACATCAGGGTCCAGCAAAACAATATTCGTTCCCGCTTTGTATTGTGCGGCATATTTGCCCTTGGTTGCTTTTTGAAAATTGTACTTTTTTCTCATAATAGCAATCTATAATTGAAGTGGATTTCTGACAACAAAAAAACTCTTTCATTCCCCCATCAAAAGGGGTATATTTCACAAACATAGTGTAACAGGACGCATTTTCCTTTAAACAAGAGAAGATTTCAAATGACCAACAAAACAATTACAGCCCCAAAAGGCTTTCTGGCCGCGGGGCTTTACTGCGGGATCAAGAAATCAGGCAAGAATGACTTGGCCCTGATGTACTGCCCCACCAGCGCAGTTTCAGCGGCGATGTTCACCACCAACAAAGTCGTCTCGGCGGCAGTCACTGTCTGCAAAGAACACACCAAAACCGCCAAAACCTATGCCGTCATCGTCAACAGCGGCAATGCCAACACCTGCACCGGCACCCGCGGCCTGGCCGCAGCCCGGGCCATGTGCGGCAAAACCGCCCAGATGCTGGCTCTCAAGCCCCAACAGGTCCTGCTGGCCTCCACCGGCATCATCGGCCACCAGCTCCCCATCGACAAAATCACCTCCGGCATCGAAAAAGCCTCCGCCAAACTGAGCGACTCGGCCGCGGGCGGTCTAGCCTTCGCAAAAGGCATCATGACCACCGACATCCGCTGCAAGCAGGCCTGCAAGACCGTAAAAATCGGCGGCAAGACCATTACCCTGGCCGGAACCGTCAAAGGCGCCGGCATGGTCGGCCCCAACATGGCTACCACCATCGGCATCTTCACCACCGACGCCGCAATTTCTAAAGCACTTCTGCAAAAGGCTTTATCGCTGGCTATCGGCCAATCCCTCAACCGCCTCACCGTGGACGGCCACCAGAGCACCAACGACACAGCCATCCTGCTGGCCAGCGGACAGGCCGGCAATAAATCCATCACCAAAAACGACACCGCCTTCAAAAAATTCGCTCAGGCCCTGATAGAATTATGCACCGATCTGGCAAAACAAATGGCTCTGGATGCAGAAGGTGCGACACGGATGTTTACGGTTGTGATAAACGGCGCAAATACCAAAGAACAAGCCCTCATTGCCGCTCGGGCCGTGGCCAATTATGATCTTGTCAAGTGCGCCATACACGGCGGCGATCCCAACTGGGGACGCATTATTTGTGCTGTAGGCTCATCCGGCGTCAAGCTTAACGGCGACAAACTCACCTGCTCCATCGGCGGCGTCACCGTCTTTTGCAACGGCCAGCCTGTTAATTTTGACCCCAAACAAGTCAGCCGGATTATCAAGCAGAAAGAGCATACCATTGTCGTAAACCTGGGTGCCGGCAAGCACTCCGACTTCTGCTATGGATGCGACTTAAGTCGCGAATACGTAACGATTAACGCCGATTATCACACGTAATTGAGGCCTTATTATTGGACCTCATTCTAGACCTATAATATCTTTTGCAATAAAACAGACAACAAGCCCACTTTTCTTGCACGGAAAATGCTTGCAATCGGGGGGCAAATCAGTAAGATTGGTCGAAATTTTTTGTTACTATTAAAACAATATTTTGTTTGAAAGGAAAAAAGTCGTGAAAAGATTAACAAAATCTCTGGGGTTGTTTCTGCCCTT
>CAZKAI010000027.1:41389-42968 GCA_964550565.1 uncultured Pirellulales bacterium
ATTCAGAATCCCTTCGTTCCGGTAGCCTTCCTGACAGGCGGTTTGTTTAGCTGTCTGTGCGGCTTCCTCGGCATGAACACCGCCACCAACGCCTCCAACCGTACCGCACAGGGCGCCAGCGAAAGCCTCAACCGGGGCCTCCAGGTCGCCTTCCAGTCCGGCTCAGTCATGGGTCTGGTCGTCGTCGGTTTCGGTCTGCTGGATATTTCACTGTGGTATCTGTTTCTCGATAAATGGGTCTATAGTGCCGCGCACATGACCGAAGGCCTGAATTTCCTGGGCCTGACACTGGTTCCAAAAAATATGGAAACCGGCCATAAGCTGGTCGAAATCACCACCACCATGATTACCTTCGGTATGGGTGCTTCAACCCAGGCCCTGTTTGCCCGTGTTGGCGGCGGTATCTACACCAAGGCTGCCGACGTCGGCGCCGACCTGGTCGGAAAAGTCGAAGCCGGCATCCCGGAAGACGATCCGCGTAACCCCGCCACCATCGCCGACAACGTCGGTGACAATGTCGGTGACGTCGCTGGTATGGGCGCCGACCTGTACGAAAGCTATTGCGGTTCGATTCTGGCCACCGCCGCCCTCGGCGCTGCTCTGCCCGCGTCAGCCGTGCTTGCCAGCGGAATGCACCCCATTAAAGCCGTATTGGCCCCCCTTCTGGTCTCGGCCATCGGCATCATCCTGTCCATCGTAGGTATCTTCCTGGTTCGCTGCAAAGAAGACGCCACGCAGAAGAACCTGCTGCGTGCCTTGTTCCTCGGCACCTTTGGAAGCTCCATTCTGATTCTGGTTGCATTGGCCCTGTTGGCCACCACCGACTGGATTAGCTGGGGAGTGTTCTGGGCGGTTACATCCGGTCTGGTTTCCGGCGTGATCATTGGCCAGATTACCGAATACTACACCTCCGATGAATATACCCCGACCAAGGGTATCGCCAACCAAGCCAAGATGGGCCCGGCAACCACCATTATCGATGGTTTCGCAACCGGCATGTACTCCACCGGTCTTTCTGTAATCACCATCGTCATCGGCATCGTGTGTGCATTTGCATTTGCGGGTGGTTTCAAAGATTTCTCCATGGGTCTGTACGGTATCGGCTTTGCCGCAGTCGGCATGCTGTCCACACTGGGTATCACCCTGGCCACCGACGCATACGGCCCCATCGCCGACAACGCCGGCGGTAATGCGGAAATGTCGCATCTGCCCCCGGAAGTCCGCAAACGCACCGACGCCCTCGATGCTCTGGGCAACACGACAGCCGCAACCGGTAAAGGTTTTGCAATTGGTTCAGCCGCTTTGACCGCCATGGCTCTGCTGGCTGCCTATATCGAAGAAATCCGCATCTGGGTCGGTCGTCTGGCCGAACAGGGCAGCGGCATTTATACCATCGGCAAAGTCAGCTTCTTCAAAGGTGCAACACCCTCCGCCGATGCTCAGGCCGCTTTCGATGCCATCAAGGCCGATGGCGCCATTCTGCTGAGCAACACCAGCGCTTCGATTCTGGATTTTGTTAACGCATACAACCTGAACATCATGAACCCCAAACTCATCTGCGGCCTGTTTATCGGCGGGA
>CAZKAI010000028.1:0-41784 GCA_964550565.1 uncultured Pirellulales bacterium
TCATAAATCTGACTGTCTGTTACAAGCTCAAGCATGGTCCCTGCACCTGACATAGTCTTAACATGCCTTTTTTGCCGCCGGGGCGGCCGCAGAATCCATTGAAACAGACCCGATACAGCGTTTTCCGACACAAGCCTTTTTCGCAGGCCAGCGTTCCAAACCAGCCTTATCCGCAAAGCTTGCTGTACCCGCCAAAATCAGAATGAATAACATTGTTTTCATGTCAATACCATCTCCCAATGAATCTGCGGCATTTCATTTCAACAACCAACAGCACAATAACCACTTACCATTATCGACAATTTTAAAAATTTGCACCGCCGGGTCAAGAAAATTCCATACCAGGCACGGATTGATGCATACACAAGATATCTGAATGTGTTAATTTTTCAATACGCCCTTTTTTTTGTCCTGATTTATGGTAAAAAGGAGATAAACAAGTATTTTTTGCGAAATGGAAGACACATGACCCTTGATATCAACGACTGCCGCAGTGTATTCCAAATTTGCAGATGGATGAATAGTTGATCCAACGTGAATTAAAGGACCAGGCATGAAAACCCAGACGAAAGCCTTTCTATTACTCCTGATTGCAGCGGTCCTCTGGTCATTTGGAGGACTGCTGATTAAATCCGTCAGGTGGAATCCCATGGCGATAGCCGGGGTGCGGAGTGCCATATCGGTTCTGGTTTTATTGGCCGTAATCCGAAAAAAGCACTTTACTTTCTCCTTTTCACAAATCGCCGGAGCGGTCTTCTATGCGGCAACCATGATTACATTTGTCTGTGCCAACAAATTAACCACGGCAGCCAATGCCATCATATTGCAGTATACCGCACCGATCTATGTTGCACTTTTGGGAATATGGCTGCTCAAGGAAAAAGTGCAGTCCTATGACTGGATTGTCATCGTCTGTGCGATTCTGGGAATAGGTCTGTTTTTTATCGACAAAGTCTCCATAGGAAATCAATGGGGAAATATTCTTGCCCTGATCAGCGGGATTACGTTCGCATTCATGATTGTTTTTCTGCGAATGCAGAAGGACAGCCATCCGATCAGCTCTGTTTTCATGGGCAATGTACTGACCGCTGTACTTATGATTCCTTTTGCATTCCACGCTGTTCCCAGGGACTGCAATAGCTGGATTGCCCTGTTTGTGTTAGGCGTTTTCCAACTGGGGCTGTCTTATATTCTGTATTCCATGGCCATCAAAAATGCCACCGCCCTGGAAGGCGTTTTGGTTCCCCTGCTGGAACCGGTCTTAAATCCCCTCTGGGTACTTGTCTTTTTGGGAGAAAAACCGACACAATGGGCCTTCATTGGCGGCTCTATTGTGATTGCATCTCTGGTTCTGCACGCGCAAATAAAAACTCGCCAGATGGCATCGAATCAAAACATGGGTACAGCCTATTCGACTTTCCACTCTAAAATGCCGCCTGAATAGGGTTCCGCCAGGCGGACTTCGATTCGCAAAACATCGGTTTGAATGGCTTCGAACGTCACCGTATTAAACCGGTCTTTCTGCGTACCGTAATGGATATCGCCGGGCATGGGATGCCATTGTCCCTCTCCAGTGCGATGAAGCAGCCGCCAGGACGCAGGCGCCGCACATTGCCCTCCCGCGGGCCTGTCATCCCACCAATAAACCGACACGGACGAGACCTCGCGCTGCCGGTTAAATTCATACTGCACCCATTCGGCCGTTCCGCGATGATCCCACCAGGTATGACGAGCAATCGTATGGTCGTTTGAATTCGCGGGCTCTATGCCGTCATTCAACGCATCCGGAGTGTCATTGGCAAAACAATGGGAAACGGTGATTATGGACTGGTTGGCGATAGTCGGAACCGGAGCCGGGCGGGCTGATTCCTTATCTTCAGGCAGCCAGACTTCCATGTCAGCGGTCTTCTGCCGATTATCCTGACTATAAAAGGGAATCGCCCGCAGGGAAACGTCCTGGACCTGTCCATCCTGCCGGACGCTCCATGCCGCTGCTTGGATTACATTAACACCTCCCAGCAGTTCCGGCTCATACGCCATGGAAAGCGGACTGTCCGGCCCCAGAAAATACGAACGAACCGCCGGATTGTCCTGCTCTTCGACACAGTAAACCAGCGGCCCGGACTGAATCGCAACCCGTCCGCGACAGGCCTCTACCGCCGGATGAGCATACACACGCCGCGGCTCCATGGGAAGTTCCAGTTCGATGGTATCGCCTTTCTTCCAGAGACGCTCAATCGAGGCATAACCCCGGACGATTTTGGGCGATTTGATTTCACTGCTGTTGACTTTCAGCCTGACCCTGGATTTCAGGTCCGATTGGTATAATCCAAAAGGATTTTCCTGCCCTGCGGCCCAGCCCGGGATACGCATAGACACAGCGAATTCGGCATCCCGCTGCGGATTCAGCGTAATCCCGATAGTCCCTTTCCAGGGATACTCCGTCTTCTGTTTCACCTTCACCAGGTTGCCCCGAATGGAGCATTCGGCCTGACTGCCGACAAAGAGATTCACATAAAGCCCTTTCTCGTCACAGGCATAGATGTAACTTGGCAGCGCGGCTGTCATTTTCAGAAACATCGGCGGACAGCACGGGCAGTCATGCCACCGCCAGCGTCGGTGATTTTTGGCCGACAGGGGATTCTGATAGTAGTAATGGGTGCCTTCCAGAGACACGCCGTTGAGCACATTGTTATACAGCGCACGTTCCAGTTCATCGATATACCGCGCATCGCCAAAAAGAAGATTCATATTGCGATGAAAAAAACCGGCGCCAACAGCCGCACAGGTCTCCAGATAGGCATCGTTGGGCAGGACATAATCCGGCCCGAACTTCTCTTCATCCGCGAACGCCCCGGTGCCGCCGGTGATGTGCATGCGTTTTCCGGCCATATTGTCCCACAAACGCAGGGATGCCTCGGTATATGCCGCCTTATCATTCACCCGGGCAGCAGCACTCAGGCCGGCACACATCAACGTGGCACGGACGGCATGACCTTCCAGGGTGTCCTGCTGAAACACCGGCTTGTGATCCTGTGCATACTCACCCCAGCATGATCTTTGGCCGTATCTTGGATCCGGCGGCATGGATGTTGACTCCCCGCAATTGCGTCCGCGCATTTCCAGCCAGAATTCCGCCAGATGCAGATACCAGTCCGCATGAATCCGCACCGCAAGCTTATCCTGAAGCGAGGCATCCTCTGTGAACAGCAAATACAGTTCAACCAGTGCTTCTTCAGGAAGCGAATGGGCCGGCACTATGTTTTTTTTCGGAAGCGGTCCCATGATGTCAGACATATGATTTGCCAGCCTTACAGCCACCTCAAGCAAATTCACCTTCCCGGTGGCACGATAATAATGAACCCCCGCTTCCACCAGAGCCCCGGCATTATAAATATCGTGCTGCCAGCGGAGATTTCCCCCGTTGAGCCCCCAGCGATGCTCCGGCTCATCCAACTGCGTGTACGTCATGATGTAGCCGTCCGGGTCTTTTGCCTGGGCTGCGGCAATCCGCGCAATATACCCATCCAGCCGCTGCTCAAGGCCCTGATCCGGATAGGATATCAGAAAATCCGATGCCCCCCGAATGGTTTCATAGATCAGCCCGTCAAACCACGGCGGACCTTCGTGCTTGCCCTCCAGCGTGCCCGCCACCCGGTCAAAATTGCGAAAAGCTCCAGCGGCCTCAAACTTATCCAGCATATCCTTTAATGTCACCGTTTTCCATGTATTCAGTCGAGGTCCCCAGAAGGCATCTTCAATCTTTACAGACTGAATAGAAACCGGCACAAGCAGATGCTTTTGGGCAGCCGATTCAGCCTGCACTTGCTCGATACCAGTGACACAAAGGATCGTGCCGCATAGAACATATACACAGAGTTTAAATTTAGACGGCTTCATTGATTTCTCCGTTTTATGAAACATAAGATATGCTAAATCATGGTGGACTGACGTATAATCAGTTCGGGTTTCAATATCTTCTGGATTCGTTTGGTTCCGGATTCCCTGGAACGAATCAGGCTCAACAGGGATTTAACGCTTTCGGCTCCCATGGCCTGTTTGGGCTGGGCAACCGTCGTCAGAGTCGGATTCATAAACGCACTAAAGTGAAGATTATCATGCCCCGCGACAAGGACATCCCGCCCGACCACAAGCCCCCTTTCCTGCAGGGCATAGATAGCCCCCATGGCAATGCGATCCGTCGCACAAAAGAGAGCCTCGGGCACATCGGACTCTTTTACATATGCCACCAGATTGTCATAGCCAAACTCCTGATTATCCGCCGTCTGGGCACTGTTTGCCGTCGGGATAAGACAGGGTTTCAGATGATGTTGCTTAACCGTATCCACATATCCTTTTTTTCGGTTGCGAATCGCAAGATTGGTATCCGGATGCACACTGCCCAGATAGGCCGGCGCCCGGCCCGTCGATATCAGATGTTCAGTAACCAGCGCCGCACTCCGTTGATTATCATTGATCACATAATTGCTGTCTGGATTGAGATAACAGTCAAAATGAACCACCGGCACACGTTGTTCCAGGTCGATCCATTGCTCCAGCCTGCAATTCCTGACTACCGGCGCGGAAATTATCCCGCACACCCGCAGGGATTCAAAATTGCGGATGATCTTGGCCTCTTCTTCGGCACTTCCATACGAACACTGACAAATCAACTGGTAGCCGTTGGCATGGGCCTCTCTTTCGGCAGCCCCGATAATCTCGCCGAAAAAGGAGTCAAAATTCTGCGAGATGACCATGCCGATGGTAAAACTCTCATTTCGCACCAGGTTAGTCGCATACAGGTTCCGGCTGTAATGCAGCTTTTCGCAGGCCTCCAACACTTTTTTGCGGGTCTTCTCAGCAACATGCATCCCGTTAAGTACTTTGGAAACCGTATAGCGGGAAACACCTGCCAGCCTGGCAACGGCGGCCATATTTGTCATACACACCCTCGCTTGATCAACATTCTGTATAATCCTGTCTTTTATACTATTCTGTTTGTACCGCGGTTTGATTCCAGCCTTCTCGGCCCTGATTTTCAGACTCGGGAATTCATTATTGAAAGTTCAAAATCGTAAACGAATAGGCCGGAAACGTATAGTTGAGCCTGTCGCCATGATTCGGAATCGGAATCGTGCTTTCGACCGGAACAATCCGTTTGGGATTTTGGGCGGAATTGGTATCCCCCGGATTCCCCTTGATTTGCACAACCGAAGCTTCTGACTGAGCCGGGACATAATCCATCAGCTCAATGTGAGTCTCGATGTCCCAGCGGTCCAGATTCACAACCCGCAGCGAAAGCACTTTACCGTCCTGGCTTTTGCAGGCCGTGACATCCAGCGAGTTCTGATAGCTGTCCGCATAACTTTCCACGCACAGCGGCTGATAGCTGCGTGAAATCATCTGCGTCACATAATAAGACGACTGGCCCCAGACTTTCGATGGATTCAAAAACAAAAGCCCCTGATCCCAGCCGTTGTCATTCTGTCCATCAGGCTGCAGACAATTTGCCGCACACAGAATCGGCATCGCGTGTTCATACCGCTGGATTTCATTGATAATATGGGCGTGACCCAGCCCGCGTCGAAGCTGGTGATTATTGGCATTTTCTTCAAACACGCACACCTTGAACTTGGCCCCGTTGCCGATCTTTTCCAGAGCATCGACAAAACTTCGAAGCCCCATGCCTTTGTCCAGTTGATCCGGATCGCGCGGCTCATCATTCCAGATATGCACATCAAACCAGACCGGCTTATTGTGCTCTTTGGCAAATCGCAGGATCTCCTGATGAGCTGCCAGCGTGCTAATCCGCGGAGCACCGCCGAATTGAAACGGGTCAGAAATGTGGTCGTTATAAGCAAAGTCCCCCACCACCGGAATAATCCCCCCGTCACGCGACCAGATCGCCGCGGCCAGCAGCTTGAACCGTTCCAAATAATGAGCATCCACCGTCTCTTCATTGCCGATCTGGACGTATTTAATCCGATAGGGCTTGGGATGGCCGTCGGCAATACGCTTCTGCCCCCAGGTCGTCTCCGGCCCGCCATGAATATATTCGACAAAATCCGCCATGTCTTCCGGGCTTTCTTCGATATTAAAGTCCGGCACGCATTCTAACTTCGCCGCCTCACAGAAATCAATGAAGTCGATAATACCCCAGCCATTGGATGAATACGGATACCACCACCCCTTATACGGAGGACGCTGGTCTCTGGGACCAATCATCTTTTTCCAGCGATATTCCGGAGCATTGGCCATGCAGCCGCCGTAACGCAGCACAGTCACCCCCTGCTCAATCAGCGCCTCAGCCACATCCAGCCGAACCGGAAGCCCTCTAAATCGACCCCACGCCCCCGGCTGCAGGAAACAGTAACCCAGCACCACACTGCCCGGAGCATCCAGAGCAATACCAAAGCGCCCCTTTGTATCCTGTCCGTTGGATGTCAGGGTAAATTCAATCCGCTGCCAGGCCGAATCCGTCACCTTGACTGTCCGCTGTCCATAAACGGTTTGCCCCTGGGCATCTTCCAGAGACAATACCAACGACACAGGCTTGTCGGCTCGGGCCCATAAAACGCCCTCATAATCCTTGTTTTTTTCAAACGACATGCCGCGATGATTCAACCCGGAATTGGCAATCCCGATTCGCCCGCCCCCCGAGGTCATAGTCATCCGCTGGCTCTGCCGGCCATTAAATGTGTTATTCTGTTCAATCGCAAATTCCCCGTCGGCATTGCCCTTGCGAAATCCAGTCCACATGGTACTGACCTGGCCGGCTTCGGAAGAGGTAGCGGCATAGCAAAAGGGAATGTGACGGCTCGCATCCTCTTTGGTGATTCGGAAGTTGCGATATTTCGCCTCCCGCCCCCACGTGCGAAAACCAATCAGGCCGGACGGAAGCGGATTCCTGTCGGTATAATCAATATATTGGATGCCATTGACGGAAATCTGAATACGCCCCTGATTGACCTTCACCTGCAGCGGTATCCAGGCCGAGGCTTTCACGGGACAATCCACACGCTGCAAGGGCCGCCAGTCGTGTTGATGCCTGCCGAATATAATCTGCTGCTTTTCCGGATCGAGCGAGATTTCATACCCGTTAAAATTATCCGCGCCCGGCCCGGAATCACTCACCGCCACAATCAATCCCGCCGCACCGCTGGACCGATCATCAAAACACACTTCAACATCAACAGTCCCATTCGTAATAACCGAATCTTCTGCCAGCAGTTTGGGACCTTCCCCACCAGGCCCCCGCAGAACACCGCCTTCAATAATCCACGGCAGAGTCTTTCTCGACATGACATACCCGGAACCCTCATAGAAAAATCCCTCAATCGGCATCGCGGACGCAGGTTCCTCAAAGCTTTCCCCAAAAATCATCTGGCTATAGATGCCGCCATAGACTTCATGATTGACATCTTCAAGACAGGCCCCCGTTGTCAGCGGACTGATAGGATGGGTAACTTTGTCGGCCAGCACCACGATCTTTCCTTTGCCCGCAAATGCCGATAATCCCGCCGACAATAAAACCGTAAAAACGACCGTTCGAAACAGAGTCATCCTTAATATCTCCTGCTATTACCTAAATTACCGCGGCCAGCTCCGGCCCGCATCACAAAACCAATCTGCATATAGACACGTGTCAATATCTGGTTTAAAAAAATATTCCGCCTGTCCGGCAGAAAACCATCAAAGTTACATAAAAATAATTTATATTTTGTCTCGTGTCAACTTTTAAATCAGCTTTTGGCAAAAATAACACAGAATGGGCCGTTTTCAATGCATGAAGGACGGGACATGGTATATCGCCGGATATTGTCATCACACGGAACATTTCAAAAAGACAAAAAGCGGGCTTTTGTATTGACTGAGCGCTCAAATTATTTAAAATCACTATCTTAAATAGATAATTAACTTAATCACTCTTCTTTTATCGGGATATCAAGGCGTGGTAAAACGCAAAGACGGCATGGAACGAAAAGCCCTGCTTCTCAAAGAAGCAACTCGAGTCTTCGCGCAAAAAGGCTTCCGGGATACAACCATCGCCGATATTTGCAGGGCCGCACATTCAAACACGGCCTCTGTGAATTATTATTTTGGTTCCAAGGAAGATTTGTATGCTGAGGTATGGAAAAGTGCATTTCATTGTGCCCTGCAGCGGTTTCCGCTCGACGGCGGTCTGCCGGCAACTGCGGCAGCGACAGATCAATTAAGGGCAATGATTCGTGCACACCTGCATCGAATGCTGGACGATGGCACGCTGGGCCATGCCGGACAGATTCTTTTGATGGAACTGACAAACCCAACAAAATCGCTGGAGTTTATCAAAAACGATGTCATTGCGCCGCTGCGCCTGCAGGTTCGTGGAATCATACGCCGGCTGCTGGGGGACCAGGCAACGGATGAGCAGGTTGCTTTTTGCGCCATGAGCGTCATCCATCAGTGTTTTGGATTCGGGTTAAAACGGGACAGGCTTCCCCACATGTTTCAAGCTATGAAAAAAACGGAACTTTTCGAGGCCCTGGTTGACCATATTACCCTGTTTTCTCTGGCAGGGATTTCGGCTGTCAAAACAACTTGTCGCGAGAGGACAACACGTTGCGTAAAACAATAGCATTTACAATCCCATCCGCCTTCACCATCGCATTGTGGACGCTGGCTGCATACGGCTTATCCGGCTGTGTTTCGGTCGAACCCCGCGACGTCAAGCCGCACATTGAAGTGCCGGATTCCTTTTCCGCCCGGGGAACCGAACCGCTCGCCGATCGCTGGTGGCTGTCACTGAATGATCCAAACCTGGCAGGGCTGATAGAACAGGCCATGGCAGACAATTTCTCGATTCGTTCAGCCTGGGATCGACTCACCCAGGCCGAACAAAACGCCGTCAAGGCAGGTGCCGGCTTGCTTCCGTCGGCGACATACGGCGGACGTGCACGAAGAACCCGTCAGGACATTGACAACAGAACCGATTATACCTCGAATTATTCCGTCTCCGCAGCAGCTTCCTATGAACTGGACCTGTGGGGTAAAATCCAATCCTCCCATCAGGCCGCCCTGCTGGACGCCCGTGCCGCCCGAGACGATGTGGATACAGCCGCGATTACCCTCAGCGCCGCCATTGCTCAAACCTGGTACCAGCTTGCCGAAGCCCGCCAACAGCAGGTCGTCATCGAACAGCAAATCGAGGTTAACCGCAAGGTGCTTGAGGTCATCACGCTGCAGTTCAGCAAATCGCAGGTGGGAGCGGCCGATGTGTTTCGCCAGGAACAACTACTCGAATCGACACGCGGAGGCCTGATTCAGGCGCAGGAACGAACCGTCCTGCTGGAACACCAGCTTGCAATCCTGCTGGGCAAAAGTCCCGGCACCTGGCGGCCCGAAACGCCCAGACTGATTGCTCCGGGCCGGCTGGTTACGATTGACGTCCCCTCGGTCGTTCTCCAGCGACGACCCGATATTCGGAGCCGGTACAGCCAGGTGCAGGCGGCCGATATGCGAACCGCCTCGGCCATCGCAGACCAATACCCGGTGTTCAGCCTGACCGCAGGCGTCGAAACCTCCGCGCAAAAGACACGCGACCTGTTTGATGACTGGCTTGCGAACCTGGCAGCCAATGCCGCCGGGCCGCTTTTTGACGCCGGCTACCGGAAAGCGGAAGTCCTCCGAACCCGTGCCGTACTGTCACAGAAAATCAACGATTACAGCCAGTCCCTGCTGGAAGCCCTTGGGGAAGTGGAAGATGCCATCCAGCAGGAACAGCACCAGCATCAGACGGTCCGAAATCTTCAAAAGCAGTTGGAACTGGCTCGTCAGGTCTATGACCGAACACGGCAAAATTATCTGAAGGGACAACTGGACTACCTGCGGGTTCTGGAATCCCTTGTTTCCCAGCAAAGCCTGGAACGCAACGAATTAACCGCACGCAGAGTGCTGATGGAACGACGCATTGAATTGTGCCGCTCCATCGCCGGCGGCTGGCCGATAGAGCGTCCCGAACAGGCCGTATTAACACAACCATAAAATCACAAGAGAGTGACAATGGAAAAGCCCGATCACAGTACAAGTCAAACTGCAGCACAAGACTCTCCCAAAAAAGGCAAATGGTATATAGCCTGGATTGTTAAACTGCTGCTGCCGGCGGTCATTCTGATTCTGACCATCGGATTTGCCAAGCACCAGATAGACACCCGACCCAGGGCCGCACAGCAAAAGCCCCCCCTGCAGGCCCGCCTGGTCACGGTGCAAATCGCTCAGCAGGCCGACCACAAGACATTTCTTTCGGCCATGGGAACAGTCATCCCTGCCAGAGCCATTACCGTAACCCCGGAAGTGGCGGGAAAGATTGTGTCCATCGGTCAGGACATTATTCCCGGCGGCCTCATTCATCAGGGCCAGGAACTGTTCCGAATCGATTCCCGCGATTATGAAACCGTCGTCAAGCAGCGTCAGAGTGAACTGGCTCAGGCGGAATTGAATCTGAAACTCGAATACGGCAGCCAAACCATCGCACAGCATGAGTATGAACTGCTGGCTGAAGTGCTCGAGGATCAGGATCAGGAACTGGTACTGCGGGTGCCGCATCTGGACAAGGCTCAGGCCGCGGTGGGCGCGGCGACTGCGATGCTTGCCAGGGCACAACTGGATGTTCAGCGATGCCTGATCACCGCGCCGTTCAACGCCATCATTCAGGATAAACTCGAAGACCTCGGCTCCAGGGTATCGGTCTCCACCCCACTGCTGACCATTATCGGAACCGATGAGTACTGGATTGAAGTGCTGGTCCCGGTCGATCAGCTTCAATGGATTCGGATTCCGCGCAGCCAGTCGGAACAAGGGGCATTGGTCAAAGTCTATAATACCGCCTGGGGCGATACGATGTTTCGGGAAGGCACCGTGATTCGCCTGCTGGGGCAGCTTGAAGCCCAGGGGCGCATGGCCCGGGTCCTGGTCTCCGTCAAAGATCCCCTGAGCCTCGATACCGACCCCGCGGATGCGCCGCCCCTGCTGATCGGCTCCTATGTTCGTGTTGAAATCGAAGGACAAACTGTTTCATCGGTTGTCCCCGTCCGTCGGAATTACCTGCGCGACGGCAGCCATATATGGATTATGAACGATCAGGACACCATGGAAATCCGGCCCGTCAGGATTGTCTTCCGGGACAAGGACACGGTTTACATCTCGGAGGGCATCCGCCATGGCGAACGCATCGTAACCACCGACATCTCCGCGCCTGTTAACGGCATGCTGCTTCGCTTGAACAACTCGCCGGTCACCGCGGAAGCGGCACCCCAATCGGGCCTGAATAAAGTCAGCGGGGAGAACCGGTAATGGACGACAGGATTCAGACCGATGACACACGGGGAATTATTGCATGGATGACACACAACCGGGTCACTCCCAACCTGCTGATGCTCATTTTTCTTATCGGAGGATTCATCCTTGCCCTGACCATCAAAAAAGAGGTCTTCCCTGAATTTGACCTGGACATCGTGACGGTACGGGTGCCCTATCCCGGCTCGAGTCCCGAGGAAGTGGAACAGGGCATTATTCTTTCGGTGGAAGAGGCCATTCGCGGCCTCGATGGAATCAAGGAAATCACAGCCACCGCATCCGAGGGATTTGGACTGGTGACCGCCGAACTGCTCGAAGGCGTCAATCAGCAGAAAGTCTATCAGGACATCAAGCAGGAAATCGACCGGATTACCACGTTCCCCGAAGACGCCGAAAGGCCGGAAGTCAGCATGGTCATCCGCCGCCGTGAAGTGATTCAGCTTGAACTCTACGGCGATGTCTCCGAATGGGTTTTACGGGATATCGCCGAACAGGTCCGGGACAGCCTGCTGCAATCCCCCGGCATCACCCAGGTGGAGCTGGACGGGGCCCGGGATTACGAGGTGCAGATTCTGATTGACCAGGCGACCCTGCGTACCTATGGACTGACCCTGCAGACCGTCGCCGGCAAAATCAGGGCCGCAGCCATCGAATTGCCCGGCGGGTATATCGAAACCCCCGGCGGAGATATCCTCCTGCGCGTCAAGGAACGCCGCGACTGGGCCGACCAATTTGCCCAAATTCCCATTATCACTACCGCGGATGGGTCCGTGCTGCACCTGGAAGATATCGCACAGGTCAAAGACGACTTTGTGGATACGGATCGTTTTGCATACTTCAACGGGTTCAGGGCCATTGCCATTGAAGTGTATCGCATCGGCAAGCAAACCCCGATCAGCGTCTCCACGGCAACACGAAACGCCATGAAAACGATTGAGAGCCATTTGCCCCCGGGAGTGCAATGGAGTATCAGCCGGGACGACTCGGATGTGTACCGTCAGCGTCTGACACTGCTGCTGGAAAACGCCGCATACGGACTGGTCCTGGTTTTGCTGCTGCTGGGGCTGTTTTTGGAATTCAAGCTGGCCCTCTGGGTCATGATGGGAATTCCCACATCTTTCCTTGGTGCATTCCTGTTTTTGCCCTCCATGGATGTAACGATTAATATGATTTCCATGTTTGCCTTCATCATCGCACTGGGCATCGTCGTTGATGACGCCATCGTCGTGGGCGAAAATGTGTATGATTACCGCAATCGCGGTATGAGCTTCATCAACGCTGCAATTCAGGGAACCCGGGATGTGATGGTCCCCGTTACTTTCAGCATCATCACCAATATCATCGCCTTTATGCCGCTGTTTTTTATGCCCGGGATGATGGGAAAGATATGGAAAGTCATCCCCCTGGTGGTGATTACAGTCTTTTCCATTTCATGGATCGAGTCCGTTCTGATTCTCCCGTCCCATCTGGCGCACGCCCATCGCACCAGCAAAGGCCGCATAGCAGAGTTCCTCCATCATCAGCAGCAGGCCTTCAGCCGGAAATTCGAAAAGTTTGTCGAATTTGTATTCGCCCCGTTCCTCGACAAGTGCATCCAATATAAGCAGATTACCCTGGCCCTGGGGGTTGCCGTCTTCGTCGTGGTAGCCACTTATGTGTACAGCGGACGCGTGGGGATGATTCTCATGCCGCGTGTGGAAGCCGATGCCGCCGTCGTTACCGCAACCCTGCCGTTTGGAAGTCCGTTATCCAGGGCCGCTGAACTGAGCAGACTGCTGGAAACAAAAGCACAAGAGGTTGTGACCGAAAATGGAAACGAAAATTTAAGCAAGGGAATTTATACCCGGATTAATGAAAATGTGGTCGAAGCACGCATTTATCTGACAGATCCGGAAATCCGCCCCATCAGCACCATCCGAACAACGGACCTCTGGCGTCAGAAGGTCGGCCAGATCCCCGGGCTTGAATCGCTCCGGTTTGAGTCGGACCGCGGAGGGCCGGGCTCGGGAGCCGCCCTGACCATCGAGCTGAGCCATCGGGACATCGATGTCCTCGACAGGGCCAGCGAAAAACTGGCCGCCCTGCTGAGCAATTTCCCGAATGTCAAGGATATTGACGACGGCTATACGCCCGGCAAAGAACAGTTGAACTTTAAAATCAAACCCGAAGGTCAGAGTCTGGGACTGACCGCCCAGGAAATCGCCCGCCAGGTGCGAAATTCCTTTTATGGCGCTGAAGCCCTCCGGCAGCAGCGGGGACGCAGCGAAATCCGGGTCCGCGTCAAACTGCCGCAGGAGCAGCGAAACAGCGAATATGATATCGAACAGCTTCTGATTCGAACGCCGCAGGGAAAAGATGTGCCCCTCATGCAGGTCGCCGAGGTTGAGCGGGGCCGGTCCTATACCAACATCAATCGCAGAAACGCTCGCCGGGCCGTGACCGTTACGGCCAATGTCGAGCCGATTGACGATACCAGCCGCATCAAGGCAACACTGGAAGAAAGTATCCTGCCGCAGCTCGTCGGCGATTATCCCGGCCTGTCGTATGCCTGGGAAGGCCAGCAGCAGGACATGGCCGAAGGGATGCAGAATTTGTATATGGGATTCCTCTTTGCCATGCTGGGTGTGTACGCCATGCTGGCCATCCCTTTCAGAAGCTACTTTCAGCCGCTGATTGTGATGATCGCCGTTCCTTTCGGCATCATCGGGGCCATCCTCGGGCACATGATGATGGGTTACTCTCTGAGCATGATGAGCATGATGGGCATCGTCGCCCTCTCCGGCGTCGTGGTCAACGATTCACTGGTCCTGATCGACTACGCCAATCAGAGTCGAAAAGGGACAGCGATGTCCGCGTTCGAGGCGATTCACCAGGCCGGCATCCGGCGGTTCCGACCGATTATGCTGACCACCCTGACCACCTTCGGCGGGCTGGCCCCCATGATCTTCGAGACCTCACGGCAGGCCCGTTTCATGATCCCCATGGCGATTTCGCTGGGTTTTGGCATTTTGTTTTCAACCGCCATCAGCCTGATCATTGTGCCCTGCCTGTACACGCTGCTCGACGATACCGGCAAAGCCCTGAAAACATGGATGGGCTTCATCAAGAACTGATGGATAAAGTCATCGCTTCAGGATCATCAAAAGGCAGCGGCAGTCTCGAACTGGCACCGATTTTCTACGTATTGTTTTCATGTTCACCGTGATGCGCTTTCATGATGATTCTGGCATCATCGACCGGAACAGTCTGCAGTTCCACCTCAAACGGCCGCAAATCAATCCCTTTGCCCGCCAGCCGTCGGGGCACATAGACCTCCGGCGTGATGACTTCCTGCAGCAGTTCCCCCCCGCTGGACAGAACCTGCACGTCCACATGGGCCTTCATCGGCGCACTGCCCTGATGCTGCCGCTGAATCGCTCCGCGAACAACGGTCTTGTCGCCCTCCTGATAACTCTCCATCCAGACAACCCGAACCTTGTCACTGGAAATCATCTTGACCGGCAGGGGATTCCGCTCGCCGGCAGATTGCTTTTGACAACTGCATCCGGCCAGAAACAGTGCAGCAACGGCCAGCAGTCCCGACCCGATTGTTTTTACATAGTGCCTTTTCATCTGTGTTACCTCCAAAATAGTTATACTGATCACTTTCAAATTTTCCCGTTTCATCGCAGCTAAGTACAACAACATAAGTCATTTGTCGCTTGTGCTCGCGTCATAGTCATACCCACTGGGTATCGCTTGATGTCTTTGCAGAAAACCACCCATAGAACGCCGGGATCACAATTAGCGTCAGCAGGGTCGATGTGGTCAGCCCGAAGACGACCACCGCGGCCAGGGGCTTCTGCACCTCAGCGCCGATCCCATGCGACAGCAGCAGCGGCAGCAATCCCAGAATCGTTGTCAGCGACGTCATCAGAATAGATCGAAAACGCTGGTGACATCCGGCAATAATCGCATCGCATGTCGGCAGGGTCCGCTCAAGCTGATGGATGCAGGTCACAAGCACCATGCTGTCCTGAATCGCCACCCCGAACAGTGCAATAAATCCAATCGCCGCAGGAACCGACAAATACGCCTGCATCACATATAATCCAAAAATGCCGCCGGTCAGGGCCAGCGGAATATTCAGCATCACCAGGAAGGCATATCGGGCATATCCAAACGCCAAAAACAGCATCAGAAAAATTAAAAACACAACAACGGGAATCACAATCGAAAGACGCATCATCGCCCGAACCTGACTTTCAAACTGCCCGCCGTATTCGATATAATAACCGGGCGGCAGGGTCACCTTGCCCTGGATGCGATCCTGGATATCGTCAATGACGCTGCCAAGGTCCCGCTGCCGGACATTGCCCTGAATAATCCAGCGCCGCTGGTTATTCTCCCGGTTAATCTGGATGGGACCGGCGGACGACTCAACCCGGGCAACCTGAGCCAGCGGAACCATCCTTCCATCCGAACCCCGCACCAACAGGGACTTTAAACGGTCCGCACTATCCCGGAACGCCTCCTGATAGCGAACCTGAATTTCATACCGCCGCGTGTTCAGATAAAGATAGTCCGCAACTCTGCCCCCCACCGCCGTTTCAACGAGTTCCAGAACATCACTGCCATTGACCCCGTACCGGGAACAGGCCTGCCGGTCAACGACAACCTGAATCTGCGGCTGCCCGAAGTTCTGCTCCAGTGAGATATCCACGAAACCGTCTACTGTATCGATGGCATTGCGAATTTCCGTTGACACCTCCTCAAGCACATGCAAATCTTCCCCAAAGACTTTGATGGCAATCTGCGATTTCACTCCCGACAGCAGCTCATCAAAGGCATTCTGGATGGGCTGGGTAAAATTCAACTGTATTCCGGGGTACTTCTTCAAATCCCCGGCCAGAGCTTCAACCAGCTCCGCTTTCGAGCCAAACTGGCCCCACTGCTTCATCGGATGCAATTCCACATGGATTTCAGCATAATTGACAGGGTGCGGATGACTGCCCGCCTCAGGCCTGCCAATCCGGGATATCACCTCGTCAACCTGGGGATATTTCATAATCCGGGATTCCAGCGCCTGAACCGTCTGGACCGCTTTGTCCAGTGAAATGGAAGGCGCCATCGTGACCCCAATCAGAATGGACCCTTCCTCGAGAGTGGGGATAAATTCGGTACCCAGGTAAGGCAAAACGCCAACCGAACCCGCAACGATTGCCAGAACCAGGCACAAAACAATCACCGGCTTTCGAATCGCCCATCGCAGCAGCGGTTCATGCAGCCTCTGCAGCCGGACAAACAGCCTGCCATCCTGATGCCTGCCGGCATGCAGCAGGTAACTGGACAGGGCCGGAACGATCACAATCGCAAACAGTAATGACCCCAGCAGTGCAAAACACAGCGTATAGGCCATCGGAATAAACATCTTGCCCTCCACCTGCTCCAGCGTCAGGATGGGCACAAACACAATCACGACAATCAGCAGAGAAAAGAGTATCGGTTTGGCAACCTCCAGCGCCGCATCAATAATCATATCCGTCCGATGCCGGGCGTCGTCCCGGGCCGGACGATTCAAATGCTGATGAATATTCTCCACCATGACAATCGCACCATCCACCAGCATCCCCATCGCAATCGCAATCCCGCCCAGCGACATCAGGTTCGCCGAAATCCCCGTCGCCCGCATGAGGAGAATCGACACCAGTACGCTGAAAGGCAGCGAAAACACCACAATCCACGCCGCACGAAGATTACCCAAAAATAAAAATAAGACAATCGCAGCCAGCACCGACCCCTGAAGCAGCGCCATCTTGACAGTCCCTGTGGCCTTCTGAACCAGTTCCTGCTGTTCATAATAAGGAACGATTTCCACACCCTCCGGCAGCGAGGACTGTACCTGCGGAATCTTCGCATAAAGCCGCCGGATAACATCCGAAGTATTCTGCCCGTAAAGCTGAAGCACGATCCCGGAAACCACCTCCTCCGTGCCGTTTCTGGAAACCACCCCTCGGCGGACGGCGCTGCCGAATTCAACCCTGGCAACATCCGCAATCCGGATCGGCGTCCCCTCCACCGTGGCAACGGCAATCTGTTCAATATCCTCGATGCTCTCCAGCAAACCAATGCCCCGCACCAGGCTTTCCTCCTGCCCGGTTACAATATATTGCCCGCCCACGTTGGCATTGTTTGCCGTCAGAGCTTCCACCACCTGCTGCACGGACAACTGATAGCTCACAAGCGCATCAGGATTCACGTTGACCTGATATTGCTGAACATGGCCTCCAATCGACAGAATTTCCGTCACTCCCGGCACCGTCCGAAGCTGATACTTCACCACCCAGTCATTGATGTCGCGAAGATATGACCCAGGATCCCTGCCCCCCGTGGATGCCGTTTCATCCAGCATCAGATAATAGATAAAAATCTGACCCAGCCCCGTCGAAATCGGCCCCAGCGCAGGCTTTTCCGGCAGGTCCGGCATTTGCGAAACCGCTTCCGACAGACGCTCGCCGACCACCTGCCGGGCGAAATACATGTCTATGCCGTCCTCAAAATAGACATAGACAACCGAAATCCCGAAAGCGGAGGTGGATTTAATCTGCCTGACCCCCGGCAGCCCATTCATCACCGACTCCACCGGAAAGGTAATTCGCCGCTCGACCTCCTCCGGCGCCATCCCTTCGGCTTCCGTAAATATCGGGACCATGACCGGCGAAATATCCGGAAAGGCATCCACCGGAAGATGGAAATATTCAAACACGCCAAATCCGCAGACAAACAGAACCGACAGAATCACCAGCAATCGGTATCTCAGCGAGATGGTAATAAGTCTGTTATGCATGGCAAAATAGTCCTTTAATGTCCATGTCCAGCATGGCTGTCCAGGGTACTGGTTACGATGTTGGCCTTCAGATCAAATGCCCCCCGGACAACGACCTGCTCCCCCGGCTCCAGTCCCGACAGAATCTCAACCTGCTCGTCGCCGCTGCGGCCCAGAGTCACCGCCCGGGGCACATAGTCCTGCCCCGCCTTCACAAAGACATGGCTTTTTCCCTGGATCGCCTGCACGGCATCCTTCGGGACGACAATGGCATCCGATGCAATTGCTTCACGGATGACAGCCGTGACAAACAGGCCGGGCTTCAGCATGCCATCGCGATTGGCCAGAATCACCCGTGCCCTGGCGGTTCGCGTTGCAGCGTCCAATACCGGGCTGACAAAATGGATGTGCCCTTCATAAGTCTGGTCGCCGGACACAATCTGACACGACTGCCCCTGACGCACCAGCGAAAAATCCCTGGCAAACACATCCAGTTCCACCCACACAGTCCTCAAATCGGCCACGGTAAAGACCGGGCTGTCATCCTTGACATACTCTCCCGGCGTAAGATGCCGCTCGATAATCACTCCTTCAATGGGGGCCTTGAGTTCATACCGCATCAGCAGGCTCTCGGACGCCGGAGACAATGACGCAATCGCCTCCTGCTCAACACCCAGGGCAAGCAGTCGCTGAACCGACAGCAGCTTGTCAATCTCGGCCTGAGCAAGAGCCCTTTTGCCTTCCAGATAATCCTGTTCGGAAGCAATCTTCTGGTCCCATAGTTTTGCTTCCCGCTGATATACGGTTTTTGCCGATTCATAACGCTCACAAGAAGCCAGATACTCCGCCTTCGCCTCCAGCAATTCCCGGCTGTGCAGAACCGCCAGCACCTCGCCGGACTGGACCGCGTCCCCCGGCGTCCTGGCAACCTGCTGAACAATGCCGGGCACATAAGGTGTGATATGAGCCAGTCGATCCTCATTGAGCATGATTGTGCCCGTCAGACGGATGGATGTCACAAACGAACCCCGCTGAGCCGCCGCAGTCTGTATCCCGATGGCAGCCTCCGTTTCCGGAGTCAGATGAAGCATTGTCTCACCTTGTGCCTGCTCATCGTCGTGCTCATGGTCATGGTCTTCCTGAACTTGCGCCGCCGCATGGTCATGCTCATCGCCGGCAGCCCGTGCATAGCCCAGATAGACCACCAGAAACAACGGCAGGCACGCCGCAAGGATATAAATACAGATCGTCTTGATGTTACGCATTATGTTCTCGCTTTCCTTATAGATTCAGTTCGTCAAGCCCCTGACCAATCAGCCGTTCCAGTTCCGTCCGGGACAGGTGATATTCCGCCAGGGCGTCAAGATATTCATTCTGTGATTCAAAATAGGTCCGCTGTGCATCCAGCAGAGTCAAATAATCAATTTTGCCCTCATCATAGGAAATCTGCGAGGCCCCAAAGACCTCCTCGCAGGATTTAAGAATTTCCGTTTTATAGGCGATCGCCTTCCGGTGGGCATTGTGCAGATGGGCATACAGCCGGTTCAGCTCATTCCACGCCGCAAGCTCCGCCGCCTGTTTTTGTGCATGCGCCTTGCTCAGGTTATGCGACGCCTCCAGACGTTCCCCCTGGTTGGTGTTGGCAATCGGCAGTCCAATGGACAATCCAATCACAAATGCCGTATCGTCGGTCTCGTTAAACTGTTTGACCCCGCCTCCAACGGTGATATTCGGAATGGACCGGACGCGGGCATTTTCAACCTCAGCCTTGCGCTTTTGCACCTCGATGACCCACCGAGCCACATCGGGATTGCTCTGCAGCAGATGCTGCAAAGTGTCCAGGGTGGGAATGTCCCATATCCCCTCCAGGCTGCCTGCCAGTGAAAAATAGCCTGGGTTTTGACTGCCCCAGTAAGAAGACAGTTTCTTGCGAAGAAACGCCTTGTATGGCTCAACGGCCTGATGCTGGACCTGGGCCTTTGCCAAAGCCGCACGGGCCTTGGATAAATCCAACGCACTGTCCTTGCCCGCCTGTACCCGCCTGTCCGTGGAATCCGCAATATGGCCAAGCGTCGCAATCAATTCCTGCGACAGCAGCTGTTTTTGTTCAACATAGAGTAGTTCCGTAAATGTTTTCGTCAGTTCCGTCAAGATATCCAGCCGCCGGGCCTCATAGTCCCTGCCCGCCAGCTCTGTGTCATACGAAAAGACCTTTGCCCGCTTCTGTGCCTTATTGCCCAATTCGATTAACTGGCTCAACTGAATGGTCATTTCCGCCGCCCCGGTTCCACTGTAAGGCCCGCTGCCGCCCACATCCTCAACTTCCAGACTCAACTCCGGATTCTCCCACAGCCCTGCCTGCAATTGCCTCGCTCCGGCGGCCTTAACCTCATACGAAAAGGCCTTCAAGTCATGATTATGCCGCAGTGTCAGGGCCAGCGCCTCTTTGAGCGTTAATACGCCGTTGGGCTCCGATACGGCCCCCGCCGCCGTCACAGACGTTGCCGCAAGTTCCCCCGCAGGAATAACAAACGGCTCCTGTCGGTATTCCGCCGTCGATTCAAACGGCTCAACTCCCCCATGCCGGCAGCCTCCGGCCGCAACGATTACTAACAGAATTGCATAAAATCGAACCATGTATGTCCTCATAACATCATTGCCCCATGTCCCTGCCCGGACAGATTGTCCCTGAGGGATAAATTCATATTACTGAATCAACAGATGCAACAGTAATTTATGAGGACATGTCAAATCAGCAGAATGACACTGTCGATAGGACTAAAACGTGAAAAACTGTGAATGGAATTTGAATCAATGGCAGACGCCATAGATGAATTTTGAACTACAGAAAACAGATACAAAGGAGCCGTAAAATCCGGTGTCGCCCGCGTAGTCTTCGCCTGCGCTAAAAGAGAACCGCCCAGATGAACATCAACACAATTGCCGCAGTCCTCATTATGGTCCGATATAAAAGTGCTTTCCGCATGTAAAACAGCATGTTCATGCCCCCCCTCGCAATGATGATGAAAAGCCGGCTCAACCGCAATATGCCCATCGGCGCCATGGCACAAAGTCAGCCCGAAGGTCGAAAAAACCAGGCTCATGGCTAAAAAAACAGAAACACATTGTCTTTGCAATTGCATCATCGCGGCAATCCGTACTTTATTTCCTATTAGTTTACTATAATATCGGTTTGAAATCAAGACCCAGAATGGCAAATACAACTGGAGATTCTCTGTCTTGTAAAAACAAATGCTTCAAGGAACATTCTTGCATTACAGACTCTTTTTATTCTTTTTCTATATCCACCGCCAGAATACCAACACACGTCTGGTCGTGTCGGGGTTTCATCACGATGCGCAGCTTATTCGCCTGGAGCGGTTCGGCCGGATGCACGGTATTGAAGTTATCCCCCAGCGTGCTGTACTGGTCGGTGTTGTAGATTTTCACATCTTTCCATGAACCGCCCGCCTGAGCCTGAAGACGCCACGAATCCGGCAGCTGAACCCCGCCATTATCGTTATACCAGTACACACTCACGCTGACGACCGTCTGCACCTGTCCCAGGTCAATCTCAACCCACTGCGGCTTGCCCTTCTGCGGCCAGCTCGTCCAGCGGGGAATCGATTTATCCGAAGACGATTGCGGGGTGTGCCGCATACGCACCGCATCCACCGTGTCCTGGTCGAACGTATGCGATGCCCGCGCCCCCGAAAACTTCATATTCCGCGGATCACGCATATCCAGCCGGGCCAGTTCCTGTCCCGTACCAATCCAGGTAATCATCGAACTGCGGTCCCGGTTGCTCCAGGCATAATAAGGAATCAGCCTCAACTGCGACTCACGCACGCCGTCCGCGGTTAATTCTTTGGCTGGAATCGCAACCTCGCTCAGCCCCGCCAGCTTGCCGGATTCGATACGGCTGACTTTGGCGTTATCCACAGCCTTTCCCGCATCCACAAAAAACCGCTGCACCGCCCCGCCGTTATCGACGCCTTCGGCACAATACACCAGCGGCCCGCGCGAAAAAGACACTCGCCCGCGATTGGCCGCAACCTGCTCGATGCAGGTATTGGCCTTCAGCGGCATCGGCAGCTTCAGACGAATTTGATCCCCCGGATTCCAGACCCGCTCGATCACCGCAAAGCCTTTTTCAACCGCAGGCTCAATCCGTTGGCCATTGACCTCAACCGTCCACCCGGAAGAAGGCTCGCTATACGCATACAGCCGACCGGGCACAAATTGACTGCCCGCCCATGTCGGTATCCGAAGATTCAATTTAAACCGAACCGCATGTTGCGGATCCACCTGCACCCCAATCTCCCCCGAATATGGATAGTCCGTCGCCTGCCTTAATGCAATCTTCATCCCGTTCAATTCAACCGCCGTCTGGCTGCTGCCGTAAAGCACTGTATAAAGCTGTTTGCCGTCGGTCGCGTACATATAGCCGGGTACCTGCGGAATCAGCCTTGCGATATTGGACGGACAGCAGGCCGTCCCGAACCACCCCGAGCGCGGCTGATGCCCCTCGTCGGCCTCCAGCGGATTCGGATAGAAAAAGCTCTTGCCGTCCAGCCCCACCCCCGACAGGCAGTTATTCAGCAGGGCCGCTTCCGCCACATCCGCGTATTTGCCATCGTGATATTTCAAAAACATCCGCATATTGAAAAACACATTCCCCACCGCCGCACAGGTTTCCAGATACGTATCCTTGTTAGGCAGTTCATACGACGGCCCGAATCCCTCAATCCCGTGTACCGCACCCAGCCCGCCGGTAATATGCATCTTGGTATCCACAATATTGTGCCAGATGGAATCCAGGGCAAAACTGTAATCCGTCGAGCCCAGAAGACTGTCCGCCTCGGCCATGGCCGCATATAAATACGTCGCGCGAACCGCATGACCCACCGCCTCGGTCTGCTTGGCAACCGGTGCATGCTGCTGGGCATACGTCGGCGAATTCACCCCCGTCCCGTCCGGAATATACGTCACCCCGCGGATATCCAGAAATCGCTTGGCCATATCCAGATACATCCGCTTGCCCGTATAATGATACAGCTTCATCAGACCCAGCTCGATTTCCTCATGCCCTGGCGCCTGGTTGACGGGCTTGCCGTCATTGTAGTTGGGGTCCCCCTCAAAGAAGGCTTTGTTGATATGCCGGGCGCTCTTTTCCGCAACATCCAGCAGTTTGGTCTTGCCGGTCGCCTGCGCATACGCTACGGCCGCTTCATAAAGATGACCTACATTATACAGCTCGTGGCTGTGGAGCACATAACTGTAAGGACGAGGCCCCATTTCCTCCACAATCGGATTGCCGCAGATATGCGAAACATACAGATAGCCATCCGCCTGCTGGGCCCGGGCAATAATATCGATAATCCGATCCATGGTCGCCTCAATCTCGGGATTCGGCTCGGCGGCAATCATCAATGCCGCCCCTTCCATCACCTTATACAGGTCCGAGGTATTAAACCGATGGGCTTCAGGCTTGGGACCGCCTTTGTTTTCCAGGTATTCGGCACACATCCGCAGCCGCCGCTGGGCTACCTCCGTCTGGGTAAAGGCATGAGGCAGCGTGTCCTGGACCAGCATCTTGATCCGCGGCGCCCAGATCCCATCATCCATTTTTACCTGTTGAAACGGAACCATTTTCACCGTCTCAGAGGCCGTCACCGCCGCACACGAAACAACCCCGCACAGTCCCAGCATCACAACCCCGACCGCACAATATCTTTTATTCCGACTCATGCATAGTTCCTTATAAAATTACGACAACATCCCCTTTACAGGACTTGAATAGTCCACAGACACATCCGCCCCAATATACCCCCACACACCCGATAAATCAATCACGATTCTATACACCACATATCGCCAATGCCGCCGCCAAAGTCTTATTTGCACAAAAATTTATCTGCCCAAGCCGGCCATGATCCCCCGCAAACTCGCTAAAATACCGATTTACACAGAAATATTCTGTTTTGAGTCCCATAACCCTTGACTTTATATCAAAAAATAGATATGATAATTTCTGTTTCGGAGGTCGGTGATGGATAAGAAACAATTTCCAAATTTCAACTGAATCCGCTGTCCTGCAGGGAGCAGACCGTGTTATACCGATCCTGAATGAAAAGGTCCGCGCGAGGTGCGGCTAAGTATCATTTCATTGTATTCTGTGGCCATCCTCGCGACAAAATGATACGGGTTTAGTACAAAAACAGGAAGGTTAAAAAGGAGAATCATGATGCAGCCCCAAAAGAAAGTAATTGCGATAATAAGTCTGTTTTGCGGTATTTTGCTCCAGGGCGTCTCTGCCGACACACTCATTTATAACAATTCCACCCTGACCGGCTACAGCTTTCCACCGGGTTCCTATTATGAAATTTTCGATTATGGCTCCAGCACCGGCGGACGTGTCAGCAAATTTACGTTCGGATATTATTCAGCCGCAACCACCTCGCTGACCGTACGATTTTACCAGAATATTAACATCAACTATTACGATATCGGATACCTGCTTAAACAAATCACTATCAGCAATTTGCCCTCAACAGGCGGCGGCTATCGATACCATGAATATGTACTGCCCGAAGCGGATAGGTTTTCGCTGCCCAATGGGTATTTCGGCTATTCAATCACCTGCACCCGCAGCGACACGGAACTGGTGCTGGCCTCAGGCGGAACGGGAAATCAAAATAAACTGTGGGAATATTACGAGGATTGGCTGTACGGCTGGGGATGGTATCCCTTCTGGTTCAACGGAACACCCTGGGCGGGACTTTATATGAAAATTTACAGCGGTCCGCCGATTGATGCCATTACCTGCGATATTACCGGCTATAAGTTTGACGACCGTAACGCCGACGGAATCCGGGATGCTGGCGAACCGTTGATGTCGGGGTGGGAACTGTATCTGGATACCAATGGCGACGGCGCATACCAGCCCTCCGAACCCAATACCGTCACGGATCCCAACGGCTATTATCTCTTTGAAAATATGCCCTCTCCCGCCACCTATCGTGTCCGCGAAATAAACAAAGACGGCTGGACCCAGACATTGCCAGGCTCGGCCTTGAATTACCAATATACACTTTCAACGGAACCGAACACGCTTTATTCCGGCTGCAACTTCGGCAATACCACCGCCTCCACTAAATACGGCGGAGGCCAGGGCACTTCGACCGCCCCCTATCTGATTTATACCGCCGAGCACATGAATCAAATCGGCCTCAATACATCGGATTGGAGCAAATATTTTAAACTGATGGCTGACATTGACATGTCTGCCTATACCGGCACACAATATAACATCATTGGCAACGCCTCCACGAAATTTACCGGCACATTTGACGGCAATGGTCATGTCATTGGCAATCTGACGTATTCCACAACCACCGCGGTCATGTACGTCGGCTTGTTTGGCTACACCAGCAATGCCGCAATCAAGAATCTGGGCATTGAAAATGCGTCTCTATCGACCGGCGGTTCCTATGCCGGCGGACTGACCGCCTGGCAGGAAGCCGGCTCCCTCACGGATTGTTACAGCGCCGGGGTGGTAGCGGCTTCATCTACTTCGACGTATGTCGGAGGACTGGTCGGACGAAGCTCCGGTTCAATAACCCGCTGCAGCAGCAAGGGCACGGTTTCATCTGTGTCCACCATTGCAGCCGCCTATGCCGGAGGGCTGGCGGGATTTCTGACCTCGAATACGCTGTCATCTTCCTGCAGCACGGCAGCCGTGACGGCCTCTTCCGCTTCCAATGCCTACGCCGGCGGACTGGCAGGATTGCAGACATCCAGCACCATCACATCCTGCTTCAGCACCGGCCCGGTCCATGCCTCGTCGTCCACGGCCTATGCCGGCGGACTGGTGGGCTTCCAGGGTACAGGTACAACGCTGCAAAAATGTTACTCAACAGGTCCCGTTACAGCAGCCGCAACAACGATATATCAAGGTGGATTGCTGGGATATAAATCAGGAACTGTGACAAACAGTTTCTGGGATACCCAGACCAGCGGCCAGCCAACCAGTGCCGGCGGCACCGGCAAGACCACGGACCTGATGCGAACACAGGCCACGTTTGCCAACGCCGGGTGGGACTTTACCAATACCTGGCGAATCTGCAATGGAACAAACTACCCCCGGCTGCAGTGGCAGCCGCTGCCGACAGGCGATTTCGTCTGCCCCGAAGGCATCGAACTGGCGGATGTCCTCTTCATGGCCGAAAGCTGGCTCATGACCGGAACATTGCAGGCCGATATCGCCCCCGCAGCGCCCGACGGCCAGGTCAACTTCCAGGACTTCAATGTGATTTCCGGCAACTGGCTGAAAGGAACGGATTAATCGCGACACAATGATAATAGTAGTGTTTTAAGGAGAAAACCGTGTTCTGCAGACGATCAAAGAAAAGCAGTCGGTCAATTCAAGTCCTATTGACCCTGTATATCGGCCTGCTCCTCTGTCAGGGCTGCGACACGGACACATCCGCACCTGTGTCCGCAAATGCCCATGAAATTGTTAAGAGTCACAACATTGAATCCATACAAAATCTGCTCTCGAAAGGAACACAAGTCACTCAGGTAGATAGCGATGGCAATTCGTTATTACACATTGCCGCCAGAAGAGGTGAGGAAAATATTTTTGAGTTACTGTTATCGCATGGCGGAGATGTCCATGCTGTAAATAAATATAAAATGACACCTTTGCACTATGCTGCAATTGGAGGAAATGAGAAAATCGCCAGAATCTTGATTGACAACGGTGCGGATGTAAATAAACAAAACCACGGAGGATGGACACCTTTGTATAATGCCGGCATGGAAGGATATGCAGATGTATGCAGGCTTCTCATTGAGAATGGAGCAAAGTTAAATATCCAGGACAACAATGGAGATACGCCCTTGCATTATGCCGCTGGAAATGGGCAGCTTGAAGTAGTAAAGCTGTATTTGTCGGAGGGAGCAGCTTCAGATATCAAAAATAATGCCGGAATTACTCCATTAGATCAAGTCAAAGAACGCCTTGATCCAAGAAAGAATCATCCTGCAATTTACACATCTAAAGCAAAGTACGCAGAGTGCATGCAAATTCTCGAGGCAGATAGGAACAGCAGCAAATCAAACAGAGAGGAACCTAAAAACCGGGGACAGTTACCGATTTAAATGCAAAACAAATGGTACCAGTCCTTATTTTATTCCTCTTTTCTATAAAATCCAAAAGACGAACTAAATCGCGTCCCGTTCCCGATGCTCCTGAATCAGCGTCCCCAGAACAGCCAGCGTACGCTCATACGTCTGCGGCTTGGCCATCACCATCTCGTAAATATGGTCCGCCGTAAAAATCTGTTTATTGCACAGCTTGCCCTCGTGATAGAATTTCCGAAGACCCAGATTCCAGACCTCCTCATACCGCTTCGCGTAACTTTCCTCAAAACCGCGTCCCAGATGCTGCGGCCGCGTCCAACTGATCAGGGCCTGGTTAAATTCAATCCTGCATTTCCGGGCCTTGCCCAGATCCCACACAAACGTCTTGACCACACCCATCTGCATCGCCGTACGATCATCACAGCCGGCCCGCATGGCCGCATACTTCATCGCACAGACTTTATCGTAATATCGCCCGCACAGTTGCTCAATGGCCATCCTCGACACATGTTTTTCGGGCATCTCGCTGTCAAGCGTCTTGTTCTTCCGCTGTTCCGGCGAAAGAATATCCTCAAAAATGCAATATTCGCACGCCGCACATTTCTGAATTAAATCCTCGGAACATCCCATTAATTCCACTTTCATTTTATCCTCTATATTATAATATAAGTATGTATGATAACTTTATAATTCAATGAATTCCCCGCGCAAACCCCGAATCGGTGCTCTTTTCCTCATCCTTATCAGTTGTCTTGTAACCATAAACGATTCATTATCTCTGTATTAATCACCCTGACCGTAATTACAGAATAGGTATTATACCCACCTCAGTCGGATTCTGCAAGACCTTCGCCGATCTGTTTGATGCTGTATCTATGCTGATCCTGCTTAAAATGTTCCGGTTTGTCGTGGCGATTGTGGCTCAAGCCTCCGTGCTTGAGACTAATTCAGCCTCCGCCTCCGGCGGTTTCCATAATTTTGATTTTTGCTCTTTGATTTTTAATCTGCTTCTATACCCGTTGGGTATTCACTACAACGCCAGTCTCATATCATACCGAAATAATTCATCCTGCAGAGCCTTTGCCTTGCCGCGTGTGCAGAAATCCAGAAGCTGCCAGAATTCCTCGCCATGGTCTTTAATCCGAGTATGGACCAGTTCATGAACAAACAGATATTCACGCAGCCGAAACGGCAAAAGGGCCGCATTGAAATTAATCAAAATATCATCATCCCACGAACAGCATCCCCAAATTTTTCTGCTGAAAGTAATGCGAGCACTCCGATACCAAAATCGAAAATGACACGCCAGCTTATCCAGATGCACCAGCAGATATTCCGCAATCTGCCGCTCCGACCAGGAACAGAAATAAGGCGTATCCAGCAAAGCCTTTTTAGCCGCCTCAAAACAGCGTTTCTGCTCATCGGTCACAGGGACATCAGGCTCAAGACTCAGACGGAGAATCGGTCTGGGTCGCATATCAAACGCCAATTTCTGATCCCAATTCAAAATTTCCATGGAACAGGATCCTCTTATTATCATCGACCGCAAACCGGCCAAAGCTTTAACCGCAGGAAAAAGGAGAAGATGACGATCAAGCCCGCTCTCGCATAAACCACCACACAATCAATCCCACCTGCACAACCGCAATCATAATAAAGACTACTCGAAAACTCAATTTTTGCGTCTTATGCCGAAACACAAGCTGTCCGGCCAGCGCCCCCGGCGTACCGCCCGCCAGGGCAAGACCATGCAGCACCGCCTCCGGAATCCGCCCGCTATGATTGACCGCCTGATGCTTATCATACCCATAAAATAAAAAACTGACCAGGCTCAGTGTAATCAGATAAATCCAGATAGGACCAATACCTGTAAAATACCACAAAGCAATCCCGACAGGAACGGACAGGAATATACAAACCAGGAAATAAAATCGGTAGGGATTAGCCATCGCGCGTTTTTTCAAAACAATCTCCGCCATAACACACTGGGCAACTGCTTCACATTTGGAAATTGCAAGCTCAGCCGGATACAGTCCTCGGACAGGCTCACGCTTCACTGCTGACAATTTTCAATAAGAAATGGAAAGCTTATCTCATCCCCCACCCGGATTCCAGAAAAAAGTCCCGCCCGCCGAATGCAGGAATTTCCAACCCCATTTTCCAGAGCACTCCCCCCCCCCGGCCTGCACAAAACAACAGACTCCGCCCTTGAATTCCTGCCCCGATTATCGTATAATAATATAAGATATCATTTAAATCATTTCTGCATCGTTTATATTTAGAAACCGATGGTCTTATCCAAAAGGCGGCTGTATCGGGAGGTTTGAAGATGTTTAAAACAAATTGCTGTTTCTTGATGATTTCGTTTCCCGATCTCGCTGCGTCCGCAAAGTTCCGCAGACATAACCCTTAAGCAAAGGCCCGACCATGCACATCAAGTACTCCACCAGCAAAGGCAGCATTTACACCCATGTCCTCGATAGCGCCCACGATTACTGGCTCAAAGAGGACCCGTCCGGCCAGATCCACCCCCTGACCGAAGCCATCCCCATCTCCAAAAAGAAACTCCAGGAACTGATTAAGGAATACCCCTCCACCCTGCTGGACAAGACCTATTGTTTTGATGAAACCGTCGAAAAGGAATTCTTTGACGATGCCAAACGCGAACAGATCAACAGTCCCTTTGAGGCGGAAGATACCGTCATCTTTTTCATCGTCAACACTGAATCCGGCCGCCACTCCATCGGCTGCAGCAGTCAGGTCATCAAAACCGAAATCGATGAGTAAGCTTGACTTATAGACAACATAAAGATAGACTGAATAGACAAAGACCATTAAAGGAGCCAAAAAATGAGAACTGTCTTGCTTTGCCTGTGCCTGGCCGGCTCATTATCCCTGGCCAATGCGTCAGACCTGAATGCAGACCACAAAGTCAGCCTGCAAGACTTCTATCTCTTCAACGACGCGTGGAAATCTCAGGCGGGAAGCCCAAACTATAACGACCTCTGCGATTTATCTGTCCCCAAAGACCAGCTCATCGATATCCGCGACCTGGTCGTCTTTGCCGACAACTGGCTCTGGCAGGCCATCCGGCTGGATATCTACTCCGACGGGTGGGGCTATTTCGCCAACACCGTCTGGCTGGAAGAAGAAGGCTCATGGACATTTAAATTTGAGGATTCGCTGGCCGAAAACTACTTAGGCTATCAGGATCTCTATTATGCGTATGTGTCCCGTCCCGGCAGCTTTACCGAACTGGTGACGTTTAAAGCCATAGAGGTAACGCGCCCATTCCCCCCAACGGCAAAGCCGACATTTCAGGCAACCCTCGACGTGGACTTGGATCCGATTGAACCCAATCTGTTCAACGGCACCATCTTCCTGACGCAGCCGTTCTTTACCGCCGCCTGTCTGGCCTATACCGAAGTCAATGTCCTCGACTGGGACACCCATCAGCCGGTCATGTTATTTACCACCGATGCCCAGGGCCGATTTTCCGCTGAGCTGGAAGAAGGGACCTATTTATTTACCTTTTATGAAGGTTCTGATCAGCACACCGAAGACGCCTTTGTTTACGGCTCCTATCTGGATTTTCGCTACCCGAGTTTTGTCGTCCTGCTCAAGCCCAACATTTATCTATACCCGCAGACAACCACTGACCTGACCGTCACCGTGGACTTCCCCGCCGGCGGCAGCGTCATCGCATCCGATCCGCACTATGCCGGCTCATGGCAAATCACCGCCGACCCCGCCGGCCGGATTGATGGCCTTTATGACTACCTGTTCTACGAAAGCAGCCAGCCGGATTACGGACAATACCAGGCCGGATGGGTCGTCGCACAGGAGAATCTCGAAGACTTCTTCCGAACCAATCTCGCCCAGACCGGATTTATCCCGAACGAAATCGATGATTTCATCGAATACTGGCTCCCACGGCTCAAGACCAGCCCCTGGTACGCCATTTACCCTCAATACAATGCACAACTGGACAAGATGGTTCGACTGAGCTTCTCACAGCAGCCTGACAACCTCATTCGTCTGACTTACGCCGTGCGAGGAATTCCAACCGGCTCCCTGACGCTGCCCGCTCCCGAAATCCCGGCCTTTTCTCGCAACGGTTTTACCGCAGCCGAATGGGGCGTCACCCTGAAATAGAACGCCACCGAATAAACAGGGATTCGCAATTGATGCTTTTGCAGCTAATCCTGCCAAAACAGGAAAGAGTTTGTGCTGACTTTTTATTTCGACAACTGCTTTTGTCCGATTTCAAATCGCTTGATAACCGGATAATCCCCAATCAGCTCGAAGCTCACCTCCCGCTGGGCCCCCGGCTCACGGACGCGGACCGTCTGCACCCCGCGATTGTACGGATTACACGCAACGACGAGCAGTTCGCTCCGGTCAACACTGAACTTCGCCCGGACCAGCGGCTCCTTATAATAATTGCAATAACTCGGATACCGCTGCTGATCCACCCGCCACGTCTTGCCCTGCGAGGTAAACAGCTCCGGCATAAACCACACGGTTTCCGCCTCGATAATATCCTTATTCCGCCCCGCCTGCCACATCCCCAGCACATGGTAATTATAGAACCCGAAGTATTTGATGTAATAGTAAATGTCCTTGTCAACCCCGTTAAACGTCCGCCGCACCGGCTTCTGCATCCCTCCGTCTCCCAATTCCCCCGCATCGGCGACATCCTCCGAATAAATCGTCCCCGTCTCCCAGCAGTACGCCCCATCCATCCGACAGTGGGCAAACAACGAAAACGCATACACCAGCGAAGGCGGCGCCTGGTGCTTGATGCCCCGCGTCTGGTACGCCCCATCCGCCCCCTTGAATCGATATGTGGACAGCGGATATCCATCCACAAACTCCGTCTGAATCCACGTCGAAATCACATTGGGGATGTCGGGCCTTGCCAGCTTGCCCATTTCCCATTCCTGCATCACAGCATATAAATGAGCCGGATTGCCGCCATTGAGCCAATAGACACTCGGATTGCCGAAGTTCAGGCCGCAATAATCAAATATCCGATTCAACTGGGCCTCGGGCTTGTCGTACCTTGCTGCCCATTGTTCCGCCGCGGCCAGATTAACCACTCCCGTCGGCCGGCCGTCTGCATCAAAATGGTCAAAAATCCGCAGCGAATGATTCGTCACCCCAACCCCCCAGCACCCCAGCAAACACTCCGGCCGTGCCCGCTTGAAATCAGTCACCAGCTCACGAAACGCATCGAACTGCTGCGGATTCCATTTCCAGTGGTCGGCGTTTTCAAAATCCGGAATCACAATCTCCATCCGCTCCCCCCGGCTCTTCCACCCGTCATTATGCCAGAGACTCTGGTCGCCGCCTCGGGACATATCCAGCCATTCGGCATCCCCGAACACCCGGCACTGATGCTGCTTATCCGGAACATGCCCGCCCGCAGAGATGGTATTTTCCGCAACGTGCGTAAAGCCAAAATCCAGCATGGGATGCCTGCCGCCGCGGTCTTTCTGCTTATACTTGGCCGCCCCCTCCCAGCAGGCAAATTTCCCCTTGGGCACACTCCACCCCGACGGGAACCACGTCCCCTCATCAAAATCGTATGCAAGCCGATCCTGCGGCACACCAAACCACGCAGGCAGGTCCGCCCGGACCTTGCCCCCAAGCTGCAAAATCTCCTGATAGCTTTCAGACACCTCCCAGGGCTTTGCCAAATTGAATATCTCAACATTAATCGTAACCTGCAATCCCGAAAACGCCTCGTCAAATCGATAGTTGACCAGCGGCTCGCTGCTATAAGGCGTCTGATTAAAGCTCCAGCGTTTCCCCTTGCCCGCCGGCGGCTTAAATTCATTCCATGCCCCATCCGTCACCGTCAGGCCATCCGCGGCAATCCGGCAGTTCATCACCAATTGTCCGGAAGCATTAGTAATACCATCCGTAATCTGCGGAAACAGCTTCCTGGCAGCCAGTTCTCTCGCCCCCATCGCCGACCCAACCGCCACACCCAACACCCCCACCACCAAACCAACCCGTATAATTCTCATATATACTGCTCCTACTTGAAATTTTCCGGTTCGTCGCGGCTAAATAGCTATCAGCCGCCAGTTTCCAGCAATTTCTTTATCACCGCGGCTGCGTAGGGTAACGCTACCCCGTGATTACGCGCGGCATAAAACGGCCTGTGGCCGTCGCGGAATAATCATACCCGTTGGGTATATTTCCTTAACCGTAATAATATCCAGCACACTATGAAGATAATTTTTTATACAGTGCTTTGATTTCTTTCCATTTGGGATACTGCTTTGCCAATCGACCTGCCAGTTTCACATCACGCCGAATCCGGGCAATATGATATTGTGCTTCCAGAAAATCGCGTTTATTACACCGCTTCAGGTCTGCTTTGCTGTTACGTCTCCTATGGGCAGGAAAAGGCACAACAGTATTATAAAGACTGTCAAGCATCCACCAGATACCATATGAAAAACGATTTTGTTTGGCACACGCAGCTATTATTCCCCAAAAATCAGCATGATTCCAGACCGCATCCGTCATAAAGAACCAATCCGCATCAGCGACTTCAATCTTCTCTTTGCCGTCAGCGATCCTGCGCCATTGTTCCAAAGTGGCCTCCGTATCATTCAGCATCCCATAAGCACAGGCCTTAATCTGCAGGGCCTGTACGGAGCGTTTTTTATCCAGCAGCTTCAGTGCCGCCGCAGGCTTATCTTGAGCAAGCAGTTCTCTGGCCTGCCAGTTCCGGTCGTTTTTGCCATACAAAGGAGCTCCGCTCATACTGAGAAATTCATAATCCCATTTTGCCCACTCATCATCCGGGTTCATCTGAAGTGCTTTTTTCAGAAGTGATTTTGCCTTTTTATAGTAACCCATTCTCTCATGCATATTTCCCATTTCACGCAAGGCTTCGCCATGCGGATACACTTCATAACTTTTCCGATAGGCCTTGATCGCCGCTTTCGGACACTCATTAAAATCATGAATATCACCAATCATATAGTAGCACCAGCCCAGCAGCAATCGGTCTTTCTTCATATCCGCCCGCTCCAGCCGCTCAATCGCAGGCAGATACTGCTCCTTAAACCAGCGGTAATCCCGTGAGATGACATGGGCAATACCGCGTCGGTTATGCCACTTCAAAAAACAGCGATCCTTATCCAGTGAATGCTTCATGGCAGCAAGCCTCTTCTTGTTAAATCCTGGTTCGTATAATACAATGTATACTGATCTTACTTGAAATTTTCCGGTTCGTCGCGGCTAAGTACAGTGGCATTAACCACTTGCTTCTTTTGCTCGCGGAATAATCTTACCCGTTGGGCATATCGTTAAAACCCCGGAGGGGTATTCTAAAATAGCCGGGCGTGGAAACGCCCGGAAAGCAATCTCTCACCTCCCAAGCCCCAACGGGGCGACACAATTTTCTGCCGTCGCGCCTATACAGCTTCACGTAACCCCGTGCTTTCTCGCGGCATAATTGTGGTCATTGACCACCCCAGCGGGGCGACACAATTTCTATTCCAAAGCACTTCCTTTAACAGCCTGGATTCTATCTTCTCCACCCCAACCAATCAAGAATCTGTCCAAATCTTCTTCAGGCTTTTCTAAGCCCTCTGCTTTGATATATAAGATCAGGCTTATTCACACTGGATAGTACCAAGCCAATTTTCGGCCAACACCAGCAGGTCCAAAATATCCACAAAACCATCCCCTCCCGGCTGAGGATAAATGTCGGCGGATATGACACCCGGAACACCCAGCCATTGCGAAGCCAAAATACCAAAATCGGACAAATTCACGGTACAATCGGAATCAAGGTCTCCGGCCGGACACGTACAGCGTGTGATACTGACAGCATAATCACTATCCGGGTCGGAATTATCATAATAAAGGCTGTCGGGTGCCCCAATAAACAGGTAAGCCGCCCCCTGTGGAATTTGGACCGTCGTATCATTGACCGCAAAATCTTCCGGGATGTTCGTGTCCAGACTTCCAAAGTACGTCGCCCCGGAATTATAGTCGATGCCGGCATCGATGGCACCCGGAACCCGATGGAGCTGGTCGGAAGACAAAAGGACATTACTGCTGCTGAAAACCGCCGCCATGCCTTTACTGGCATCACTATAGATGGTCCCGGCCTTGAAATCTCCGAGCTGCTGCAATCGGATGAAATCGCCCGGGAAAAGCGACAAATCCGACAGAAGAAATACCTTCGCATTCACAGGGGTGTCCTGATTCGTTCGCAAAAAAGCTGCTCGGGGATCGATGGAATAAATATCCGCCAAAGCTGGGCCGCAAACCGCACAAACGACAACGACGTAAAATAAAATTCTCGTAAACATCATTTGAATACCCTCCTGAACAATAGGTATTTATCCCTCACTCTACAGCTGCTTATCTGCGGCATGTCCCGATATCATACCAAATTCAGACCAACTCCGTCAAGAAAACTCTTCTTTCGTGTAAACGATGAAATACGCCCTTTTATCGGCTACTTGGCGGATGCGGACCCGATCAGATTCCCCCCCGCGTCATAGGTGCACAGCCGGGAGCCAATCTGGATCGTGACCGTGGATGAGGTAAATCCCTTCAACCCATCGCCGGGCTGATTACCTGCCGGAATGGTCGAAAGCTCATGCCCATACTTATCATAAACATAAACCCTGTCGCCTCTCTGCTCTGCATTAGCAATTGACATGCGATTCTCCTTGCAGTATGTCATACTATCATTGTTCAAACCCCAAAGGGGTATTCTATACTGATTCTGCTTGAAATTCTCCGCTTACTGCCAGGCCATCGCAACTCAAGCCTCCGTGCTTGACAGTAATTCAGTCTCCGCCTTCGGCGGTTTCCATAATTTTGATTTTTGCTCTTTGATTTTTAATCTGCTTTTTCCTCAAACAGCCTGAATTCTATCAAATCCACCCAAAACAATCAAGAATCCAAAATTAAACCTAATCATCAATCGAAAATCAAAAATAGCCAATCACTCTCTCTCCCGGCCTCCCGCGCATAAAAAAGGCCGGAAGCAATCCACTCCCGGCCTCACAAATTCTAATTCAATAATTAACGTCTCCGAATCAGCAGACCGCCCAATCCCAGCAGCAGCATCGACATCGGCTCAGGAACCAGAACCAGTGCCGGAAAACCGCCGTTGGCATCTTCTTCCGAGGCAAATCGGTTTTCGCTGTTATTGCCGCTGGTCCCTTGTGCATTGATCAGCACCAGAGTCACCAGACCGTTGGTATCGGCATTCAGAAAATCAGCCAGCGGAAGACTCGTCGGATCCGTCAGCAGCGTCTTGGGAGGAGTTATCGTCGCTCCAGAACTGCCGGTGCCGGGGATGATAAACGTTCCCAGCCATACCAGGCTCGAATCAATCGCATACCAGCCCAGATTATTGCCCTGCTCCGGCGTAACAAAACCCGGCGCATTATTGTAGCACAGCGTCGTATCATCCCAGGCCTCGCCCGCATGACCATCCACCAGGCCATACACATCGATGACCTTATCGCTGCCCTTGGTATAGGTCTGCCCCAGTTGAAGCTGGGCATCCGCACCGATAGGCTCGACAATCGAGCTGATATCAAACCGCACTAAAGCCGCTCTGAAGCGCGACCCGCCGCCATTATAGCGAACATGCATCCCCGTGGTGTTATGGACCTTGTCAGCCCAATACGAACTGCTTTGACCGTCGTTGGAAATCCACGCGTCGGCACCATTGCCATCGGCTGTAGTGATAATCAGTGCCTGAGCCGCCGTACCCAGCACAATCAGTGACATAAACACAAAAACTGCCTTTTTCATCTTACCTGCCTCCACAAAAAAACATTATCTCCCGGAGCAATCCGTGTATTGCTCGCTGTCTTACAGGGTCTTGCCCGATTCCATCGAGTTCGGGCCGGCTTTCCATAGCCGGGAAATGGCAGAAAATAAACACTTTCCCAAACACCTCCACCACTCTCCTGACGGCTTTATTATATAGTCCGGCCGGACAAAATAAAAGATTTTCTTTTACCAGTATCCTTATGCCCTTATATATAAATCACTTACAGTAAATCAACCCGGTCGTTTTTTCGCCAAACCAGACCTGTCGGACCGACATATTCCAGTGATTTTCAAGCCATCCCTCATCCCTGCCCCCAGTATCATATTGTGTTCGGCCCAAGAGTATGGTAATAGAAGACTTTGGTTTTAAGTCAGTAAACGTTCTAAACGGGCCAAATACTGAAAGCCTGAAGCCATAACTGCTTTTTGTAAAAATAGTTATTGCAGATTGTCATTCCCGCAAAAGCGGAAATCCAGAGCTTGAAGGGATAAGCCCAATACCCGCCTGTGCGGGTATGACAAGTCAAGTCGTTCAGTTTGATTATAAAATTATATAGGAATCGTATCAGATGCCTCCACAATTTGTATTTGAAATGCTGGATGTTTCCAAGCGTTATGGCGAAAAAAATGTGTTAAGCAATATCTCCCTGTCGTTCTATTACGGGGCCAAAATCGGCGTCATCGGCGAAAACGGCTCCGGCAAAAGCACCCTGCTGCGCATCATGGCCGGCATCGACAAGGACTTCCACGGCGAGGCCCGGCTGGCCCCCAAAATGAAAGTCCGCTACGTCGCCCAGGAACCCCAGATCGACCTGAACAAGACCATCCGCGAAAACCTCATGACGGCCATCCAGCCGACCCTCGATATGGTGGACCGCTTCAACAAAATCTCCGAGCAGCTCGCCGAACCTCAGTCGGATGAGGTCATGAACAAGCTGCTGGAAGAACTGGGCGTCCTTCAGGACAAAATCGACGCCTGCGAAGGCTGGGAAACCGACCGCCTCATGGATATCGTCTCCGATGCCATGGTGCTGCCCCCGGACAATGCTCCCGTCAGCCAGCTTTCCGGCGGAGAACGCCGCCGTGTCGCCCTGTCCATGGCCCTGCTGGAAAAACCCGACCTGCTGCTGCTGGACGAACCCACCAACCATCTCGACGCCGAAACCGTCCAGTGGCTGGAAGTCGCCCTCCGCGATTATCCCGGCACCGTCATCATCGCCACCCACGACCGCTATTTCCTCGACAACATCACCAAGTGGATTCTCGAACTGGATAAAAGCCGCGGCATCCCCTTCGAAGGCAACTATTCTTCATGGCTCAAACAGAAGCTGGACATCCTCCGCCTGGCCGACAAGAAAGAATCCCCGCGGCAGAAGACCCTCACCCGCGAACTCGAATGGATCAGCGCCTCCACCCGTGACCGCAACCAGAAAAACCAGGCCCGTATCAACGCCTATGGCGAATTGACCTCCATCTCCGCCGAAGACCGCAACAGCGACGTCCTCATTCAAATCCCCACCGGCCCGCGTCTGGGCGACAAGGTGCTGGCCTTCAAGGATGTCTGCAAGGGCTACGGCGACAACCAACTGCTTGAAAAGTGTTCGTTTGAACTGCCCCCCAATGCCGTCGTCGGCGTCATCGGCCCCAACGGCATCGGCAAAACCACCCTGTTCAAGATGATTACCAGACAGGAACAGCCCGACGCCGGCACCATCGACATCGGCAGCACCGTCTCCATCGGCCATGTGGACCAGCACCGCAATACGCTGGACAGCGGTAAAACCATCTTCGAGGAAATCACCGACGGCAAAGACAAGATTGACGTCGGCGGCATGTCCATCTCCTCACGCGCCTATGTCGCCAAGTTCAATTTCCGGGGCTCCCAGCAGCAGAAAAAAGTCTCCGAATGTTCCGGCGGCGAACGCAACCGCATTCATCTGGCCAAGATGCTCCGCACCGGCGGCAACCTCCTGCTGCTTGACGAACCCACCAATGACCTCGACGTGGATACCATGCGGGTACTCGAACTGGCCATCATCGATTTCCAGGGCTGCGCCATGGTCATCAGTCACGACCGGTTCTTCCTCGACCGAATCTGCACCCATCTGCTGATCTTCGAAGGCAACGGCAAAACCCAGTGGTTCCAGGGCAACTTCGCCACCTACGAAGAAAAAATTCAGTCCGAAAATCCCGACCGCCTGGCCCACCGCCGCAGCAAATACAAACAGCTCAAGCTCAAGCGATAACCAGACTTGTTTATACTCAGCCGGGATAACAGACGCGACTTATAGCCTGCTATCCACGATAAATATCCTGTGATGTCCGGGGACATAAATCACGGTGCGCGTACCAAAGCCGGTATCGTCACAGACTTGAAATTGATCATATATCACTAAATCCCAGTTCCCTTTCCGTTTTTCGGACCAGGCACTGGGGCCTTTTTTAGTGAAAGCATCAGGCAATTTCGCTGTAAGTTTAAAATCCTTTTGCGTAATGCCAATCTGCTTTTCTAAAAATTCATTGCAGGCGGATTCATCTGGCAGTGTTAATGCTGCATAACAATGAACAAATAAACGGCTGTTAATCGCACAATACAGATTCGTTGCCTGGTCTGGAACAGTAACATACAAATAATGTTCAATTTGTCTGGCAATGTGTCTGGCCGAATAGACCTCGCCATTAAATCGTTTGTTATACCCCCCAAATGCAGCGGCATGGTTTGAAGTGAATTATGCAATCCCGCGCGTTGCCTGAATAACACACCCGCAAAAAATACAGCAACAATCAACAGAATGATTGCAGGATAAAATAGAACTCCTCGAATCCGTGTCATGATTGTTTTATTCATCGCCTTTTCCCATAAAAAGCTTAAAAGCAAAGGGACTATAGACACGAAGGAATATCCTGCAATGGTCCGGAAAATAATAAATCACAGCCCCTCCATCCCCCCGACCGCCGGAATCCACGCATCTGCAAAAATAGACAGGGGAATCGGTATAAGCCTCCAAATCCCAGTTTCCCTTGAATTTTTCAGGCCAGCGGCTTGGATCATCATGTCCCACTTTATCTAAAGACCATTCCGTTTCTTTGAAGTTTTCAATCGGTGTTCGGAGTTGTTCTTTAAAGAACTCATTACAGCTTTCCCGGCTCGGGAGAGTCAGGGCGATATTATAATCAATATCTAAAGCACCTTCCCAGGCAAAGTATAAATTGGTCGCCTTTGCCGGAATGGTGATCGGTACCCTCTGCTCAACAGCCTCTTTAATCTGTGTTTCACTGAAGACAACCGGCTTGAAATATCGGAATATATCGTGGTCGGTGTTCCCAAAGAACAGGAAACCCAGTATCACGAATATCTCAGGGAAAAAGAGGCCCAGGGCAAATACAATGGATAGAATGCAAATACGCCTCGACCATTTGATTTTTCCTTGTTCCATAACACCCTTCTTATAACTGCTTTTCTTCCGCCGTTGACATTTAACATGGCCTATATTGCTTCCATAGAATAGGCCCAATTATACCGGCACACAACAGTCCGAACAATAAAAATCAAGTCAAGATGACATTTCCCGGTCAGATACTGACCCTGAATGAACTTGTCCGCCCGAGACACGGTTATGGTCCGTTTCGATGTGTTCTGCGGCCATCCTCGCTGCAAAATGATACGTGTTAAGTATATTGACTCTATCCAACAGCTCAGTTGGATGTGACCGCATTATTCTCCAGCCAGTTCAGCGCCAGCCGCTGCAAATCCTCAAAATCCACCCGGCAGTCCCCGTTAATATCCCCCTCGAGTTTTTCCGCACACACGGGAACATCGACCGTCACCGCTGCCGACTGAATAACCACCGCCGTTTGCGGCACATTGGCCATGCTGCCGACCGTCGTCGTAGGTACCGCAGCAATCGCATCCACAACATCCAGCCCGCTGATCACCCGCCCGAACACACAATACCCTGGCACATAGTAATAGGACTGATAGCCATCATAAACAAGACCGCCAAAATTAAGGGCAGGATTGTCCGCATGATTGATGAAAAATTCCGCCGTCGCCGAGTGAGGATAAGGGGTCCGCGCCATCGCAATCGTTCCTCGCAGATTGGCAAGCCCATTGGTGCTTTCATTGAGTATGGCAGGCCCGGTCGCCTGTTTGACCAGTGCCGGATTATACCCGCCCCCCTGAATCATAAACCCGGGTATGACCCGGTGAAAAATCAGGCCATTATAAAAACCGTTTTTAACATATCCCAGGAAATTGGCGACCGTGATGGGAGCCTTGTCCGGATAAAGCTCCAGAACAATCGTTCCCTGTACAGCCCCCGAGACCTGAAGTGTCACTTCCGGATTGACCGCAGACGCAATCCCCGAAACAGCCGATAAAAACACCACGATAAGCATGTATTGTTTCATCACCAGACTCCTTAACTGAAAGTCCTAATTATACTGAAAAGACCCAATAAAATCAAGACCTCCAGGCCACGACATGCCATGCAGGCTCCCTCGATAAACCACCCCAGCCCCCACAAGCCGTACAAACCAGATAACCCGCACCCAAAGCAGGCTTTTCGGACAATCCACATCTGCCAGATCGCAGTTATCCGCCACCCCCAATTACCCGATAACATTACTATGTAATACGCCATGAGCGCCCTGGTTTCAGGGGTATC